>JBEBGW010000224.1:0-7406 GCA_040081025.1 Pyrinomonadaceae bacterium | reverse complement strand
GTCGAAGATGCCGCTGAAGACGCGCTCGGACCTCTCGATGGCGTATACGCCTGGCGTCGCCCGCGTATGCCAGGCGATCGCGAAAGATCCGGAAAAGGTGTACAACCTCACTATCAAGAAAAATACCGTCGCGGTCGTATCCGACGGGTCGGCAGTCCTCGGTTTAGGCGACATCGGCCCGGCGGCGGCGATGCCCGTGATGGAAGGGAAGGCACAGCTTTTTAAGGAGTTCGGCGGGGTCGATGCGTTCCCGATCTGCCTGAACACGAAAGATCCGCACGAGATAGTTCAGACGATAAAGAATATCTCGGTCGCGTTCGGCGGTATCAATCTAGAAGATATTTCGGCCCCGCGGTGCTTCGAGATCGAAGAAAGGCTCAAAGAGGAACTCGACATTCCTGTCTTTCACGACGATCAGCACGGCACCGCCGTCGTCGTACTGGCCGCGCTTATCAACGCACTCAAGATCGTCGGCAAGAAGATGGAGGACATCAAGGTCGTCGTCAACGGTGTCGGAGCCGCAGGAGTCGCGTGTTCGAAGATCGTGATGGCGGCGGGCGTCACGAACATCGTCGGTTGCGATCAGACGGGCGCGATCTACGAAGGCCGCACCGAGAATATGAACTGGGTCAAGGATTGGTACGCGCGCAACACTAATCAGGACAATGAGCAAGGAACGATCCACGACGTGATCAAAGGCGCGGATGTTTTCTTCGGCCTGTCGGCTCCCGGCGTGATCGACGAGACCGATCTGAAAGCGATGGCGAAGGATCCGATCGTTTTCGCGATGGCAAATCCGGTTCCCGAGATCATGCCCGAGGATGCCGAAGGTCTCGTCGCAGTGATGGCAACCGGGCGATCCGATTATCCCAACCAGATCAACAACGTACTCTGTTTCCCGGGCATCTTTCGCGGCGCTCTGAACTGCCGTGCGTCACAGATCAACGAAGCAATGAAGCTTGCCGCCGCCAACGCGATCGCTGAGATAATCGCCCCCGACGAACTTCATCCCGACTACATCATCCCTTCGGTATTCGACCGCCGCGTTGCGGAGGCCGTCGCTGCCAAGGTCGAAGACGCCGCCTACGAAACCGGAGTAGCCCGCCGCACCCGTTCTACCAGCGACTCTGAGTTTTGACGAAGTTTTGACGGCGTAACGTCGCCGGTGTTTCGTTCTCCTTTCCTCTTTCGTGTCTTTCGTGGATGATTTTTCTTTCATATCCACGAAAGACACGAACCGCACGAATCAAGAAAATTGGATGCCTTTTTCGATTCCATCCGATCGTCAAAAATTAATTCCGAACGCCTGAATCTCTGATAAGGTATTTGCAGGATGGAAAGGGCGATCCTGAAAGAGCTTTCGGTCGAAGAATTTGCGAACACTGTTACGCATGGATTTGGACTTGCGCTAAGCGTCGCCGGTTTTGCGGCACTAGTCGTCTTGGCAAGCCTTCGCGGTGATCCGCTTCTGATCGTCGGATGCGTCGTCTACGGCCTGTCGCTCATAGTTCTTTACGCAGCATCGACCATTTATCACGGCACGACTTCGGCCGAGCTCAAACACAAACTTCAACTCGTCGACCACTGCTGCATCTACTTGCTCATCGCCGGAAGCTATACCCCGTTCGGGATAATTCTCCTGAGCGGAACGCTCGGACAAGGGCTGCTTGTACTGATCTGGACAATTGCCGTCGTCGGCATCGTCGCGAAACTCCTGATGAAACATCGGTTCCCGGCGGTTTCGGTTGTTTCGTATGTGGTGATGGGTTGGCTTGGCGTGTTCGCCGTACAGCCGATGCTGGAAACTCTCGGGACCGAGGCCGTGCTGCTGGCGGTCGCGGGCGGTCTATCTTATACGTTAGGCGTCGTATTTTTCGCGTGGCAGCGCATACGCCACCATCACGCTATCTTTCACGTCTTCGTTCTCGCCGGCAGCATCCTTCACTATGCCGCGGTAGTACTTTACGTGGTTCCTTACTCAGCGAATTTATAACCCATTCCATGAACCGTGTGGATGAAGCGAGGTTTACGCGGATTCTCCTCAAGTTTCTGCCTTAGCCAGGCGATGTGCACATCGACCGTTCGCGTCGAAGGCATCGCGTCGTATCCCCAAACCTGATCGAGCAAGTGATCACGCGAATGTACGAGTCCGCGATTTTCGATAAGGTACTGCAGCAGCTTGAATTCCATCGCAGATAGCTCGATCGCGGAATCTTCCTTCGCAACCGTCGCCCGTTTGAAATCGACCGCGACATCGCCAAATCGAAACGAATCCGTCGAATGTCCGTTCGACTTACCCGGAGCCCGCCGCAGCAACGCCTCGATCCGTGCGAGAAGTTCCATCACCTCGAACGGCTTCGTCAGATAATCGTCCGCGCCCAACTTCAATCCGAGTACTTTATCGATCGTTTCTCCCTTCGCAGTCAGCATCAGAACCGGTGTCGTGATCCCACGTTGACGCAGATCGCGGCAAACGTCGTAGCCGTTCTTCTTTGGCAGCATTACGTCGAGCAGGATGAGGTCGAAAGTCTCAGCGATCGCCGCCGTAAATCCTGCCTCTCCATCCTTCGCCGAGACGACGTCAAACCCCTCGCTCACCAGCCGATCGGTAAGGGTCAGTATCAAACCTTCTTCGTCCTCAACAAGCAAAACCCGCATTGCAATATATTATTTGATCTGATCTTGTTTCGTGCTTTTCGTGTCTTTCGCGGATAGTTTCTTTCCTGCTTACCACGCAAAGGCCGCAATAGTGAATCCACGAAATACACGAAACAAGAAAAACAACTGACGCTTCAACCGGCTAACCTGTTCGTCCTGTTTCGTGCTTTTCGTGTCTTTCGTGGATATTTCTTTCCGGCTTAACCGTTCAAAACGTAGCAATGGAATGAATCCACGAAATACACGAAAGAAGAAAACGGAAGCTACACGAGCGGGACCTCGATCACGAATTTCGAGCCCCTTCCGATCTCGCTAGTCACGTCTACCTTCCCGCCGTGAGCCTCGGCGATCTCTTTCACAAGCGATAGGCCAAGGCCGTTGCCGTGGATCTGCGCGTCGACGACGTCTTTGGCGCGGAAGAATGGTTCAAAGATCTTCTTGCGGTCGCTTGCCGAGATGCCGATGCCGCCATCCTCCACGACGATCTTGATCAAGTCGCTGCCGTTCTCGGTCGAGACCTTTAGCCATCGCGTACCGTTGTTGTACTTGACCGCGTTCTGGATCAGATTGCGAACCGCCGTTTCGATCGCTTCACGGTCGATCTGTGCGGTCGGAAGGCTATCGGCCAACGAGGTCTCGACATCGAATCCGCCCTCTTTCAGCAGCGGTTCAGAGTCCGCGAGGGCCTTCGCGACCGCCGACGAAACATCACCCGCGGCGAGATTGTATTGTTTCTTCCGCGATCGGGCACCCGCAAACTCAAGGATCTGTTCGACCATCACCGACAGCTTCTTTCCCTCGCCCTTGATCAGGTCGCCGTACCTCGCCACCTGGTTACCGTCGCGTGCGACGCCGTCGGCTAGGTTCTCTCCGGCAGAATAGATCACCGCCAGCGGCGTGCGAAATTCGTGTGACACGCTCGAAACAAAATCGATCTGCTGCTGAGCATACGCCTTCGCCCTTAACGACGAAAACACGATCGCAATGATACTGCCGAGCAAGAGCAAGTAAATGCCAAAGCCGATCGCAAGATTCCGGTTCCGCTCACCGCGGATGAAGGCATCGATCGATCCGGCTGTATGCTCGACGCTTAACTGCCAGTGCGAATCGGCAAGCGGATTTCCGGTTAGAACCGTCGTGCGCCGCTTCGTTCCGCTCTCTTTCATTTGGATCGTGAATGTTTCGCCAGCCTCGACCTTTGGTTTCTCGTCCGAAGACATCGTCCGGCTTTCGATCCGTTGATCGAGAACCATTTCCGATTCGCCGCCGACAGGAGATCTAGCTCGCCGCGGCTGCATCTCGCGGTTCGCGATCCAGATCAGGTGATCGGGCGTGAGATCGAAAAGCGATGCCTTTGCGTCGAACCCTTCACCGATCTCCGCAGTGCTGAATACCTTCTCACCCGACCGATCCGTTATCCCGACCTTGAAATCGCCATTTGGAAAATACTTCGCGGCGAGTTCGGGAAGCATCTTCTCCTTGATCACGGATTCGTTGAGAAGAACAATGATGTGTCCGAGCGGCTTCGGTAACTCCATCGGAGCATCAGCCGTTATAACTGCTTTATCCGACCGGCGAACCATGATCCTATCGACCTTTTCCTCGAAGGGCATCAACGGGATCGCGAGCGTGTAGCCGTTGTTTAATATCGGCGCCGGCCGCCCGGCGTTCGCGATCTTCTCAGTGATCTTGGCTAAGTTCTGATCAGTCGGAGCAGGCACCAACGCTTTCGATTCGGGGTCGATCTTTAGCAGCGGAGAGCCGCTCGGCAACACGTAGATATCGTCGATGAGGCCCGGATAAGCCGTATTCTCTTTCCAATAATCATAACGAGTTACAATCTCGGTTCCGTAACCGTTTGCTATGTTGACCGGATCAACCTGAGAATTGTTGAAGTACACACCCTGGATCTCGCGGTTGAAATCATCGGCGAACATCTTGGTATCCGCCTCGGCCCGGCGCTGAAGCTGTTCACGCTCGGCGACGCTCGCGGCGAGCTGCCAGTTATAAAGGAGCGCCATGAAGACCGTCAGCAAGCCGACGATCGCCGCGACGATCCCGATAGTGGACCAAGGTGTGGTGCGCTTCATACCGAGCCTAATTATGCCCCTCGAATCCGGTCGAAACAACGCATTTTCGGCACATTTTACATTCTTAACAATTTCTTTGCGTCCTCTTAACCATTGCAGGACCGCAATGGCCCAGTATCACAATGACGACGAACATCCGAATGTAACCAGGCTTGCACCCCGTTCGTCATTCGAATCAGAATTTAATAGTATCGGAGGCATTATGAAAAGATTTGTTGTTTCGACATTGGTCGCGTCGCTCGCTTTCATCGGAGCCGGAGCTGTGGTCGACAAGGTCATCGGCGGAAGTAAGTCCGACGAGAAAGCTCTCGCGATCATCGCAAAGGCACGCACCGCTATCGGCGGCGACTCGGCCATCGGCGGTGTTAAGTCATTCGTCATCAAAGGCCAGACGAGCAAGACCGTCAACCTGAACGGTGTCGAAAGCGTCGAGCAAGGTGAGACCGAGATCGCGTTCGAATCGCCGAACCGTCTGATGAAGATGGTCAAGATCGGCGATGGCGGCGGAGCAGCCGGTGACGCGATGATCGAAAGAAAGGTTGATGTCGTGGTCGTCGACGGTCATTCTGGAGACGGCCTCCACAAGGTCATCGTCGAAGATAAAGAAGGCGAGTTCACCACCGAAGACGACAAGAAAGTGATCGTCCGCAAAGTTGAAGGCGCTCCCGCAGGGGAGTCCGGAGAGGTCAGGGTTTTCGTCCGCAAGAAAGCCGACGGGGGTGAATGGACACCTAAAGAAGGCGAAGACGTGAAAGAGATCGCGACCGCCGACGGCAAGAAATTCACGATCGTAACGAAAGGCGGTGACGGCAACGCAACTTTCACGACTGAGCGTGACGGCAAAATGATCTTGCACGACAAAATGGCAGCAGGACATGGTGCCCCGCGTGACAACGAGCTTTTTCGCACGACGCTGTCGCTTTTGCTGACCGCTCCTGAGGGAATGGACGTCGCCTACACGTACGCAGGTTCGACCAACCTAGACGGCACTAACGCCGAAACCGTCGTCGCATCGTTCGGCGGATCGAGCGTCAAGCTTTTCTTCGACGCGTCGTCGTACTTGCCGCTCGGCATGAGCTATGTGGCTCATCCGCAGCCAATCATGATCAAGATGCGAAAGGCTGATGACGGAACCGCACCGAAAGAAACTCAGGACGTGGTGATGTTCGACCGTAAGGCCGATGGAGCGTGGACCAACAAGGGTGCCGAGCACATCGTCCGATTCGCGGATTACCGCAGCGTCAACGGCCTGCTGCTTCCGTACAAATGGACGACTTCAGTCGCCGGCAAGCAGTCGGATGTTTTCGACGTGGCTTCCTACGACCTGAATCCGGCGAACATCTCCGAACGATTCAAAGGCGAAGGCCACAAGGTGATGGTCCGCACCAGGAAGCCGGCAGAGAAGTAGATCTACCTGTTTCCAAACCAAAACGAGGCCGTCTGAAAAGGCGGCCTCTTCTGTTTTGGTTTTCTTGTTTCGTGCATTTCGTGGATAAATTTCTTCCGAATCTAGTCCACGAAAAACACGAAAAAAGAAATCAAAACGCGAAAAGCCGTCCCATACCATTCCTCTCGATTAAGCCTCGGCCGACTTGCTCTTTACCTTCTCAGCCAGCCTCGGGATCAATGTCTTCGCCGCATCGATCGCGGGTTTGATGTGGCGGTGATTGGTGAAATGGCCCGCGACGTAGATTCCTGGGACATTCGTCTCAAACGTTTCCGGATCGTAAACCGGCACCTCGCCGTTCTTATTTGATTCGGTATCGACGCCGAGCGATTTCATCATCGACAGATCCGCATCCGACCCGATCAGTACAAACACGACATCGTTCGGTATCACAACACGCTCGCCTGATTCGCTCTCAAGCTCTACCTCGCCCTCACGGATCTCGATCACCTTGCCGAGGAAAAACAACTTCAGGCAATGCTCCTTCAACTCTTCCTCCAGCGGCTGCTTCACCCAATATTTAATGCAGCCCTGCTTCGGATCATTGTTTTCCCAGTCCGACCGGAATATCGCCAGCGTCGTCTCCGCACCTTCCTGCGCCAAAAACAACGCCGCCTCGCCCGCCGAATTCCCGCCGCCCACGATCATCGCGTGCTTCCGCACCCACGGATATGTCTCGCGAAACACATCATGCACCTTCGGAAGATCCTCGCCCGGAACATTCAACTTCCGCGGATAGTCCATCGCCCCCATCGCAAACAACACGGTCCGTGCTTCATATTCACTTTTGTCTGTCGCGACCCGGAACGATCTCAGATCACTCGTTTCCTCTTGTTTCGTGCCCTTCGTGTATTTCGTGGATGAGTTCTCCGTGTCTTCTGTGTTTTCTGTGTTTTCTGTGTTTTCTGTGTTTTCTGTGGTTCCATCCTCTTTAACCACAGAATCCACGGAAGATACAGAACCCGAATACACAGAAAGGACTGTCTCCTCTGACCGCACGTTCAGCTCATTGTCCAGCACGAACCGAACATAATAAGAAAGCAGCTCCTCGCGAGTGGGCTTCTCCCGAGCAGGCTTCAGATCACCCTCGTTAAACTCAAGCTCATTCGTAGTCGAAAACACCGTCAACCCGACCGGATAGTGATAGATCGTATTCCCGATCAACCCCTTCTCGATCACCACGTAATCCAGCCCGGCATGCTTCGCTTCAA
>JBEBGW010000223.1:0-7410 GCA_040081025.1 Pyrinomonadaceae bacterium | reverse complement strand
CGTCGAGCCGTCGAAGACGCGATCAAGGAAGTGTGTATCCATCGAGAATGGACATTGCTGGCGATCAACGTCAGGACAAACCATTTTCACGTGGTATCGGTCACTCCAAACTTACAACCAAGCAGGGCATTGAACGCATTCAAGGCGTATGCGACGAGGAAAATGCGCGAGCGAGGTTTGTGGGTTTCCGATCGAACTCCATGGGCCGACAAGGGAAGTGAAAGATGGCTCTGGAATGAAACTTCGGTCGCGAACGCATGTCATTATGTTCGATACGGGCAAGGATGCGATCTGAAGGATTTCGATGAGATCGAAGAGCTTGGAAGGCAACGTTTAATTGAAGAACCCACCCGCTAACGCAGGTTGGTTCTGACTTTGTGGAGACGCTTGGAGGCAGCCTTAGTTGAAGAACTCACCCGCTAACGCGAGGTGGTTCCGACTTTTATGAAAACCCGCATCCTAACGGCGCTTGTCGCTTTGCCCATTTTGATTGCCTCGATCGTGCTGCCGTCCTATATTCCGGAGACGGTTTGGATCTTTGTCGTGATCGCGGTGCTGGCGCTTGCGGCGGGGTTGTTTGAGTTTTTTACGCTGACCAAGAAGCTTGAGTTGAAGGCCGATGCGTCGATGGCGTATCTCGGGGCGGCGGCGTTGACAGTCGCGTTTGTCTTCGACGCTCCGGCGAAGGCTCCGGACCTGCTGATCGCGACGGTCGCGGCATTCGTGATCGCTGTGCTCGTCTCGCAGACGTTCCGATTTCAGGCTGACTTTTCGAAGATGCTCACCGGCGTCGGAGTAACGATCCTTGGTGTACTCTACGTGGCATTTCTCGGCGGATTTCTGATCTCGACGCGGCTCGGGTTCGAATCGCATCCGTATCTTTCCACGCACCTGCTGGGCTACTTTTTCCTCGTCATCATGGGCGCCGATACCGGAGCCTATTTCTCAGGCAAAGCTCTTGGCAAACACAAGCTCATTCCGAAGATCTCGCCCGGGAAAACCTGGGAAGGCCTGATCGGCGGCATCGTCGCGGCCGGTGCGTTCGCAGCTCTCGCGACCTACTGGTTCTTTCCCGAACTTCCCTACAAATGGTCGATCCCCCTCGCGATGGTCATGGCCGCCGTCTCCGTCCTCGGCGACCTCGCCGAATCCGCAATGAAACGCGGCTCCGGCGCCAAAGACGCCGCCAACATCCTCCCCGGCCACGGTGGGTTGCTGGATCGTTTGGATAGCCTACTCTTCAATGCTCCGATCTTGTATTACTTTGCAAGATTCTATTTCTAGATATGAAAACGCACGTTGAGTTCCGATCCGATCTATTTCCTCCGTATCCCGGCGAAGAGGACGAGATCAACTCCGGTCGTTGGGGGAAGAGACTCGCCGAGTTCATTCGCGATGGCCTAAAAGAACGTGATTTCGACGTGATGGATCCTTTTGCCGAAGACTGGGGATGGATGGTCGAGATCCGCAACGAAGCGTTCCCACTGTGGATCGGATGCGGAAACATTGATGGTGAGGATGATGCATTTTTGTCCTTCATCGAACCGAGCAAGCCCTTTGTCCGAAAGCTTCTTTTCAAGAAGATCTCCACGGAAGCCGACGTAACAAAGCTTCAAACGGCATTCGATTCGGTCCTTTCATCGGAACCTTCCATCAAAGAAATTCGTTGGTCATCGAAGGAAGAGTTTGGAAGCTAGGTCCAGAAATGTCGATTGAGAAACACATCGATAATATGATCAAAGCTGCGATCGCTCGCGGAGAGTTCGACAATCTGGAAGGTAAGGGCAAGCCGATCAACCTCGATGCGTATTTCGCGACGCCTGAGGATGTACGGATGGGTTATTCCGTGCTGAAGAGCAACGATATCGTGCCTGAAGAGGTCGAGCGGCTGAAGGAGATCGGCGAGTTGCGAGAGAAGCTAAACACCTGTTCCGAAAAAGAACGCCCCGCCATCCAAAAACTTCTCCGAGACCGCGAACTTGCCATGTCGCTCATCCGGGAACGCAATAAAAGGTCGTAGCTTAATTGCCTATCTGAACCACGTTGGACGGTTC
The DNA here is from genome assembly GCA_040081025.1 of Pyrinomonadaceae bacterium. Lineage (GTDB taxonomy): Bacteria > Acidobacteriota > Blastocatellia > Pyrinomonadales > Pyrinomonadaceae > OLB17. The sequence continues at coordinate 5,356 of JBEBGW010000223.1, read as the reverse complement.
GGAAAGCGTGCCTCCCTTTCGCGTTCGAACGCGATATTGCGTGCTTCCCCATTTAGCCATTCGCTGATAGCTCGTCTTGTTCGCCGCGGTTCGAAAGATCTCGACGAACGGGCCGCCGTTTTGTGACCGCTCGATAACGAAGCCGTCTTCGTCGCTCGTCATATCATTCCACGAAAGGAAGTGGATGTTGGAGAATCTTCTGCCGATCAACGATGTAGGAGCGGCAAGGGCGTTCGGAGATACGATCAGTAAGGTGATGCTCTGCGCGGGCAATGAAGTCGAGATCGAGTTGCTGACGACCGCGGCATTCGGAAGTTGAGTTATCTGATTAGCCGAGGTTAGCTGCCAAACATGAACGGCGGACTGAGCGGGAAAATTCTGAAGCGTGACAGATGCCTGTTTCGACGACGCCTCTTTGTTGATGACCATTATCGTCAACGCACCGCCCACGGATCTCTCGGCCGCAAAGGCTGATACCGCATCCGGATTCGGCACGGCCGTGCGAACGCTCGTGTCGCCGAATCCGCTTTTGTTGCCGTCGTAATTCCGATACATCTTCATCGCGTTGTAGGCGAGCGAGCCTGTCGCCGGCGTCGTCCAACGCGTTCCGATGTCGAGCCCCTCGCGGCCGAAGATGCCGTAGATGTCGGCTTGCGTCGTCGCGCCGTTGATGTGGTTCTCGGCTCCCCAGTTGTATTCGGTGATGCCGATCTTGGTGTTCGGATAGTTCTGAGCGACCCAAGCCTTCATCCGCGGGATCAGTTTGACCTGAGCGTTGATCCAACTTTCATCCGTGTAGTTCGGGTCCCAAAGCGACCGCGTCGAACGGTTTCGACGCGCCTGCATCGCGGCTGAAACGTCGTCGTTCGTTTCGCCGCCCTGCGGATAATAGTGGAGCGTGAAAACGTCGAGCACGCGTGTTCCGGTCTGCGTCTCGTGATCCTTAAACTGCTGCAGCAGCCATGGCATATAGTCCATGTTGCCGTGTGCAGCACGGTCGGGGCGCTCATAGCCATTGCTCGGCGAGGCGAACCATTGATCGTAGCCGGAAAAAAGATATCCGTTCCAGCCCCATTCCTCGGGACCCCAGATCGTCGCCGTCGGATCTTGCGATCGGATCATCGCGGCATGGTCTCGCATTCGCGCGAACAGCTCATCCATTGTCGACCCGACCGGCATCACGTCGCGATGGGTCGAGAACCAGATCGAGTGTTCGTTATCGAGGATGTAATTTTTGACCCCCGCGCCGCTCGAATTGCCCCATCGATTGATGAGGTGCTGCATCCAACCTTGCTGCAGAGCTACGCTGTTCGGAGTGTTCGCGTCGTTTTTGTCGTTGCCGGTGACGAACTGTCCGTTGGTCTTAATGCCGTTGCCCGCATCCGGAAACCACTGCGAATCGTTACCGGTTTGAGCTCCGTACTTAGCGATCGAAAAACTTGCGAGCCGCTGTCGACCCGGCCCGAGCTTGGCGACCCAATCGATGATCGGGATCGTGATCGCCGGCTGGGCTGCTCCATTCTTTGTAAGTTGAATGAACGCATCACCCGCATCGCCTGACGTTGGGCTGCCGTCGTCAAGGCTTTGAAAATACCAATCATTGGCACGGTTGGTTGCGTTCTGCTGCCAGTTGTAGCGTGTGGTCGCGTTTCCGCCGTGACGGTTAAGCGGAGAATTTAGATCGAGCAATTGAGCGGTCGTGGCAAAAGCCGTCCCGTAGATCATCGGGTTTATCGGCCGCCGATCTGCCGCCGCATCGACCGTGATCGCCACCTGCGCCCGGCCGTACGTCGAGAACATCAGGCCGACGGCAATGACAATTGAAAGATGAACTGATCTCATGACGGTACGGTCGGGCAATTTTGGAACTGATCGATTATCACCCCAACTGCCAACACACGCAAGACATCGATCAAATTGAGCGACCCCAATGCAACCGAACCCGTTCAAAGGCCATCAGTTACGATGTGACCCAACGCAAAGACCTGCTTGATCGCATCGACGTCCGCGAGCCGTGTACCGAAAGCTGGGAAGAAATGACCGGCAATGAAGAAGTGCGATTCTGTTCCCACTGCTCGAAGAACGTCTACGACCTTTCGTCATATACACGCCAACGAGCCGAGAAACTGGTACGCGATTCGAACGGCAATCTGTGCGTCCGTTACCGCAAAGATGAACGTGGCCGCGTCGTCACCGCTCCGCCGAAATTCACGCATATCAAACGCCACGCGAAGATCGCTGCCGGAGTCCTCGCCACGACAATCTCCGTTGCCTCGATGGCTTACACGCAGGGCTGCCCACGACCGATCAAACAGGTTCCAACCGCCGAAAAAAGAGACAAGCGACCGAATACACTTCCGGGGTTTGTCGTTTCCGGAATCGTAACCGACTTGAATGGAGCGGTGGTGGCCGGCGTAAAGGTTGTCTTATCTAATTCGTCAAACTCGATCCGCCGAGTCACACAAACCGACGTTCAAGGATCGTACAAGTTTAAGGATGTCCCAGAGGATGTGTACCGCATCGAGTTCGAGCTCCTTCCGTTTAAGAGACACATCGTTGAGAATCTTCAGGTCTCGGCGGACGTTGATCAACCAATGAGCCTGGAGTTGAGTGAAGAAGTCATCCTAATGGGGGTTGTCGGTGTTTCCAACGAAATTGTTCTTGACGGCCTGCCCCCAGTGATCAGCAGCGATATCACTCCGCAGAGGCTATTGGAGCTTCCTCGGACGCAGCAAGGTCCGTTTGTGACGGATTTCTTTCCATCGGCCAGTAAGAAGCCCTCGAGCACGACACCCGCCAAGAAATCCAAGAAGAAGTTGCCTAAGTAAGGCCGCGTCCTGTATCATCACGTTTGGTTTATGAACGCCGTTCGATTTGACGACAATAATACGTAGGCGAGAGCGCAAAGGACCCAAGGTTCCGCGTTCCGCCTTTCGTCTGTCGCAGATCGAAAGGCGTTTTTGTTTGATATTTTAACCGCAGATAGACGCGGATGAACGCAGATAGATCTAGAAATGATCTGCGTGAATCTGCGTTTATCTGCGGTGAGTTGGTCTTAATATGTTGGACACACTAGGCAGTTTGGAGCGGTCGCATACGTGCGGTGAGTTGAGAGAGTCGCACGCCGGCGAAAATGTCGTGTTGATGGGTTGGGTGGCGAAGAAGCGCGATTTTGGCGTTTTTACGTTCATCGACCTTCGCGACCGGCATGGGTTGACGCAGGTTGTGGTGAGCGAGGAGACGGCGGCCGAGGCTCATGCGAAGGCGAAGAATCTTCGCGGCGAGTTCGTGATCGCTGTGAAGGGCGAGGTGGTCAGCCGTGCCGAAGGAACGCACAATGCCAAACTCGCGACTGGCGACATCGAGATCAAGGTGAGCGAACTACTGATCTTCAACGACGCGAAAGTACCGCCGTTCCAGCTTGAGGTAGCGGGCAGCGAAAATCTCGCTAGCGAGGACACGCGGCTCAAGTATCGCTATCTCGACCTGCGCCGCCCGGCGTTGCAGCAGAACATCATCATGCGTGCGAAGGCGGTAAAGGCGATCCGCGAATATTTTGACGATCGCGGATTCCTCGAGATCGAGACGCCGATCCTGCTTAAAAGTACGCCTGAAGGCGCTCGCGACTTTATCGTCCCGTCGCGCATCCATACCGGCAAGTTTTTCGCGTTGCCGCAATCGCCGCAGATCCTGAAACAGATCACGATGATCTCGGGGCTCGACCGCTATTACCAGATCGCCCGGTGTTTCCGCGACGAAGACCTTCGCGCCGACCGCCAGCCGGAATTCACGCAGCTCGATATGGAGATGTCGTTCGTCAACCGCGAACAGGTCTATCGCGAGATGGAGGGCATGTTCAACCACGTGCTCAAACTGATCGGCGTTGACCTCCCGACCGAATGGCCGCGGATGACCTATGCGGACGCGATGCGTCGATACGGTTCGGACAAGCCTGACCTGCGTTTCGGAATGGAGCTGCAGGACCTGAGCGAAAGCCTGAAGGAAACCGACTTCGCACCATTCGCCGATACGCTAAAGAACGGCGGCGAGATCAAGGCTATCGTCGTCAAAGGCAAGGCCGACTATTCGCGTAAGCAGACCGACGAGCTGCAGGAGTTCGTGAAGCGCTACGGCGCTGGTGCCCTAGCGTGGATCAAGATTCCCGTCAGAACCGGGAGCGATAGCGACGGGGTTCCGACTTCTTCGTTGTCGAAGGTTCTTGGCGAAGAAAAGATAGTCGAACTCATCCGCGTTTCAGGAGCCGAAACGGGCGATGCCGTATTGATCGTCGCAGGCAAAAAATCCGTCGTCGCGGCGGCTCTCGGAGCGTTGCGCAATGAAGTGGCGAGACGCGAGAATCTGATCGATAGAAGCAAGTATGAATGCCTGATCGTCACCGAGTTCCCAATGTTCGAACACGATGAGGAGACCGATACGTACGTAGCGGCTCATCACCCGTTCACGTCGCCGATGGACGAGGACCTCGAACTTTTCCGCACCGGCGTGAACGAGCCGTCGCAGCATCATCTGCTCGGGCAAGTGCGTGCGAAGGCCTACGACGCGGTCATCAACGGCTACGAATGCGCCGGCGGGTCGATCCGTATCCACCAGCAGGAGGTTCAGGCGTTGAACTTCAAGGCTCTCGGAATGACGCCGGAATCCGCCCGCGCTCGGTTCGGCTTCTTCCTCGACGCCCTCGAATACGGCACGCCGCCCCACGGCGGTTTCGCCGCCGGCGTCGAACGCACCTGCATGATCCTCTGCGGAACCGAGAACATCCGCGACGTCATGGCGTTCCCCAAAACCGCCTCCGCCCAAGACCTGATGATGGATTCGCCGGGCGATGTAGACGACTCACAGCTCAATGAGCTTGGGATCGCCGTCATCGAACCAGACTGATGCTTTCGCAGGCGATAGTGACGGTTTCCATCGCTACCGCATTGCCGCCCTGGGCCGCAAAGCCGGGAATGACCTGGACCTTCTGCGGCCATGCGTTTTCGAGGTAAAACCTCGCAACGGGCTTACTCTGCGAATCATTCACTGCGAGCACGCATTTCTTTCTGCCCGTGACCGAGTTTGTCGCACCCTGCGATTGCCAGGAAGACAAGCTCGCACCGCTGCCGCTGCGTCTGGCTAAACGTAACCGGTACGTGGTCGGCAAATTGGTCGTCGCCGGCACGCTTGCAAATTGATTCAAGAATCGAACCGGATCGTCCCGCCCCTCAACGTACTCGACAGTTTTTATTTCGGTTGTGATCCCCTGAAGCTCCGAGAACGAAGCGATCTCGTAACCATCGATGGTTATTGAAAATCTGGCAGCTGTTGGCATGGTTTACCTCCTTCTTTCCGAATCTTG
>JBEBGW010000222.1:0-7423 GCA_040081025.1 Pyrinomonadaceae bacterium | reverse complement strand
AAAACGGCAATTATATCTCAATGCCCGAACTTTAAGCCAAATCAGCCAGAAACTCTGCGTTCTCTGCGACCTCTGCGTTAAAATACCGATGTATGTGAGGATATTGTTATGGAACGACGAAAACTGTCCGAAGAAGAGGTTAAAACGGTACTCGCGCCGCTCGCTGGCTGGAAGTTTGACGACGACAAGCTCGAAAAGAAGTTCAAGTTCGGGAACTTTGCGGAGGCTCTCGTCTTCGTCAACAAGGTCGGCGAACTCGCCGAAGCCGCCGACCATCACCCCGACATCAAGTTCGGCTGGGGCTACGCTCGTGTCGAAACCACCACCCACGACCGCGACGGCGTCACCGACCACGATATCGCTCTCGCGAAACAGATCGACGCTCTCCTTTGAATCCAGATTCATCGACCGTTCCACTCCCCGCGCAAGAGGTCCGGGGTTGAACGTCCTGAGACGGAGGAGTCAAAGGCCCGTGCTCTTTATTGCCGACCTTCGCCCAATCCCGATCTCCATCCATTTGCTCTAACCGATGTTCATCATTACGTCTCACGTTCTACAACGATCGAGCGAAAATGATTGAATATTGCTGTGATGATTGTTAAGCGTGTTATCTGCAAGAGGCACTTCGAATCGGGAGGACTTTCGGTGGGGCCGAAGTAATAGCCGAATCCTTGACGGCCTACCATTACTTGGTGCTGGCTTTGATCTGGTCGTCGGGTCCAATTCAGCGGAAAACACCAACGACTTCCGGCACGGCAGGTACGAGGCAAACGTTCTGGAGCACATTCTCGCCGGAGTTGACGGTGATCTTCTTGATAGTCTTCTTCTCCCAACCTTGCTGCCATTCGAGCATTAGGGAGTACTTCTTACCCGGGGCAACATTGAGAAATGAGAACCTTCCTTGGTCGTCGGAAGTCGTAGCACCAATCAATTTGCCTTTGCGCTGAAGCATGATCTTGATTCCAGGAACAAGGGCGAGGTCTGGGTCCATTATCGTTCCGGAAACCTGTCCGCTGCTCGAGTCAATCTTTATGCGTTCGACCTTCGGTGAACAGTATTCAGACGACCTCTGACCGTATCCCACCGAGACGAGCCCGAGCAATGCAGAGAGGGCGGCTCCGGCGAAGGTGGCGACGCGTTTGCGAATAAGACGCAGGCCCACCGAACAATCTTCGGTGAGGACGGTTGCGTCGGCCCGTTGGTACATTCGGACGCAGAGACGGCCTTCGGTGTTCTCGACGAGTGATTCGATCTCGCTGCCGTTCAGGCCGACGATGTTGAAGACGTGGCGGTCGCAGCTTCCGCAGAATCGCGCTCGGTCGTCGCCGACCATCGAATCCCAACCAATGTGGCACGGTGAGGCGACCCTCATTTTACCTATGTCGAGCTTTTGCGCCATATCGATGTTCTGGATGCCCGGCTCGCGGGGTTGGTTGTAGAGCCAACTCGAAAAAGAGCACTCGACTACCGAAGCGGATAAATTTGGGCTCTGCCCGTCTATTTGCGGAAAGGCTCGGCCTTTCCGTCAGCCACTTCTTGGATCAAGGCGGCTGCGCCGCCACCTTTCGTGGTCGGAGGCAGAGCCGCAGGACACGTTTGATCGAACGGAAAAGCATAGCTTTTCCGCAAATAGAGCGGCAAGCCGCCTGAACTTCGGAACACCGACATTCTACGCAAAAGATGCGGAGAATAAATAAGCTATTCTCCGCATCCGAATGATCGATCGAACTTGCTCGAGCTACATACCATCCACGATCGCGTTTAGCGTCGCGGAAGATCGCATCGCTGCGTAGGCTTTTTTCGGGTCGGGGTGATAGTAGCCGCCGACGTCTTGGGGGGAGCCTTGGGCGGCGATAAGTTCTTGGTTGATCTTGGCTTCGTTTTCCTGCATTGCTGCGGCGACGGGGGAGAATTTGGCGGCGATATCGGGGTCGGAGGTTTGAGCTGCTAAAGCTTCGGCCCAGTACATTGCAAGGTAGAAATGCGAACCGCGGTTATCGATCTGGCCGACCTTTCTCGCGGGTGATTTGTCGGTCGCGAGGAATTTCGCATTCGCTTCGTCAAGAGCATCTGCCAAGACCTGGGCTTTCTTGTTGCTTTGGGTTTGAGCGAGATGTTCGAAGCTTGCCTGCAAAGCGAGAAACTCGCCGAGCGAATCCCAGCGGAGATATCCTTCCTGCAGGAACTGTTCAACGTGCTTTGGAGCGGAACCGCCGGCTCCGGTTTCAAACAGGCCGCCACCGTTCATAAGCGGGACGATCGACAGCATTTTTGCCGATGTGCCGAGTTCGAGGATCGGGAACATATCGGTCAGATAATCCCGCAGAACATTGCCTGAAACGGAGATGGTGTCTTTACCCTCTCTCGCGCGTCGAAGGGTTTCGAGCATCGCGTCTTTCACGTCCATGATGCGGATGTCGAGGCTTGTCGTGTCGTGATCTTTGAGATACTTTTCGACCTTTTTGATGATCTGCGAATCGTGCGCACGGTCTTTGTCGAGCCAGAAGATCGCGGGTGTGTCGGATAGCCGTGCGCGGTTTACGGCAAGCTTTACCCAATCCTGTATGGGCGCATCCTTGGTCTGGCACATTCTGAAGATGTCGCCGTTTTGCACGCTCTGCTCGAGAAGCGTGTTGTCGTTTTCGTCCTCGACCTTGACCGTGCCCTCGCCGGAGATCTGGAACGTCTTGTCGTGCGAGCCGTATTCTTCCGCCTTCTGCGCCATTAGACCGACGTTCGGAACGGAACCGAATGTTTTCGGGTCGATCGCTCCGTTCCGCTTCATATCGTCGATGATCGCGGCGTAGAAGCCAGCGTAAGTCCGGTCCGGGATAATGCAGACGGTGTCTTCTTCATTTCCGTCCGCATTCCACATCTTGCCGCCGCCGCGCACGAGCGACGCCATCGAAGCATCTACGATGACATCCGACGAGACGTGAAAATTGGTAATTCCCTTATCGGAATTCACCATCGCAATCGCGGGCCCGTTCTCGATCGTCTTTACGATGTCCGCCTTTATCGCGGCTTCCTGCGGATGCCCGGCGATCTTGTCGTTAAGGGTGGCCAAACCGTAATTGGGATTGACGTCGAGATCGGCAAAGGCGCCTTTGTATTTCTCAAAAACATCTTTGAAATAGGTTTCGACGATCGCTCCGAAAATTATCGGGTCGGAGATCTTCATCATCGTCGCTTTCAGATGAGCGGAGAGGAGAACGCCTTTTTCCTTCGCCTCAGCGATCGCTTCATCGACGAACGATCTCAAGGCGGAAAGATTCATTACAGACGAATCGATCACTTCGCCTGCCTTCAGCGGTGAAAGATCTTTCAGCACCTTTTCGGAACCATCGTTTCCGTAGAACACGATCTTGAACTTTCCATCCGCGTCAACGGTCGTCGAATTCTCCGTTCCGTAGAAATCTCCCGAATTCATGTGAGCAACGGAGGTTTTCGAATCCGCTGCCCAAACTCCCATTCGGTGCGGATTCGCCTTGGCGTAATTCTTTACCGCCTTTGGCGCTCGGCGGTCGGAATTCCCTTCTCGCAGCACGGGGTTCACGGCGCTACCCAATGCTTTTGCGTACTTTTTATTGATCGCTTTTTCTTCGTCGGTTTTCGGTTCTACCGGATAATCGGGAATTGCGAAACCTTGTTTCTGAAGCTCGGCGATCGCGTCTTGCAGCTGGGGAACAGAGGCAGAAACATTCGGCAGCTTGATGATGTTTGCGTCCGGTTTTGTCGCCAGCTCGCCCAACTGTGCAAGCGCATCTGGGGTCTTTTGATCGTCTTTTAGATATTCGGGGAAGTTAGCCAATATTCGTCCCGCTAGCGAAATATCCGGGACTTCAATTTCAATGTCCGCGGCCTTCGCGAATCCTTTAACGATCGGTAAAAAAGAATGCGTGGCCAACATCGGGGCCTCATCCGTGAGTGTGTAATAGATCTTCGATTGTGCCATTTTCTATGCCTGTTATTTATTGACCCGTTTCGGATTGAATAGTGATTACCGCTATTTTAGGGCGCTTTGAACGAAAACGAAACTTGGGCTGCGAAGATGCCAATATTTTATAGAGCCGCGGCTGTTTTGTCCGTCCAAATCCGTCTATAGGTTTTGCAGCGAATTTTGAGGGTTCAAATGAAAAAGCTATTGACGGTGATCAGCGTATTTCTGATCTTTGCCTGTGACGGAAGATCTCAGCTTCCTGAAAAAATGCCGGACGACGTGAGCATTTCGCTAACTCGGACCGGCGGAATGATGCGTGCGCACAGGAAGATCAATGTCACAGCCGGCACGCTGGAGTTTGACGAGCTTAAGGGCAGCGGCGTGCCGCAGGTGAAGTGGTCGAAACAGATCTCAGCCAAAGATGTCGAGAATCTTTATCGGGTGTTTGTCGACAACAAGTTCGACACGATCCGGAACGACACCCGGACCGAAACTGTACACGATGCGGGCTCCGAATACATTTCACTGTCACTCGGAATTGGCCGTACGTTTAACGCGGTGTACGGCAAGAACTCGCCCTTGTCCGGCAGCAACCTGAGACGCTATCAATCGGTCAGCAAGGCGATCAACGATCTGCTCGCGAAGTATCAACGAAGGGATGGCGAGGTTTCAGATGTCGAACTAACGGAAGCGTATTTACATGGAACGTGGCGCGCAGCAGGCGAAACGCCTGATCGCCACGCATGGTTCCTTGAGTGGACTTTCAAGGACGGACGCTTCAAACAGTCCGGTTATCCGCCGATCCTGCAGGAAGGAAAATATAGATTGGTCGAGTCGGACAAGAAAAAACTAACGATCGAACTTTTCGAGCAAGACGGAACGTTCGGCAAAGAGTCACAGCAGACAGAGATCACGATCGATCTGAGATCGAACCTACTGACGATCTCTAATATGAAAGGCTTCTCTAAAGTCTCGGATCCTATCATTAAATGATCGATGCAGAAGCCGCTCGTTCGGGATCGGTAAAGGATCGGCAGATTAATTGGTTGATGCAAGACTCGGCTGGTTCGGCGGTGGCTCAGCTCCTTCCGGATAGAGCCGTTCGAATTCAGGGTCGCCGTGGAGTTTAGCAAGATCGGGATCCTGGCGGGTCCAGGCTGGGTTGCGGTAACCGGCTTCCCATGCCTTTTTGAGAGCTGTCATCGCCTCGGGCAACCTATCCATTTCAGCAAGAGTGCAGGCGCTATTGTAAAGGATCATCGTGTCGTCCGGCCGCAAGGCCATGGCGAGATCGAGTTCCCGCTGGGCGTCCTCAAAACGGTTCTGATAAGCGTAATCACCCGCCAGTAAAACACGTACGCGAGCATCCTCCGGGGTTTTCTTCAGCTGAGCCTCAAAGATAGCGATCTCGCGAAAGGTGTAATTCTTCAACGCGTCCGCCTTTCCCAGAGCACCGAGCGCGTTATGGATCGGGATGGTCGTGTTGTAGTTTTCTCCGGAGTGCGCCAGAGCATCTTCCATGATGTCCAGCACTTCCTGATAGCGGCCCGATTCGAACAGGGCCCGGCCGAACAGGTGGTAACCGCCGTCAATGTCCGGATCGCGAGCAAGCGCCGCTCGGATCTTGTCGACGGCCGAAGCGTATTTGCCTTGTGCAAAATCTAGCCACGCCTCGGCACAGCGGATCTCGGGTTCGTCTCGGCCGGTCGCGATGGCCTTCTGAGCGGCTACGTTGACGCGGTCGATCCAGTCCTGCTTTCGTTCGAAGTAATAGTAATACTGAGCACAAACGTTCGCGATCGCCGCATGTGCGACAGCAAAGTTCGGGTCGAGCGCAACGGCATTCTCATACATCTGCAACGCGAACTGCATATCCTGCCGCCCGACGCGACGGGCAAAGTTGCGTCCGCGAAGATAGAGGTCATATGCGTGTAGATTCTCGGTCGGCTTCTCAGCGAGAGCTTCCTGCTCCTGCGGTGTCAGCGTGATCCGCAGTGCTTCGGCGATCTTCGACGCGATCTCGTCCTGAACCGCAAAAACGTCTTCCATCTCGCGGTCGTAGCGTTCCGACCACACTGGAAAATCGGTGTTCGCGTCGACAAGTTGAGCATTGATGCGCAGGCGATTGCCCGCCCGCCGGAGGCTGCCGGAAAGCACATATGAGGCGCCGAGTTCCTTACCGACCTGACCCGCAGTCACCTGCTTGTCGCGATACGGCATTACAACTGCACGCGAGTACGTCCGAACCTGTCGGATCTTCGACAGCTCGGTCGTGATGTCTTCCGTAATTCCGTCGCGAAGATATTCGTCTTCCTTGATCCCACTCAGATTCTCAAAATAGAGGACCGCGATCGAATGTTCGTGCGATGGCGACGAAGGTGTCCGGCTGGTGTGGATCGCACTGTTCTCGCCGGAATGCCGGCCGGAGCTGATATCGCGTTTGAGCCGCTTCAGGGCCGTCTTCAGATCGGTCGCAGTCTGATAGCGAAGGTCGCGGTCTTTTTCTAGCGCCTGCAAGATTATCCGGTCGAGATCGGCGGGAAGCGTCGCGTTGATCGAATTCGCGGGTGTCGGATTTCGGTTAAGGATCGCGTCGAAAACCACGGCCGACGTGTCTCCCTGAAACGGCATCGCCCCGGTCGCCATCTGGTAGAGGATCGTGCCGAATGAGAATAGGTCCGTCCTAGCATCCGTCACCTCGCCGCGAGCCTGTTCGGGGGACATATACGAGACCGTTCCCATCGCGGTTCCGGGCGTCGTGAGGCCGTCATGCATTGCCGTCGGGAGGTTCGACGCAGCGTCAGGTTTCCCCTGATCCATTTTCGCCAGCCCGAAATCCAGGATCTTTGCCTGACCGCGCGCTGTAACGAAAATATTGGCCGGCTTAAGATCTCGGTGTACGATCCCTCTGGAATGAGCCGATTCGAGAGCGTCAACGATCTGAATACCTAAAGAAAGCACCGATTCGATATCCAGGCCTTTGCCGCGAATGCGGTCGGCAAGCGATTCGCCGTCGAGCAACTCCATCACGATGAAGTGTGTTGCGTCCTGCTGTTCAATACCGTGGATGGTGCAGATGTTCGGATGGTTCAACGCCGATGCCGCTCGGGCTTCACGTTGAAAACGCTGCAGAAGGTTATCGTCATTCGCCATCGCCGGTGACAGAAATTTGAGGGCGACATGGCGGCCGAGTTTTGTATCCTCAGCCTCGTAAACGACGCCCATTCCGCCCTCTCCGAGCTGGGACGTAATGCGATAGTGCGATATGGTGCTGCCGATCACAAAGTTAGCCTATCTACGTTCAAGATTTCGAATTACCGGGTGAGCGAGAATAGTAGTACAGGCGCGTAAGAGGGTCAAGTAGTTTGCTCGCAATAATTTAGCGAATCAGCAGAAACAGAAGAACGATCACGAGCAAAGCGACACCGCCGATGATCGCGAAATGAATCAGCGAAAACGGTGATTTTTTTATTTCGACATTTG
>JBEBGW010000014.1:0-26442 GCA_040081025.1 Pyrinomonadaceae bacterium | reverse complement strand
AGACGCGCTCCGTTCGCACCCTGTTGGTGAATGTCGTGCACGATCTGCGGGTGCCAGACGTTGTGGATCTTATCGACCGTAAGCTGCGTCTCGACCTGCGTGAAGGCGTACCAGTCGCGGTTGTTATCGTGGCCGACGTACTTGTGATAAAGCTCCGGCGGCGACGTACCTTCATACGGCGTCCCCAGCGTTTTGTCGTACCAGTTTTTGACGATATCGACACCGTCCGGATTCAGGCTCGGGACGATCAGGATGATCGTGTTTTCGAGAATATTCTTGATCCGCGGCTCGCTGCTCGATACGAGTTCGTGAGCGATCAGCATCGACGACAACGTCGATCCAACCTCGGTCGAGTGGATCCCGTGGGTGATCAGAACGATCGTCTTGCCCTGTGCGATATGGGCCTTTTCTCGGTCTGCCGGCAGACCACGATACTTGCCCAGCTTTCGCGGATCCGCCAGCTCCGCGTTTATTGCTTTGTATTTCTCTAGATTTTTTATGTTCTCCGGGCTGGAGATAGTTGCGTAAACGAACGGAGCACCCATCGTCGTCTTCCCGATCTCCTCAAACACCATCCGGTCGCTCGCCGTGTCCAGCTTCTTAAAGTAATCGACCACCTGGGCCCAACTCGCGAGCTTCCGATCCTCCCCGGGTGTGAACCCCAGCGTATCCTTCGGCGCCGGGATCTGAGCTGAGAGCGTGAAGGCTAGAAGCGTAACTAAACCGCAGAGACGCAGAGACGCAGAGAGAAAGTGCATTTTGTGTTGTGCTCCGAAGAAATGAATTTCTTGTAAGTGTAGCAGAGCATTGCCTTTTTGAGGATGCAGAGTAAATTGCAAGGCAGAACTATCCGTATTTTGCTGCATCGAACCATCACGCTACCGGCCCCTCGGGCGTGAAAAAGGCACAACCAGGAGAACCCAATAGGATGAAGAATCCGTTCCTCGAGAATTTCCGCCCGTACATTCCCGCGAGCGTCACCAACCTGCGCGAACTGACCATTTTCCCGCTGATCGTGGGAACGCTTCTTGGAATTGTTTTTGGGGCCTCGTCTCTGTACCTGGTTTTGAAGGTCGGCCTTACCGTTTCCGCGTCGATTCCGGTTGCAGTTATTTCGATCACGCTGTTTCGACTGCTTTCAAAGATCGGGGCCAGGGACGCGACAATTCTGGAGCATAACATCGTACAGACGGCCGGTTCCGCCGGTGAGTCGATAGCCTTCGGCGTCGGTGTGACGATGCCCGCGATCCTGATCCTTGGGTTCGATCTCGAAATTTGGCGTGTGACGCTCGTTGCCGTGCTGGGCGGGTTGTTGGGAATTTTGATGATGATCCCGCTGCGTCGGGCGTTGATAAAGGAACAACACGGGATACTCAAGTATCCGGAGGGCACCGCCTGCGCCCAGGTGCTGATGGCGGGTGCGTCGAAGGAATCGCGCGAAGCCTCGCATGCTGGCGATACGGACGGAGCTGGAGATTCCGCGACGCACGGCGGAAAGATCATCAGCATTGGCTTCGGGATCGGGTTTCTCTTCAACTCGCTGATGCTTGTGCTCAAGGCGTGGAAGGAAACCCCGACAAAGATTTTCGGAAAGCCGTTCGAGGCCGGTTCGATCTCGATCGAGAACAATCCCGCGCTGTTGGGCGTCGGTTACATAATCGGGCCGCGGATCGCAGGAATAATGTTCGCAGGTGGGACACTTTCGTACCTCGTGCTGATACCGCTGATCAAATATTTCGGTGCGGGTCTGGTCGATCCGCTGGCGCCGGCGACCGTGCCGATCTCCGCGATGGGAATACAAGGCAAGAACAGCATCCAGGCTGATTACATCCTGTATATCGGTGCCGGTGCCGTTGCCGCAGGCGGGGTCATTAGCCTATTTCGCTCGTTGCCGGTGATCTGGCATGGGTTGAAGGGCGGGCTGGCGGATCTTCGCGGTAGCAAGGGCAGCGACGAAAACGTAGTCGCATTGCCGCGCACGGATCAGGACCTGTCGATCAAATTTGTGATCGGAGGAATTCTCGCTCTTGTTGCCGTAATCACCTTCGTGCCGGCGCTAAAAATGAACATACTCGGAGCGATCTTGATCATCGTGTTCGGATTTTTGTTCGTCACTGTTTCATCGCGGCTTACGGGCGAGATCGGCTCGTCGTCAAATCCGATCTCGGGTATGACGGTGGCGACGCTTTTATTTACGTGTCTCGCGTTTTGGCTGATCGGCTGGACAGCGCCGAATCCTTATTTCGTTACGGCGCTTTCGGTTGGCGGAATCGTTTGTATCGCCGCATCGAATGGCGGAACCACGTCGCAGGACCTGAAGACCGGTTTCTGGGTGGGAGGCACGCCGCGTCGGCAGCAGATCGCGATTCTGGTCGGAGCAACAGCCTCGGCATTATTGCTCGGCCCGATCTTGCTTGCGCTCAATGACAGCGGAACCGTTTATGCCGGCCCGACGACATTTGCCCGGGTCAAGGATAAGGAAGTAAACGTCAAGACAACCGGATTGACCGTATATGACGGGGAGTTTCAGCCGCCGGTTGCTGGCAGCTATACCGTTTTTGAGAATCGAATTCCTGAGGGACAAAAGGAGCCCGAGATCACCGATATTCCCGCCGGCAAGTTTCTTGTAAACGCGGAGGGCAAAGTTGTTTATAAGATGCAGGAAAATTTCCCGAAGGGTGCGATGGTTCCCTCCGGGGCCGAGGTCGGCGAGGACGAAAAGCTCTCCGGCCCGCAAGCGGCGTCTGACGCGGCGACTTACCGCGGCTGGCACAAGACCGATTCGTCGGGCGGGATCGCTCCCGGAAAGTATCTTGTCGCTCCAGGCGGAGAGATCAAGTACTTAGTCGATGCCGGCGTGAATGGGACCATAGTTGAAAGGCCCGATGGCAGCGAGGTCACCAAATATGCCCCGCCAAAAGCAACTTTAATGAGCTATATCATCAAGGGAATACTGAGTCAGGAACTGCCTTGGGGGCTGGTCATTCTCGGAATGATGATTGCCATCACGCTCGAACTGGCAGGAATTCCGTCCCTCGCATTTGCCGTGGGCGTTTATCTGCCGATCGCGATCTCGGCACCTATCTTTGTCGGCGGCGTTGTACGTTGGGGCGTTGACAAAGTGATCTTTAGGAAGCTGAAGGACAAGAATCTTACCGAAGATGAGATGATCGCAGAAACCGACAAGAGTTCCGGCGTGCTGCTCGCTTCCGGATACATCGCCGGCGGAGCGCTGGCGGGAATCCTGGTGGCCTTTTCAGGTGAGTTTTTGGGCGATACAGTCAAGGCATTTGAAGCGTGGTCAGAAGCGAACAATCCGCTTTTCGCAGGTGATAGCGCGAACTGGCTTGGGTTGCTGCCCTTCCTGGGATTAGCGGCCTTGCTGTACTTCGTTGGCCGAGAGTCTTTATGGAAGCGAAAAGACCTTGACTGATTCGACGGGGTCGAGCAAAAAGACCGAGCTTTCTAAATTTTGTTTTACATTTTTTCCACAGGCGAGTTATACTTGCCTGTGGCGTGTCTTTACCTTGACCCCGGCACGCAGTCCACCAGGGTCATCTCCTTTCTTTCGGTCAATTAGGGTAACAATTTTGATGTATCGCGGGTTTTCGATGCCGAACTTCCTTCTCTGTATTACCACTTCGCTTGCCATCATCTGCGGCGGCTGCGGCGCGGAGGCGGAGAATGCGAGTGCCGCGAATGCATCGGCGACAGCGAACAAGGTAGTTGCGACGACGGGTCCTGCGTCCGCGATCGAGATCAAACCGGGCTCTCCGGCTGACACTGTTCGAGCGTTTTATACCAAGCTTCGCGAGAAGAAATTCCGCGAGGCTATCTTTTTGACCAATCTGCGTCCCGCGGTCGAAGGGTTGACCGACGCCCAGCTGAAGGAGTTTCAAGTCGATTTCGAGGTCATCGCGAACAAGGTCCCTGCTGTATTGACCATCAACGGCGAGATCGTTTCGGGCGAGAAGGCTACCGTTACCGCGAGTCTGCCCGGCGAAGACGCTGACAAGCTTGAAACCCAGCAGCTCGAGCTAAGGAAGGACGGTGATGTTTGGGTGATCCTGACCGTCGACGAAGCTGCGGAAGCCCGGATCAAGAAAGAAGGGAAGAATTACTTTTTCGTCCTTAAGGTCGAAACGCATGAAGACGAAGCCCGCGACATGCTTGACCGCATCGCAAAAGCTGAGCTCGCCTTTGCGATGCAGAATGGCGGAAGTTTCGGCTTGGTCGACCAACTGATCGCCGCGGAATTGCTCCCCGATGATGTAAAGACATCTGCTTCGACCGGGTACAACTACGCGGTCACGCTCACTCCGGATAAACAGGTATGGACCGCCCACGCGACGCCCGCCGAGTATGGCAAGTCTGGCAAACTTTCGTTTTTCCTAACCTCCGACGGCAAGTCCACGCCGCGGATCAGCAGCAAAGATAACGGCGGGAAACCGCTCGATAAGTAAATTCGTTGTTAAATCGGTTCCCCAACGATTTGATGTTTATGCAGCCCTAACTTCTAGTTGGTAAAACGCCATGATCAGGTCACTCGTCAGTAAGCTCACCGGATTGATCGCAGAGCGATCGCACAGCCCGCGCAAGAAATATGCCGTTCCGGTGAAGATCTGGTTTGAACGAGAGTCAGGACGGCTGATCCATACTTCGACGGCCGACGGACTGTTTATGTCTGGTGAGACTGTCGATCTTAGTAAGACTGGGATCGGGATAATGGTTTCCTCGATAAGGATGAAAGAGCATTACCTTGTTGGGCAAAACCGCCTCCTAAATGTCGAGATCGACCTGCCGCGAGAGAAGGTCCGGATGCAGGTAGTGGGCCGGCGCTATGAACGCGAGGGTATCCACGATTCCGTCGAGCGATACATCGTTGGAGCTGAGATCGTCGGTATCTCAGATTACGACCGCGAAGTTTACGAACACTTTCTTAAATTCGGAGCCAAACGCCGCCGAGCCGCAAACCCCGGACTTGAAATGGGCGGGAATTAGAAACGCCGCGAGGCATTGGGACGCGGTGACGCATTGAGATCTAGATCTCTGCGTCACCGCGTCTCTCATTCTCCGCGTCCGTCGTTTACAATCGGCTTTATGACCAAGACTGTTGGGATCGGGTTTATCGGGACGGGTTTTGCGCGGTCAGTGCAGATGCCCGCGTTTGCGGCCTGTGAGGGAGCGAAGCTAGTTTCGGTCGCTAGCGGTTCCCTTGCGAATGCCGCGAATGCGGCGAAACAATTTAGCCTGGAGCACTCTACCGGCGACTGGCGGGAAACCGTTTCACACCCGGATGTGGATCTCGTCTGCATAACGACCCCGCCTAGCCTGCATCGCGAGATGGTTCTCTCGGCGATCGCGGAAGGTAAGCATGTGCTTGCGGAAAAGCCCATGGCGATGAGCGTTGCCGAGGCCGAGGAGATGACGCTCGCAGCGGAGAATGCCGGTGTACTAGCCTTGATCGATCACGAATTGAGATTTCAGCCCGGACGTCAGAAAGCATGGTCGATGATTCGTGACGGGGCGATCGGGGGCGTCCGGCACGCGAAGTACAGCTTTCGTGCTCCTCATCGGGGTGATCCAAACGTGCCGTGGAATTGGTGGTCGGACATCGAGGCAGGTGGCGGTGCTTTAGGCGCGATCAACTCGCACATAATCGATTCCTTCAACTGGTTTCTCGGGACGGACATATCAAGCGTCTTCTGTCAGCTACAAACGCACGTAAAACAACGTCCGTATGGTGACGTTCTTCGAGATGTGACTACAGATGACGAGGCGAATATGCTGCTGCGGTTTGCGGACGGGGAGCTTACGTCTGACACGACGGGCCTCGTCTCGGTTTCGATGGTTGAGCAGCCTGAGTATCTAAACGTTCTGGAGTTTTTTGGAACGGAGGGTACGATGCGGATCGGCCATCGCGGGGAGCTGTGGATCGCAAAGAACGGCGAAAAGGCAGCGGCCATCGAGGTCGACCTCGCTACACCAATCGGTGGGGTTCCGGACACCGGATTTGCTCGCGGGTTTATGGCATTTGCTCCGAAGATCGTCGAAGCAATAGCGTCGGGTGCGAAGACGATCGAACAGGCGGCAACCTTTGAAGACGGCTTGAAAGTTCAGCGTGTGCTCGACGACGCTCGCGAGTCGGACGCAAGCGGCAGCGTCGTCAAACTTTAACTACTTCATATACTTATCCAAAAAATCGGCGACGAGCGGATATAGCTCGAGCCGGTTTTTTAGTTTGGAAATGCCGTGGCCTTCGTCGTCATAGAATTTGTATTCGACGATCGATTCGCGGCCTTTGAGTGCGGCGACGACCTGCTCGGCTTCGGTGTAAGGAACGCGCGGATCGTTCTTTCCGTGGATAACGAATAGCGGAGTCTTGATCCGGTCGATCTTGCGGATCGGCGAGATGCGGCGGAGGAATTCGATATCCTTGTCGAGCATTCCGTATTCGACCTCGCGAGCCCGGCGTCGGTATCCGGAGGTGTTTTTGAGGAAGGTTTCCCAATTCACGATGCCTACCGTGTTCACGGCCGCCGCCCACAGGTCTGGATACAGCGTAACAGCCGCCATCGTCATATACCCGCCATAGCTCCCGCCCATAACAGCGACCCGTTTGGTATCGGCTCCACCATTTTTTACCAACCACTCGTGTGCGGCAGCCAGATCCTTCACCGAATCTTCGCGTTTATCTACGTCGTCGAGATGTGTGTAGGTCTTTCCATAGCCAGTCGATCCGCGGACGTTCGGGTCGAGAACGGCATAACCGCGAGAGAGATAGTATTGGAAGAGCGCGTTGAATCCAGGGCGAGATTGTCCTTCCGGTCCGCCGTGGACTGACACGATGACCGGAATCTTGGTATTCGCCTCGAGCAAGCCGCTGCGAGAAGCCATTGAACCGAGATTATTCGCGTGGGCGTTCATACCCTCGGGTTTGTAATACCAAGCCGGGATCTCGCGTCCGTCGAAGGTCTTGAATTTAATCAATTCGGGAGCGATGAATTTTTTTGGATCGATACCCGCACGATCGCTCTGGGTGACCTGCGAGAGCTTCATCGTGTTGCGGTCGTAGATCCAGATGTCACCGTTCTGAATTGGAGAAGAGTATGAAAACGCGAGCTTGGTACCGTCGTTTGAGAACGTCATCCCGCCAACAACACCTTTGCCCGGCAACGGCAGTTTTTCTGAACGAAGCGCGATCCTCGAGATCAGAGGCTTTCCGCCCGTTTCAATACTTCGGATGTAGAGATCCGAGAAACCTTCAGTGTTGGTCGAGTACGCAAACATCGACGAATTGTCATTCATCGTCACGCCGCCAATATCCCAGTTCGGCGTGAAGACCGTCTCGGCGACGCGGTTCGTTTCGGACCAATCGTCACCCGACGCATTCTTCTGGCGCAGTTGAACCAATGCCTCAAACTCGCGCTTGTCGTTCGAGGTCATCAGCAGGCTGTCGGCGAGGAATGCTACGTTGCCGAATTCGGACGGGTCAATGTGCGGGGTCAGATGGACTTCTTTCTTCGTCCGTACATCGATGAGAAACAGGTCGTTGTCGAGACTCTTTTCGACGCCAGCCCGCGACATCACGAACTGTGTTCCGAAGTCGTTCACCGCGGCAATGCTCATGTTGCCGTCGTATTGATAAAGCAGCTCCTCCTTGCCGGTCGCAAGCTCCATCGAATATACGTCGAAATACGTCCGGTTGCGCTTGTTCGAAGCGTAGTAGATCTTCTTGCCATCCTTCGAGACTTCGGCGAAGTTGTGACGGACTTTCGGGTCGTTGGTGAGCTCTTTCACGCCAGAGCCATCCGGCTTCATCCAAAAGAACTGCGTGTTCTCGTCCCCGCCGCGAGCCTTGCCGAACACGATGCCGCCGCCATCCGGCAACCATCGAGCAAATCCGATGTTGTCGTCATAGTTCGTCAACTGCTTCGGCGTTCCACCGGAAACGCTAGTGAGCCAGATCTGCGATGTGCCCGTCGCGCTCGTCAGGTAAATCATCTGCTTGCCGTCGGGCGAAAAGCTAGGCGATCCCGCGGATTTGATGTTCAGGTATTGCTGGATAGTGTACGACTGTGCGACGACCGAGAACGAAAGAACAACGGCCGCGAAAAGGACTGCGAGGATGCGTTTCATCGGATACTCCAAAGAAAAAGATAAGGCTGTGATACGCAATTATCGTTTACTCGGTTTCGGCTTGCAACGAAGAGATATTAAGACTTATGAAAGCTCGACGAGATGCTCAGCGATTCCCAGAGACACTGGCGTACGGAAACGATACTCGATGCGACCTGTCCAATTGGGTTGAAACCAACTCGCGTCAAATGCGAGAAGGAGCGTTTCGGGTTCCTCGATCGAGAATTCGACCTGTTTCAAACGCGGATCGTCGAGGGCGACGTCGATGATCGGATGGCGAAGCCGATAGGCGACGAGGCGTTTTTCGGTCAGTGTGATCGCTGCGGCGAACCATTGCCGCTTCCAGTTCGAGTACCGCCAGCCGCCGCCGCGGAAATTCTTGTAGGTGACGGTCCCGCGGATGCCTTCGTCCGAAAACAAAACGCCTTCATTTCTGAATTCAGCGACTAGTTGCGGCGGGAGTTTCCCGATGCCGAATAGGCGATAGAGAAGAGTTTTTGCCATACCTATGACGTGTGGTCGTGCACGATTCGCCAGCCTTCCTTGAATTTGCGGAAGATAAGCGTGAATTTGCCGCCAGGATTGTCCTTCACACGCTTAAGGGACCAGCTTCCGAGAACGACCGCTGCGTCTTTCGAAACGACGGTGATCTCGAGGTCGGAGAAGGTGAGCAATCCCATCGCGGCCTTGTCCGGATAGCCCTTTTTATAGTTATCGAGCGTCGGCTGCCAGCCTTTTGTAACGCCCCGGGTCGAGACGAATGTAAGCTGGTCGGACTTCCAATAGCCCTCCATAAATGCCGGAATATCTCCGCGATTCCAGTCGACGGCCTGTTTGTCCATGACCGCACGGATGTCGGCGATCTTGGTTTTCTGAGAATCGGACTGGCCCATGACGAATACGGAAAGGAGAAGTACGAGGAAAACTGCGAAGCTCGGTTTCATAAGAAGAAGTTTCACGCAAAGACGCGAAGGACGCAAAAGTATGACCGGACTAAGCCGGGACTAGTTTCGGGCTCGCCGGCCTGAAATAGAGATTTGTCCAAAGGATCGAGTATGCCGAAACCGCCAGGAGGGCGAATAAAGCCGCTGACGGAAGGAAGAGAGAGTTCATCACGATCAGCGCGAATGTGGTCACGAGGACTCGCATATTCTCGGATGCCCAAAGCCAAGGTTTTGCCTCAAGAATGCCGCTCCAGTTGATGATGTGCCACCACAATAGAACTGCCCCCATCCAGCGTTGGCCAGTGCTCCAACCGAAGAGATTCGAGATGATCCCGAGCATCAGCACGACGCCGACCGCGAGTTGGACGATCAGGTAAATACGGGCGTTCTCAAACATCGGCGGGCGAAATCTGATCTGATTCGCGGTCGTTATCTCGATCATCTCTTTCGGCTCGACACCCGGCGGCCGCCATCCGGCGGGCATGAACCAGACGCGGATCTTGTCCCACAATCGTGGGGTTGTCATTGCATACTTCCAGAGCACGATGAAGAAATGGAAGTTGATCCGCACCGGATTCCAGCTCCGAGGATGATCGTAGATGCCGTAAACAACCTTCTCCTTCTCCTCAGCAAACGAGCCGAACATCTTATCCCAGATGATCAGAAATTCGCCAAAGTTCTTGTCGAGATAAGGGAAGTTGACGCCATGGTGGACACGATGGTGCGACGGCGTGGTGAAATACTTCTCAAACCATCCGAGCTTACCGATGAATTCGGTGTGATGGAGGAACGCGATGAATAGGTGAATGCCGGCCATCATATAAATGTGGAGCGGCTGAAACCCGATCAACGCGAGCGGCCAGAAAAATAAGAATGAGCAAAATCTCTGAGTCACGCTCGCCCGCAACGCGACCATGAAATTCATCTCTTCGGCCGAGTGGTGCGGTGAGTGTGCCGCCCACATAATATTGATCGCGTGGCCCCATCGATGTACCCAATAGAAAATGAAATCTACACCCAGCAGCAGCAGGATGAACGACCACCAGTTCAACTCGATCGTGAACAGCCGAAAGTTATCCCAAAGATATCCGTACACGACATACACGCCAGCCGCGACAAGTACGTTCACGGTTTGATTCCCGAGCGCGGTTCCGAAATTCGCAATGGCCTCGGGAAACGAAAGATAGTCGCGTTTGTACAGAATGCAGGCGCCGACCTCGAGCAGGACAAAGAACAGTGCGATCGGCGTCAAATATGTGTAGATATTCGTCTCCTGCATTCGCGGTAAATATACGCCAAATCGTAACCGGGACAAAAAGCCGGTGCCATAACAGACACCGGCAATCCATCAGCATGCGTTGAAAGGTCAGTTCGCTTTCGCGGCGTCGTAAGCAGCCTGTGCGGCGACCTGTTCTTTTTGTTTGTCAGTCAGCGCTATGCCCATTTTCTCAAGCGTAACCGCATTGAGGGTCTTGGTCACCTTGAGCGAGCTTGCGTCTTGATACCTGCCGAGTCCATCGCGGGTCGTATCATCAAGCTTTCCATCTTCACCGCCGGTCAGCATTTTGCCATCGCGGAGAACCTTTTGAGCGGCCTTGATCTGATCCGTGTTTGCTCTGAACGGGGCCGGACGTTTCGGGCCGGTTGTCGATTTTTCGCTCGAAGCTGCGACCGATGCTTTTGTCGGCTTCTTTTCTTCCTCAGCGGAGGCGAACGAGTTCGGATCGACCGGGATCGCTTTCTGGGTATCGGTAAGATTAATTCCCATCTTCTCAAGCGTCGCACGGTTTAAGGTGCCGGTCTTCTTCAGCCCATTGCTGCCTTGCCATGTCTTGATCGCGTCGCGGGTCGGATCGCTCAGCTTTCCGGTCGCTTCGCCCGAGTAAAGGCTTGATCCCTTGAGCTTGGTCTGAACCTGAGTGATCTGATCTTTGGTCGGCCTAAAGATCGGAGCTTTCTTCTTTACTGGAGCCGGAGCCGGCGTAGCCTTGGTATTCGGTTCGCGATCCGTGCTGGTTTGAGCGACAGCCGCGATCGAAAACAGTGCGAGTGTGAGGAACAGGTATAGAAATCTCTTCATTAGTCTCCTATGTGTTGTGTTGAAGTTTCTCTTGGTTTAGCCCGCTGTTCCTACGTCGCTGATGATATTTTCAGGGAGTGGGGGAATGGGCTATGATTTTAAGACAAAGAAGTATCGGACGAAATACGTTTAACTGTCAACAATTGCTTGCTGAATGAACGTTCATTCAGTTATAATCCCGTTACTTAGATAATCCATACCGAGGGACTCGACATAATGGCAAATACGGCTAAACCGGCTTTAGACAACGAGAAGGCAGTTCCGCCTCCAGCGACGATGACGGTCGCAAAAGCAGCAGTGTTGGGAGCGGGAACGATGGGAGCAGGGATCGCGGCGCACCTGGCGAACGCAGGCATCCCTACTCTGCTGCTCGATATCGCCCCGAGCGAATTGACACCTGATGAAGAAAAGAAAGGCTTGGCACTCGATTCGCCGCAGGTCCGTAACCGGATCGTGAATTCGCTGTTCGAAACGGCTAAGAAGCTAAAGCCGGCGCCGTTCATGCTCGGGGACAACGCGAAGCTCATCAAACTGGGCAACCTTGCCGACGACCTCGCGAAAATAAAAGATTGTGATCTTGTGATCGAAGCGGTTGTCGAGAACCTAGAGATCAAGCACAAACTCTTCACTGAGGTAGAAAAGCACCGCAAACCAGGCGGCGTGGTCGCGACGAATACGAGCGGCATCCCGATCGACGCGATCGCAGAGCCGTTTTCGGAAGATTTCAAACAGCACTTTGTCGGCGTCCACTTCTTCAACCCACCGCGGTATATGAAGCTGGTTGAGGTCATTCCCGGCAAACATACGAGCGGCGAGATCGCATGCAAGGTCAGTGGGTTTCTCGATCAAAGGCTCGGCAAGGGTGTCGTGCCGGCGAAGGACCGGCCAAACTTCATCGCCAACCGCATCGGCACGTTCGGGATGATGGCGACCGTGCACGAGATGATCGCGATGGGCTTTACCCCGACCGAGGTCGACCAGATCACCGGCAAGGCGATCGGCCACGCCTCATCGGCTACGTTTAGAACCTCGGATCTTGTCGGCTTGGATGTGCTCGCGCATGTAAACAAGAATCTTTACCCGGCGGTTCCCGATGACGAAGACCGCGATGTATTCAAGGTTCCAAGCGTTATCGAGACGATGCTCGAAAAGAAGATCCTCGGCGACAAGTCGAAAGGCGGATTCTTCAAGAAATCGACCGACGCCGAAGGCAAGCGGCAAATACTGGAACTCGATCTGAATACCTTCGAATATAAGCCGCAGGAGAAGACTAAATTTTCGTCGCTCGACGCTGCGAAAGCGATCGACGTATTGCCAAAGCGCGTGAAGTCGCTATTTTGGGGCGAGGACAAGGTCGGCGAATTCCTCTGGAAGACGATGTCGCGGACGTTCCGCTATTCGGCGAACCGCATTCCCGAGATAGCAGACACGATCGTCGAGGTCGATAACGCGATCAAGTGGGGATTCGGCTGGGAGATCGGTGTCTTCGAGAGTTGGGACGCGGTCGGCGTTGCGGAATCGGTCGAGCGATTGCGTAAGGAAGGCCAGCCAATACCCGCGAACGTCGAGAAGATGCTCGCTTCGGGAGCGACGAGTTTTTACAAGAACGAGAACGGAAATCATTTCTGTTACGATCTGGTTGGCGGCGAATACAAGCCGATGCCCGAGCGACCGGGCGTGACCTTGCTGAAGTCGGTAAAAGAACGCACCGGAGTGATCAAACAGAACCCTGGAGCGTCGCTGATCGACCTGGGCGATGGTGTCGGGTGTCTCGAGTTTCACTCAAAGATGAACTCGATCGGCGGCGACACGATCCAGATGATAAACGCGGCCCTCGATGAAGTTGAAAAGAACTTCGTCGGTATGGTCGTCGGGAATCAGGGCGGGAATTTTTCTGCCGGCGCGAACATCATGATGCTCCTGCTGGCCGCCCAGGAAGAGGAGTGGGACGACATCAATATGATCGTTGCCGGTCTGCAGCGGTCAGTGATGCGTTTGCGATACTCTCCGAAGCCGGTGGTGACGGCACCGTACGGACTTACGCTCGGCGGCGGATGTGAGATCGCCATTCACGGCAATCGTGCTCGGGCGGCCGCGGAAACCTACATCGGATTGGTCGAAGTCGGCGTCGGGGTTATTCCCGCGGGCGGCGGAACGAAGGAGATGACGATGCGTGCGATGGACGCGGCTCAGAAGGCTCCGGAGGCCGATCCGCTTACGTTTCTGAAGAAGACGTTCGAGATGATCGGAATGGGCAAAGTTGCAACGTCGGCTCAGGAGGGGAAATCGTGGGGATTCTTCCGCGACGTCGATTCGATCTCGATGAACGGCGACCGGCTGATCGCGGATGCGAAACAGGAAGTGCTGAATCTCGCAGCGAGCGGGTTCGTCGCTCCGGTTCCGCGCGAGGATATTTACGTGATGGGCGAATCGGGCCTCGCGGCGATGAAACTCGCGCTCCATATGATGAAGCAGGGCGGATTTATTTCGGACCACGACGAGCTAATCGGCAGGAAACTCGCTCACATCATGAGCGGAGGTGCGATCAATCACTCGGCGTTCGTGAGTGAGCAATATCTGCTCGACCTGGAACGCGAGGCGTTCGTTTCACTTTGCGGTGAACGAAAGACGCAAGATCGAATTGCGGCTATGCTGAAGACCGGCAAGCCGCTTCGTAACTAATGGACGAGTTGTCGACAGTCCGGGTTGTGAAACTCAATATTCCTGACCGTCATTTCGATGGAACGGAAGGGGTGAAACGACGGCCGAAAATTGGCGATACAGGCACGATTGTTCATCGTGCCGGTGAACTGTGCATCGTCGAATCGGTCGATGCCGCCGGGCTTACGGTTTGGTTAGCGGATTTTGCACTGGACGAACTCGAAGATGGTTACGGGAGAAAAGTTATGGACGAACGGATCACATCGATAGTTGCGGATATGAATACGGTGGCAGAGGATGCCAGGGCCACTTTTGGAACACTTAACGACGACCAGCTCAACTGGAAGCCGGGCGAAAAGAGTTGGAGTGTCGGGCAATGCCTTGATCATTTGATAAAAACGAACGAGCAGTTCTACCCGGAGTTTGCAAAGCTAGCTTCTGGTAATCGCAAAAACTCGTTCATCGAAAACTACTCACCCTTAACTGGATGGGCGGGACGGTTTCTGATCAATGCGGTCTCAGAGGATTCGAAGAAGGCGAAGGCCCCCTCGAAAGCGATCGTTCCGCCAAGCGATATCGGGGCGGGAATCGTGGATGCCTTTTGCGAACACATCTCCGAAGTGAACAAGAAGATCGAAGCCGTTGCCGTGGCCGACCGGAAAAAGACCGTTGTTACGTCGCCATTTTTGGCGGTGTTCACCTACACCCTTGACGACGCATATACAGTGCTAGTCGAGCATTCCAAGCGGCACATCCGGCAGGCGAAGCGCGTGATGGAGGCCGAAGGATTCCCATCGACAGCCGAATCAGCGAATGCCTGAGAGTTTTCGAAGCAAGAGGTTTCGATGGGGCTTTAACCTCTTTCCGGCATATCGCGGAACCGGCGGCCGCGTGATCTACATCGCTGGCGATTGGCACGAGGTCAAGGTTAAGTTGCCTCTGAACTGGCGAACGCGAAACTACGTTGGAACGATCTACGGCGGCAGCATTTATGGTGCTATCGACCCGATCTATATGCTGATGTTGATGCGGATACTCGGGCCTGGCTATGTCGTTTGGGACAAGGCCGCGAAGATCAGATTTCGAAAACCCGGAAAGGGTACGCTTTTCGCCGATTTCCTACTCACGCCTAATGAGATTCGCGAGATCAAGGATCTGGCAGAGAACGCGAGATCGATCGACCGCATCTACAACGTCGAGTTGAAAGATCGTGAAGGTTTGGTGCACGCGGAAATAGAGAAGACCTTGTACATTTCGAAAAAGGGAAGTAAATGAATTACGAAGATCGGGCGTTCATCTTCGACATGGACGGGACGCTCGTTGACAACATGCGGTTCCACACCGAGGCGTGGCGGACGCTGATCGAAGAGAACGGCTACGAGTTCGAGGAGCGCAAGTTTCTGGTTGAGACCGCCGGCCAGACCAATCGCGAGATCATTCCGAGCGTATTCGGTGCGATGTCGAATGAAAGACTTTCCGAACTTGCGCTTAGGAAAGAGGAGCTCTACCGCGAGGCGTATCTGCCGCATCGAAAACCCGTCGAGGGATTGGTCGGTTTTCTGGACGCCACTCACGATCTCGGGATCAAGATGGCGGTTTCGACTGCAGCATCACCTGC
This sequence comes from Pyrinomonadaceae bacterium, assembly GCA_040081025.1. GTDB lineage: Bacteria > Acidobacteriota > Blastocatellia > Pyrinomonadales > Pyrinomonadaceae > OLB17. The sequence goes on along the minus strand of JBEBGW010000014.1, from coordinate 11,000 downwards.
GAATATGGCGTTCATTCTCGACGGTCTCGAACTCCGCCACTATTTCGGTGCGATAACGACTGCCGCGGATGTAAAACGTGGAAAACCCGATCCGGAGATCTTTCTGATCTCGGCAGCGAACGTCGGCGTCGAGCCGAAGAATTCGATCGTTTTCGAAGACGCGTTCTTCGGGTTCGAAGCGGCAAAGCGAGCCGGGATGAAAGCGATCGGGATCACGACTGTTAACACATACGATGAGATAATGCAGTCCGACGGAGTTGTCGAAGCACACGCTAATTTTCAAGGCTTGGACCCCGATAGGATCGTCCGTGAATACACTTCTTAACAGAGGAATGGAATATGAAAAGCTTCATCTTACTAGCTGCATTCGGCGTCCTTTTTTCGGTCGCGTGTAACACGGTCGGCGAACCGATGGATTTCGCCAACGCTTGCAAACCTGAGAACGACAAGAAGTATATAGAGGTTAGCGGCGTTTTTACCCAGCAGGGACGCAGCGTTTTCTGTTCGAACATCGGCGGCGGACGATTAGAATGCGGTTTTGACTTGCTTGAATCTGCCGGTGGGCAAAATCGGCTTCGGGTGGACGTTGCCCAAGGAAGCGGGTCAAACGCGGTCGAGAAGCTCGAAAGCGGATATAAAAAAGAAGACATTAAGATTCGCGACAATGCGGGGAATTTGGTCGCACTCGACGCGGACAGGGTAAAGGTTACGGGGAAAGTTTCGGTGGCCCCTCCGACTGGTAACGCTTCCGGCATCTGCTTTATGCAGATCGAAAAGATCGAAAAATGAAACGTTGCGGCTGGGCAAGAAATGATCTCGCGATACATTACCACGATACCGAGTGGGGCGTGCCGCTCCACGACGACCGCGCGCTGTTCGAGTTCCTAATACTTGAAGGAGCGCAGGCGGGGTTGAGCTGGGACACGATCCTCGCGAAGCGGGAGAATTATCGAAAAGCGTTCGACAATTTCAACCCCGCAAAGGTCGCGAAATACTCGGATGCCAAATGCGCGAAGTTGCTCGAGGATCCGGGCATCATCCGAAATCGCTTGAAGATCGCGTCCGCGGTCTCCAATGCAAAGGCGTTCCTGGCGGTTCAGAAGGAGTTCGGATCCTTCGATGCATACATCTGGTCATTTGTGGGTGGCAAGCCGATCGACGGGAAACGGAAAGAGATGGGCGATGTGCCGGCGAAAACCGAGACCTCCGATGCTCTGTCAAAAGATCTGAAGAAAAGGGGATTCAACTTCGTCGGCTCGACGATAATGTATGCGTTCATGCAGGCGACCGGGATGGCAAACGACCATTGGACGTCGTGTTTTCGGTACAAGGAATGTCGAGCGATTTCCCGATAACTCAGGCCATTCGTTTCCTTCGCGAGAAGAAGGTCGACTTCGTTCCGCACCTTTATGACTATGTCGAGAAAGGCGGCACGCAGGAATCGGCGAGCCAGTTGGACGTCGATGAGCACGCGGTCGTGAAAACGCTGGTGTTTGAAACAAACGAGAGGAAACCTCTGCTGGTGTTGATGCACGGCGACCGCGAAGTTTCGACCAAGAGTCTCGCCCGCTTTCTGAACGTGAAGTCGGTCGAGCCCGCATCGGCCGAGAAGGCGACGAAATGGACCGGGTATTTAGTTGGCGGAACATCGCCGTTCGGTACGAAGATGAAACTGCCGGTCTATGCGGAGCAGTCGATCTTCGAACTCGATCGGATATACATCAATGGTGGTAAACGGGGATTTTTGGTTGAGATAGACCCGGCGGTGCTAAAGTCGAGTTTGGAAGTGGTAGAAGTCGCGGTTGGGATTTAGATCTGATGTTCGTGAGCGAAGAAAATCCAATGAAAATGGACCTCTCAGTCGTTGTTCCCGTGTACAACGAAGAGCGGACGCTCGAGCAATTGATCGACCGATTGGCTGCGGTACCGGGATTGAAAGAGATCGTGATCGTCGACGATTCGTCTACCGACCGCTCGGCCGCCATAATTGAAATCCTGATCGAAAAATACCCGATCGCACGATCCCTTCGACTCGATAAGAATTCAGGTAAGACCGCGGCCGTTCGAGCCGGGATCGCGACTACCACCGGCGAGATCGTAATGATCCAGGATGCGGATCTTGAGTACGATCCTGCCGAGATCCCGAGCCTCGTTGAGCCGATCCGCAATGGTGTTGCCGATGCCGTTTATGGCTCCCGGTTCATGGTGAAGAAGGCGGCGAGAGTGATCTATTTTTATCACTTCGTTGCGAACAAAGGTTTGACGTTTTTGTCGAATGCCCTGACGAACGTAAATCTTTCGGACCTGACCACATGTTACAAAGCTTTTCGCGGCGACATCATACGCAACATGCGGATCACATCGTCCGGATTCGGTTTTGAATTTGAGGTGACGGCGAAGATCGCCAAACTGAAATGTGCGATGTATGAAGTGCCGATCAGCTACTACGGACGCACTTACGAGGAGGGCAAGAAGATAACCTATCGCGATGGCATCGCTGCCCTTTGGTACATCCTTCGATTCAATTTGTTTTGCAGTTTGAAGAATTCTTTTACCGATTTGCCGGAGCGTGCAGCCAAGCAACTGCAGCATTTGGGTTTTGATATAGATGCCACGCCGCAGGACTTGCTCCACGAATCGGAGGGGAACAAATGAAGATGTTGATCGACTATTACTTGTCGGACTACGATTTTAACGAGACCCACGATATTGCGATCAACGCGAGCCCTGAACGCGTTTTTTCAGCCGTCAATGAGGTGGATTTTAGCGAATCATTCATTGTCCGATGGCTGCTCCGGCTTCGTGGAATGTCGGGAGAGAATGTAACGATACGAAATCTGCGGTCCTTCAGGTTTGAAACTCTCGGCGAGATCGTCGACAGGGAATTGCTGATCGGGTTGGCGGGCCGGTTTTGGCTCCCGTGGGGCGATCTGCAGCGGGTCGGTCCTGCCACTTTTCGCGAGTTCGATAAGCAGGGATACGCAAAAGCTGTCTGGAATTTTTCGGTCGAAGCCGGTTCGGATTCGACACGGCTAACGACCGAGACTCGGATCAAGTGCTTGGGAGACGGCAGCAGGCGAAGCTTCGGTCTTTATTGGATGTTCGTTCAGCCCTTCAGCGGATGGATCCGGATGGAAATGCTGCGCTCGATAAAAGTGAGGGCTGAAGCCGACAACCTCGTGCAGAACCTATGAAAAAGCTCATCGTAGTAAACTTCCTCCTGTTTGTCTTGTGTACATGCGCCGCAGCGCAGATAACCGCGATACGCGCCGGACGCATCGTTGACCCTGAGACGGGTAATGTTGCTTTGAATCAGGTCATCCTTGTCGAAGGGCAGGATATTAAAGCCGTTGGAGCGAACATCGCCATCCCCGCAGGCGCGACCGTCATCGACCTGTCAAAGGAAACCGTCATTCCCGGAATGATGGATGCTCACGCACATCTGTGCATGAACACGCAGCATCAGCGTGACGGCGGGCGGTACTACTTCACGACCCTTCTCGATTCGAATGCGAAACGGGCGATACAGGGAGCCGTGAATGCGAAGTCGATGCTTGAGTACGGGTTCACTTCGGTCCGCGATATTGGGAACGAAGGGAACTATGCCTGCGTCGAGGTTCGCCGAATGATAAACGGTGGCGAGATCGACGGGCCGACGTTCATTACAGCCGGGCGTATTATCGCTCCGTACGGCGGACAGTTTGCGCTGCAGCCGGACAAGCAGAACCTCGCCGAGCCCGAGTATTTCTTCGCAGACACCCGCGACGAGATCAAGAAGGCGATCCGCCAGAATCTTCATTACGGAGCGACGGTGATCAAACTCGTCATTGACGATCAGCGATATATCTATTCGGTCGACGACATCAAGTTCGCTATCGAGGAAGCACATGCGGGAGGAGTTAAGCTTGCAGCTCACGCATGGTCGGCGGCGGGAGCGTTAAACGCGGCGAAAGCGGGCGTCGATTCGATCGAACACGCGGTCGCGATCACCGACGAAGCTCTGGCGATCGCCAACAAGAACAACGTCGCGATCACCCCGATCCCGTTCACCGAGCGTGACGCGGTCTTGAGCGGGAATCCCGGCGGCAACAAGGAATCGAACGAGCGGATGTTCATCGACCCCGTCCGACGTGCTCACAAGGCCGGTGTCACGATGGTCTGGGGGCCGGACGTGATCTACAACACCAAGGAATTTCCACGCGGCAAGGTCTCGATCGACACCGTCGACGAATGGAAGATGACCGGCATCCCGAACCTCGTCATCCTCCAGGCATTGACCACGAACGCGGCGAAGCTCCTCGGCATCGAACGTAATAGAGGTTGGATCAAGCCCGGCTTCCGAGCCGACATCGTCGCCGTCCGCGACAACCCGCTTGAGAAGATCGAGACGGTGAAAGATGTGGTTTTCGTGATGCGGAATGGAAAGGTTTATAAACAATCATTGGGTGGTAAGTGAGCTTTGTCGAGATTGAACAATTAATCGCGAAGTTTCGAACGGCGGCGAAGGATAAAGGAGATTTCGCTACGCCCGCTAAACGCGACCACCGATTTTACGATGAAATGCGTACCGCAGCCCTCGCAATCGGAAAGTTTGATTCGCCGGGTAAAGAAGCATTCAAAGCATTGTTAAAAGACGAATCAGTCCATGTCCGAAGTTGGGCCGCTGCTACCTTGCTCGTAGAAGGTGATGTAGAGGCCAGAATAGTGTTAGAGCAGATCGCGAAGTCGGAAGGGATTATCGGCTTAAATGCGGAAATGGCTCTCAGAGAATTTGATCGAGGAAACCTGAAACCCCCGTTCTGGAAAGAAGGAAAATAATGAAAGAAGCAGTTATCGTATCGGCCGTGCGTACGGCTGTGGGAAAGGCGCCGAAGGGCACGTTGAAGAACACGCGTTCGGATGAGATGGGGGCGGTCGCGATCAAGGAAGCGGTCGCGAGAGCGGGCGTTGATGCATCGCTGATCGATGACGTGATAATGGGCTGTGCGTTTCCTGAGGCTTCGCAGGGGATGAACGTTGCGCGAACCTCATCGATCCTCGCCGGGCTGCCGGTAGAGACGAGCGCGATGACGGTGAATCGATATTGTTCGTCGGGCCTGCAGACGATCGCACAGGCTGCGGAGCGGATCCAGGTCGGCGGCGCGGAGGCGATCGTTGCCGGCGGGCTCGAATCGATGACGGCGATCCCGATGGGCGGCAACTCTTTCCGCCCGAATCCGGGCCTCGCGGATACGTATCCCGATTACTACCTGAACATGGGCCTGACCGCCGAGAACCTCGCGAAGAAATACGAGATCACCCGCGAGCAGGCGGACGAGTTCTCAATGCAGTCGCACCAAAAGGCGGCAGCCGCGATCGCCGCCGGGAAGTTTAACGACGAGATCGTACCGATGAACGTATATCTCGACGAGTTTGACGAAAAGGGCCGCGTCCGACGCAAAGAGATCGTGTTCGCGATGGACGAAGGCGTGAGGGCGGATACGTCAGTGGAAGGTTTAGCCAAGCTAAAGCCAGCTTTCCACGCGAAGGGAACAGTCACCGCAGGAAACTCGTCGCAGATGTCTGACGGAGCCGCCGCAGCGGTCGTGATGTCAGCCGACAAAGCAAAGGAACTCGACATCACCCCGATCGCACGTTTCGTCTCATACGCAACCGCCGGCTGCTTGCCCGAGGAGATGGGCATTGGCCCAGTCTATGCGATTCCGAAGGCCCTGAAACTCGCGGGACTCACGCTAGACCAGATCGATGTCATTGAGCTGAACGAGGCCTTCGCGGCGCAGGGCCTATCTGTAATGAAGGTGCTCGAGATGGACCCGTCCAAGGTCAACGTCAATGGTGGAGCCGTCGCCCTCGGCCATCCACTCGGCTGTACGGGAGCAAAACTGACCGCGACGATCCTCCAGGAAATGAAACGCCGCAATGCCCGCTACGGAATGGTCACCATGTGCGTCGGCGGCGGCATGGGCGCGGCCGGAATATTTGAGCTGATCGATTAGGAGGCCAAATGCTTACGAATTCGAAACCGGTGATCTTGCTCCCGACCGTAAAAAAGCAGGAGGCACAGACATTCTTCCAGGATGTTCTCGGACTCACATTCAAAGGTGACGACGGTTTCGCACTCGTTTTCGATGCGGGCGGCAACATGCTGCGAGTGACCCCGGTAAGGGAATTCACTCCGCACGAGTTTTCGGTTTTGGGCTGGGAAGTTGCCGATATCGTTGAATCCGTGTCGGGGCTTGCGGAGCGCGGTGTGCACTTCGAAAGGTACGATTTTCCGTGGATGGAGCAGGACGAGCACGCGATCTGGACCGCTCCTGATGGTACCAAGGTGGCATGGTTCAAGGATCCGGACGGAAACCTTTTGTCCGTCTCTCAACATAGCGGATAAGCGGGTGCCGCACCTCAAAAGGTTCGTAATGAAACCAGCCCTGTTGATCGCCATTGCGCTCCTCTTCGCGACCGCCTCAATGTCGGTCGCGGGGCAATCGAGTTCTTACTCGCGGTCGTTTGAAAGCCAACTTCGCTGTCGTACTGATCCACAGGCGGGCAAGCTTTTAATGGATCTCCAAGCGGCCGGATACATAGATCAAACGTACATAGTCGAGGACACGATAAGCTATTTCAAGCTTCTTAAGCCGATCGTGGTTTTGGGCTTCCGTCCGGTTGCGGTCTTTGGCTTTCAGGAGGGATATGAAAAGTTTTTTGTGCGTGGACTGGGTACATTGCCGCCTGAGATGATCGGGATTGTCGTTCGCGGAAACCAGGATAGCGTCAAACTGAGGCTGCGGAATTTGGGAATCCATAATCTTGAGGTGGAGCCTCATGCTTATAATACGAACGGCCGCACGACGAGATCGGGTCTCGTCTCGATCGCGTGCTGGTCGACCCGGTAGAGAAAACAATGGTTGTATTCTTGAGATGACTCAGTGAACTCTGTGCCCTCTGTGGCTAAAAGTTCGTGCGTATGAAGGCAGCATTATTGATCATCGATATGCAGAAAGAGTTTTACCAGGGTGAAACTCGTTCGCAGATGGACGCGGCGGCGGAGTACATCAACTATGTGCTGTCACGGTTCGAGGAGAAGGGCCTGCCGGTGATCTACGTTCAGGACGTGGACGAAGGCGACGGCGTTGTTCCGGGAACGGAAGGCTTCGAGTTCATCGATTCGCTCACGCCAAAAGAAGGTGTGATCCGCATCCACAAACGCTACGGCAATAGCTTCAACAAGACCGAGGTGGACGCGATCCTCAAGGAACACGGTGTCGATACGCCCGTTATCACCGGCTTCTGCGCCGAGTTCTGCGTTCTCTCGACCTATCGCGGAGCAAAGGACCTCGATTATTTCCCCGTCATTCTCAAGAACGGCATCGCAAGTGTGAAAGAGGCGAACAAGGAGTTCGTCGAAAACATCAGCGAGACGATCACCGCCGGGATTCTCGTGAAGTTGCTTGACGAAGTTTAAACGCGAATCTGCGCTGCCGAAGACTTTTTACTTGCTGAATGAACGTTCATTCAGTTATACTTCTCGAACCAACCGAACGATTTATTTAGGAGAATTCCAATGGATACACGACTCGAGAAAGAATATTTGAAGGGCGGCGAATTTTTGATCACTGATCAATCGCCTGCTGAGATCTTCACGCCTGAAGACTTCAACGACGAGCAGAAGATGATCGGCGAGACGACTCGCGAGTTCATCGATAACGAGGTTCGGCCGAACATCGAGGCGATGGAGAAGCACAACTGGGACATCGCCCGCGATCTTGTGAAAAAGGGCGGCGAACTCGGTCTTTTGGGTTCGACGATCCCGGAAGAGTACGGCGGCCTTGGACTCGACCAAACGACCGGTGCGATCATTGCCGAGATGATGGGCCGTGCCGGTGGATTCGGCACCACATTCGGAGCGCAGACTTCGATCGGACTGCTCCCGATCCTCTACTTCGGCTCCGAAGAACTCAAAAACGAGTGGATACCTAAGATCGTATCGGGAGAATTGGTAACGGCTTACTGCCTGACGGAAAGCGGTTCGGGTTCCGATGCGCTTGGAGCAAAGACGACTGCGAAGCTCAGTGACGACGGGACGACGTACACGCTCAACGGCGAAAAGATGTTCATCTCGAACGGCAGCTTTGCGGACGTCTATATCGTGTTCGCGAAAGTCGACGGCGAGAAAGAAAAGTTCTCGGCGTTCGTCGTGGAACGTAGCGAAAGCTGCCGTCCCGGTAGCGAAGAGCACAAGATGGGTATCAAGTCCTCATCGACAACACCGCTGATCCTGTCCGACTGCAAGATCCCGGCAACGAACCTGATCGGTAACGTCGGCGACGGTGCGAAGATCGCTTTCAATATTCTCAATGTCGGTCGTTTCAAGCTTGGTGCGTCGGTCACGGGTGGAGCCAAGCTTGCCCTTCACGAAGCGATCCGATACGCGAACGAGCGTCAGCAGTTCAAAAAGCCGATCTCAAGCTTCGGTGCGATCAAACACAAGCTTGCCGAGATGGCGATCAGGGTTTGGGTTGCGGAATCGATCACGTACCGCACGGTCGGGATGATCGATTCCCTGATCGGCGATGGTGCCGACAACGCTCGCAAACTGCAGTCGATCGAAGAGTACGCCGTCGAATCGTCGATCAACAAGGTCGCGTGTTCCGAGGCTCTTGACTACGTCGTCGACGAGATGGTCCAGATCTTCGGCGGCTACGGATATTCAGCTGATTACCCGGCTGAAAAGGCCTACCGCGATTCGCGGATCAACCGAATCTTCGAGGGCACGAACGAGATCAACCGTCTGCTCATTCCCGGCCAATTAATGAAGCGTGCAATGAAGGGCAAGATCGGGCTGCTGCAGGCTGGCAAAGCGTTGCAGGACGAGATCCTGAATCCGCAGATGTCGTTTGACGAGGATACGAGCCTGCTTGCCGCGGAGACGAAACTTGCACAGAACGCCAAAAAGGTCGCGTTGATGGTTCTCGGTACGGCGGCACAGAAATATATGATGGCTCTCGCCGATCAGCAGGAAGTACTGCTCAACTGCGCGGACATCATCATGGACGCATATCAGATGGAAACCGCGATCCTCCGTGCGAAGAAGATCGCCGCGAAGGATGGCGAAGAGGCCGCGGGACGCTACGTCGATATGGCGAGCGTTTACTGCAACGACGCGATCCAGCGTGTCGAGGCAAAAGCGAAGAACACGATCGCCGCGATCGCTGAAGGCGACGAAGGCCGCACGCTTCTTGTTGCTTTGAAGCGTTTTACGAAGAACAATTCACCGATCAACACGATCGCTGCACGTCAGCGGATCGCTGATGCGCTGATCCAAGCGAATACCTATGTGTTTTGATCTCCGATCTGTTCCTTCCGGTTCTTCTTGTTCTGTGGTTTAGGATTTGTAACCGCAGAACAAGAGGAACCGGAAGGAATTTCATGAACGGAAGTTGTTGAGATCCCAGCCAGCTCGCTTCGCACCGGCGTGATACGCCGATTCGAGAAATTCCAACACCATCTCACGCGGATCAGCCCTGGTTCGCACATCTTCATACATCAGCAACGCAAGATGTGCTCCGTTCGACTCGGCCCACTTGGCTGCGGGCGGTGAGAGCGGTTCGTCAGCGAGTCCTGCCGGTTCCGGAGCGGCGTAGGCGTAGAACGCAGGTGCGGGAACCTTGTCATCACCGAACCAAAAGCCGAAGCTGATCACTTCATGCGAATAGGCCTCGCGCTCGACCATGCCAACTCCTTCGCGAGGCGTCACGCGTTTGCCCGAGAACCGCGTCAAGGCAAGGTCAAAGCTGTGCCAGAACATATGCACCGGCGTCGACTTGCCGCAGAACCGCCCACGGAATTCGTTCAGGATATGATCGACCGTCACAAGCGTCCGATGAAAGCGCTCAACGTATTCCTTGTCGTACGACTTGTTTTCCGTGTCCTCGGGAAACGGAGTTGTCGACGGGGCTTCGTAGGGAATCGGTCTTATGTTCGGCTCGATGCCGAGTTTTGCTAGATTCGAAAAAAGGCTGCTGTAGAAATCGGCGACGGACAGTCCATCAAAGAGCGCGAAGTCTTCATTCTTCCCGCTGCTCGTCTTGATCACGAGTTCGTGCCTGTGAAAGTCGAACTCGATCTCAAAGTTGCCCCCGTCGTAGGGAATCGTACGCGTCGAAAGTCCGGCGGGCGTAACGTAGAGCGGAACGTGCCACCAATGATTCATCCGCGGATGCATCGCCAATCGGATTTTGCCAACGATCTGACAATAGAGGTGCAGAGTGTTCTTCGTCGGTCGCCACGCTTCGAGGGGAATGTCGGGGAAAGTTTCCATATCAGTTTCTTGCCAGCCACGCTGCTGCGTTTTCAACGTATCGCTTTACGTCGTCGAGCCGCTCGGGAAAACGTTTGTATTCGTCGCCCGGTGGCTCCTCGAGAAACGGCGGGCAACCGAGTTCCGGGTTCCAGTTGTAATCGACCAGGTGGTGAAAACTGGATTCAGCGATCGCCCGGCCGCAATGATTCCCGTGAGTATCGACTGAATTTTCGAACGCAACGAGAAGATTGAATGGCCTGGCCGTGGATTGGCTTTTGCTTGTTGCGATCACGCTCGCGGGGCCGCCCTCAGCCGGTAGTCCTACTGCGCCTTCGTGAGGGTGAGCGGGGAAGAATTCTATCAATGTCCCATCGGCCCGTCGAAGAAGCGGATGTTCAACCGCCTGTATCTTTTGAAAGTCGCCATTAGCTCCGGAATGGTAGTTCGGCCAATCGATATTTAGTGTGACGTTGTCGTCACGACAGCGGCGCGATTCGTCCGGGTCCTGCTGCTTTGAATGAAAAAAATGCGCCGCTCCGACCCCGCCGAGCGTGCATAGCGAAGAGCCCATGTCGTTATGATCACGAGCGGAAAGTATGCCGCCTCCGCGTTGTCGAAACTTCGTGATTCCCTTGCAATCGCTCGTCGTCAATCCATCGCCCATGTCGAGCGCAAAGAGCCACAATTCGTCGAAATCTGA
>JBEBGW010000221.1:0-7434 GCA_040081025.1 Pyrinomonadaceae bacterium | reverse complement strand
CACGTCCAGGCTGTGCCGGCTCGCTTCGGGGTCGGTCGGGTCGAGCCAGAGATATTTTCCGTACTTCGCGACCAATTCAGGCCGGCGTTTCGAAATATGGTCGTCAGAAATGGTCTTCGCCGAAGGGTGGTAAGCCCGGTATGGATTGAACCAGGCGTGAACCAGAATACCTCGCTTATGAGCTTCCGCAACGACAAATTCTAGCGGGTCGAACGCCTGACCACGTCCCATCTTGCCCGTGAGGTATTCAGACCACGGTTCAAGGTTGGAGCGGTACATCGCGTCCGCCATCGGCCGTACCTGAAAAATGACCGCGTTCAAATTCAACCGCTTCGCGACCTCCAGGTCGCGGATGAGTTCGGCTTTCTGTTCGTCGATGCTGAGGGTCCGCTTCGAAGGGAAATCGATGTTATCGACAGTGGCGATCCACGCCGCACGAAACTCACGCTCGACTCTTGGCAGAAGCTGGGCGGATAGGAAAGTAGCAAGAAATGCGATTGCGATGATTACCTTCATACGAATTCAGCAAAAACCTCATTGGAGAAAAGCATACCCCGACGGGTCAGCCGGACACGACCGGCTTCGACCTCGACGAGCCCGTCAGATTCCAGCGCCGCCACCTTGTCGGTCACGTCGATGCCGAACCTCGCTAGATGAGCAGCCATATCGATTCCCTCGTTCAAACGAAGGCCTAGAAATACTGATTCAGAAGCTTGGTTGATCCTTTCTCGATAAACTTCGACCTGGCCGCCGCCGGTGAGCCTTTCCACGTAGCTCGCAGTGTCGCGATCATTCGCGTAGCGCTCGGTGCCGTCAAAGGAATGTGCCGAAACTCCGAAACCATAAACCGGATCCATCCGCCAATATTTCGTATTGTGGTGAGATTCAAAGCCTGGTTTGGCGAAGTTCGAGATCTCGTATTGCCGATATCCTGCCGCCTCGAGCGTGTCAATCATCAACTCGTACATTTCCGCCGCAAGCTCTTCGTCCGGCATCGGTCGGCGACCGGATCGTAGCTGTTCGGCGAGCGGCGTCCCCTCGTGGATCTCGAGCAGATAGAGCGAAAGATGTTCCGGCTTCATCGAAACCGCTTCGTCCAGATTCCTTCGCCAATCATTGACCGATTGGCCGGGAAGTCCCGCGATAAGATCGAAGCTTACATTATCGAAGCCCGCCTTACGCAAGAGTTCGAAAGTGGTTCGAGCATCGTTAGCATCGTGACCGCGTGCGAGTAGTTTCAGGTCGCGTTCGTTGAAGGTCTGAACTCCGAAGCTCGCACGGTTGACGCCTAGTTCGCGATATTCGGCTAGTGAAGAAGCCGTCACCGTCGCCGGGTTCATCTCCAACGTGATCTCCGCATCCGCAGAAACGTCGAAGACTTCTCTGGTTTCACCTAGAATCGATTCGAGTTGCGATGGCGATAGCAGTGATGGAGTACCGCCGCCGAGATAGATCGTATCGATCGCGATCCGTCGTGGCTCAAACGCCCGGATCTCCGCGGACAGAGCCGTCACATACCGCTCAACAGCGTCGTTGCTGCGATAAACGTCGGTGGCAAAATCGCAATAAGAACATCGCGATTTGCAGAACGGTATGTGGATGTAGACTCCGCCGGACACATCTCAAATCTAACATTTTCGATCGCAAAGCCCTGGGCGCTCCGGCGCGCGCGGTGCAGGCGGCACACTTAGTCTAACCGCGACATGGAATCAGACTTGGAACTCCACCTTGATTCTTAATCTGGTTATAATAGGGACATCCCTCAAATTCGGTCGTTCTGACCGGTCATATTTCCTGTCCTTTTTTGCATTAAAGAATGAAATACACGATCTCCAGCGCGTTAGCCATCCTGTGTTTGTTCGTCGTTGCAGATGCTGCCATCTATGAGGTTAAAGAGGGAACTCCGATGGATACGATCGCCGAGGTTCCGTGGACGACGCTGCAGCCGGGCGATACGGTACTCATCCATTGGCGGTCAGCGTCCTATAAAGAGAAATGGGTGATATGCCGGCAGGGAACGGCTCAGGCTCCGATCACGGTTCGCGGCGTGCCGGGACCGAACGGCGAACTGCCGGTAATCGACGGGAACGGGGCGACGACTCCGAACAGTCTAAACTTCTGGAGTGAGACGCGTGGGACTATAAAGATCGGTGGCGCGAATGTCCCGCAGGACACGATGCCGAAGTTCATCGTGATCGAGAATCTCGAAATACGCGGCGCCCATCCGAGTTATCAATTCACCGGACGCAACGGAGCCCTTCAGACGTACTCGACCTCCGCCTCGCCTATCTACGTAGAAAAAGGCGAGAACATCACGATCCGCAACAACATTATCACCGACGGAGCGAACGGCTTCTTTGTTGCGTCAAGCGACGATGCGGTTTCGCGAAACATTCTGGTCGAGGGCAACTACATCTACGGCAACGGAGTTTCCGGAAGCATTTTGCAGCACAACAATTACACGGCCGCGATCGGCATCACCTTTCAATACAACCGGTTCGGCCCGCTGCGATCCGGCGCACCCGGTGTGAATCTGAAGGATCGCTCGGCCGGCCTGGTTGTTCGATACAACTGGATCGAGGGTGGCAACCGCAACATCGATCTGGTCGACGGCGAGGATACGATCCACATTCGGAATGCACCCGAATATCGCAAGACCTTTGTTTACGGAAACATCCTGATCAAGCAGGATGGTGGGAACAATCAGGCGATCCACTACGGCGGCGACAGCGGCACGACCGAGAACTATCGCAAAGGCACGCTCTACCTATATAACAACACTCTCTACTCGATCCGAGCCGGCAATTCCGTCGTGATGAGATTATCGACGAACGAAGAGTTCTGCGACGCCCGCAACAATATCTTTTTCAACACCGCTGCGGGCACGAGTCTCGCAATGCTCGCTGAAGCGGGAACGCTTAGCATCACAAATAATTGGGCCAAGACAGGTTGGCGAAACTCCCACGAGGGCGGCGCATTCACCGGGAGCGTTAGCGGTTCGATGCTTACGGGCTCGTCGCCCGGCTTTGTGGACGCTGCCACTCAGGACTTCAAACTGTCCAATACTGCTGCGGCGAGAGATGCCGGAACATCGCTTCATCCCGATGCCGCCCTGTTCCCCGTTGATCGGCAATATGTGAGGCACCAAGGGGGACAAGCTCGTCCATTGAGCGGCTCGACCGACACGGGAGCATACGAGTACACCGCAGTTGCTCCTGTTCAAATAACTACCTCATCTCTGCCCCACTCGACGCTGTTTCGGTGGTATGAGCAATCGGTGCAGGCGACAGGCGGTTCGGCGTTGTTCACGTGGTCGGTGATCTCGGGAAAGCTCCCCCCGGGGATGCGTCTTGACCCGGCGACCGGGCGAGTCCACGGACGGCCGAGGCTCAAAGGAACCTGGTCCTTCACGCTCGAAGCTCGCGATTCGCAGAACGCCGCAGCTACTCGTCAGTTTACGATACCGACCCGGCTTTATTTTTAGACAAACTTTGCATTAGTTCCCCGCATCTCATAAGCTTGTAAACATTGTTTGTACTGCGAGCTTAGGGGAAACGATGCAAAAAAGGGTATTAGTGGTCGAAGATATCGAGGATTCGCGGACGATGATGCGCGTAATGATCGAGCGGGAAGGAGTTTCCGTGATCGAGGCCGCCGGTGCCTACGAAGCCATCGAAAAAGCGGAAGAATTCTTGCCAGACCTTATCCTGATGGACATCGGGCTTCCGCTGCTCGACGGACTTTCTGCTGCGACGCTGATCAAGAAACTAAAGGACCTCGATCAGACACCGATCGTCGCGGTTACCGGCTACCACGACATTCTGGAGCAAGCCCGCAAGGCTGGTTGTTGCGACGTGCTCTACAAACCGGTAAATCAGCCGGCCCTTGACGACCTTCTCGACAAGCATCTCCACGGTCACTGAGCCGCTAATCAAACTGTTTTCGAAACTCGTTGAATGTTGCTTTGAATTCGGCGAGTTCTTGTTTTAAGGAGGCAACCTCGATTTCGAGAGCTTCGACGCGCGAAGGGTCCGCAGATCCGGAAGATCGTTTCTCGCCCGGAGTCGGTAAACTGCTGACGTCGATCTCTCCCGAAAGGAGATGAGCGTATCGCGCTTCCTTTTGGCCCGGCTGGCGTTCGAGGCGTACGAGCAGCGGTTCGTCGCGACGGGCAAGGTCATCGAGCGTTTCCTGAACTTCCTTTAGATCACCGAACTCATGCATTCGTCCGGATCGTTCACGGATCTCACCGATAGTCTGCGGCCCGCGGAGCATTAGCGCGGCCATCACCGCGACTCCCGCCGCATCGAGCTCGAAGACGCCAGGCAGCATGTGCTTGTACTTTACGGTGCGGGTACCCGTTCCGTAATAAAGATAAACAAGACTCTGGTCGCGTAGGCTGTCGATCGCCGCCTGGATCTCAATATCTCCAAGCGACATCACCGGATCGCGATTGCTTTTCTGGTTGCAGGCGGCTGTCAGGGCGTTCAGCGTGAGCGGATAATACTCTGGCGTCGTCAGTTGCTTTTCAACAAGACTTGCGAGAACTCGGGCCTCTGTTGGTGTTAATTTCGTCGCCATATCGTGCTTTTAGGATAATACAACCGAACTGCTCTTTGCGTCTTTGCATCTTTGCGGGAAAATCGTTAGCGACGAATGGAAGTCTTTATCACCCGAACCGAAAACGAGATCTCGACGGCTTGCGACCAACTGGCGATGGCGTCGGTGCTTGGCTGCGATACGGAGACCTCGGGCTTGTCGGCGAAGTATGGGAAGCTTTATTCGATCCAGTTCTCGGACGGCGAGTTCAATGTTCTTGTACCGCTCAGCGAAGGCATCGAGATGGGGCGATTCGCTGATCTGCTCTTGAATCCGGCGATCACAAAGGTATTTCACACCGCAAAGTTCGATCTGGATTTTCTGACCGCCGCCGGCTGGTCAGTCGAGAACGTCTTCGACACGATGATCGCCGAGAAGGTCCTTACCCGCGGAGCGAACCAGTCCGCATCGCTCGCCGAAACCCTCTATCGCTACTTTGCCATCGACCTCGATAAATCCCAGCGAGCGAAGTTCACGAAAAAATGGGACGGCATTTGGTCGGATGAGTTAGTTGATTATGCCCTCTCGGACGTTATTCACCTGCCACTGTTGATGGGAGAGCAGTTGGCGTGGCTTCAGAGACTAAACCTGCAAGTTGAATACTCCGACCACATCGCGAAACTTCGAGCGGCTTAGCTTGCTTCCCAAGCTTGCAGGCGGGACGCCTGCGTTCCCAGGCTACCACCGATGAAAAGCCGGATGTTCTTCCTTAACGGCGACGAAGACTCCGCGGCATGTGTCACAGACTTTGCCGCCAGCAATGAGTTCCGCATCGACAGTCGCTCGGTCGTGTGTTGATTCAACGACGCGAGCTTTGAGAGTGATAGGACCGTCGACGGGCGTCGGTCGGAGAAGCTTAACGTGAAATTCGGCAGTCACGGTGCAAGGAGTCTTGTCCTCGCCGCGTTGCTTCATCAGGTGATGTGCGGCGGCCCAGTTCGAGTGGCAGTCTAGCAACGCTCCGATGATCCCGCCGTTGAGAACGCCTGGAAACGCCTGGTGGTGCGGCTCAGCGTGAAATTCCGCAACATACTCGTCGCCGTCGGCAAAGCTTCGGATCCGCAAACCTTTCTCATTCGCCGGTCCACATCCGAAGCAAATACCCTCGGGCGAAAACTCTTCCTGAAGCGATCTTTCCATTCTCCAACTATAAAACTTCACGTGAGCGTGTTGCCAGTTGCCGACGCTCCGCATCTGTCGTAAATTTACTAAGCCTCATTCTGAATTCTCACTTTTCGATATGCTTACTCTACTCGCGATAGGTTTCGTAGCCTGGCTCGTCTTCGGCTATTTTGCGTACGGTCGTTGGATAACGAAGCAGTTCCAGCTCGACGACAGCCGCACGACTCCGGCGGTATCGGTGAACGACGGCGAGGATTTTGTACCGGCAAGGCCATTCTATTTGTTCGGCCAGCATTTTTCGGCGATCGCTGCCGCCGGCCCGATCGCGGGGCCGATCATTGCGTGCATCACATTCGGATGGTTGCCTTCGCTGATCTGGGTTGCGTTGGGCGTAGTGCTGATCGGGGCGGTTCACGATTTCGCGGCTCTCGCCTCGTCCGTCCGCCACGGGGCGCAGAGCGTTGCCGAGATCACAAAGGAGAAGCTTGGTACGGGTGCGGGCAAGGCGATGATGGCGTTTATATGGATCGCACTGATCTACATCATTGTCGCGTTCACGGATATTACTGCCGGAACGTTCGTTTCGGGCGATGACGTTCTGGCTGGCGAGACGCGGTTCAATCCGGGCGGTGCGGTGGCATTTGCAAGCATTGCTTACCTCCTGCTCTCGATCGTTCTCGGACTGGTCGAACGGTATCTTAAGCCGCCGCTCTGGCTCGTCACGATCATCTTCGTTCCGGCGACGTTCGCGCTTTCGTATCTTGGAACCCAGTTCTCTCACGTATTCGCGCTCGGCCATCTGACGTGGTCGATCCTGATCCTTCTCTACTGTGTCGTCGCGTCGCTCGTTCCGGTTTGGGCACTGCTCCAGCCGCGCGGATATCTCGGCGGTTTTGTCTTGTACGCCGCGATCGCCGTCGGCGTGATCGGCATTTTCTTTGGCGGATATGAGATCACCCAACCTGCGTTCAAGTCGTTTGACGTCGGCGGCATGACCGGGATGCTGTTTCCGTTCCTCTTTGTAACGATCGCGTGCGGGGCGTGTTCCGGTTTTCATGGCTTGGTGTGTTCAGGAACGACGTCGAAGCAGATCGAGAAAGAATCGCACTCGCGCCCGATCGGTTACGGAGCTATGTTGGCCGAAGGGTTCGTTGCGTTCATCGCGATGGTCGTCGTGATGGTCGCGGCGAACGAGATGATCACGGGGCCGGACGGAAAGACGTTTTCGGCTGGCAAGATCTACGGCAACGGGCTCGGCCAGTTTTTGACTCTCATCATCGGCAAAGAGAATCTGCAATTCGCGATCACGTTCGGTGCGATGGCGTTCTCGACGTTCATTTTCGACACGCTCGACGTCTCGATGCGGCTTGGGCGATACATCGTGCAGGAGATCTGCGGCATTCCTGGCAGGTTCGGGGCGATCGTCGGGACTATCGGTACTGTCGCTGTTCCATTCGTACTCATCTTCTTTTCGAAACCGGGATCATACCTTGATTTCTGGACCCTCTTCGGCGCATCGAACCAACTTCTCGCCGCACTCTCGCTGCTTACGATCACGGTTTGGCTGCACCAGGCACGCAAGCGGATCGCATTCACGCTGCTGCCGATGCTGTTCGTTTTGGTCATTACTCTTTGGGCGTTGGGCATGTTGGTCTATGGCAACTTTGCGGCGGCCAACGGATTCGATATCAAACTAGTGAACGGCTTCGCATC
>JBEBGW010000220.1:0-7464 GCA_040081025.1 Pyrinomonadaceae bacterium | reverse complement strand
CTGTTCCGTCTGCTCAGCAACGCCACCCGCCACGAATTCGCCGGTTGCCGGATCGATAGGGATCTGACCCGAGCAGAACAACATTCCGCCAGCCTTGATCGCCTGCGAATAAGGGCCAATGGCCCCGGGTGCTTTGTCGGTAGATATTATCTCTTTCATTGATTCCCTGCTTTATTAGCTTTGGCTAAGGCAAAAGGGAAATGTTAGCGAAAAACGGGCAGGAAATCAAAGCGGAGTGCTAGATATTAGACCTTTCAACCGCGATAACTCCGGGCAAACTTGCGATTGAGGTGATCACGCGGTCGAGATGTTTCTTGTCGTAGACCTCAACGGTAACCTCGATAAATCCCTTGTCGTCGCGTGAAACTTTTGCGCGTGCGTCTCGAATCCCAGTCTTTATTTCGGCGATCGCGTTAGTTATCGCAGCGAGCATTCCGGTACGGTTCTCGGTCGTTACGAGAATAGAGACTGATTGGATCTCTTCCTTCTCGGACTTCGCCCATTCAACCTCAAAGATGCGATCCCTATTGACCATCAATTGGCGAACGTTTTTGCACTTCTTGTTGTGAACGACGATTCCCTTTCCAAGGGATATATAGCCGACGATCTCCTCTCCTCTCAGCGGATTGCAGCAACGGGCCCGTGCTGTCAACAGGTTATCGACGCCCTTGACGATGATCGCGTCCTCGCCGAGGCCAATAAGCTTTTTGACAGCCTTGAGACCGCTTTCTATCTTGGTCTCACTTCGCTTATCGGGGTCTAATTCGGCGAATTTCTCAGCACCGAGATATTTGGCAAGAACGTTCCGCGGCAATGTCTTGCCGTACCCGAGCGAGGCCAAAAGATCGTCGGGTCTGCCAAGACCGTATTCGTTGGCAATTCGGCGCATCTCTGTCTCACTATTGATCAGCTTCTTGTGCGGAATCTTGAAGCGGTCAGCCTCTTTCTCAAGCAGCTTGCGCCCGAGGTCGATCGACTCGACCCTTTGCTGTTCTGAGATAAAGTGCCGGACCCGGTTTCGGGCCTTCGCAGTGATGACATAATTTAGCCAATCACGAGACGGCTTCGAATTCGGCGTGGTCATTATCTCGACCACGTCGCCATTCTGAAGCTCGGTCCGCAACGGTATTATTCGGCCATTTACTTTCGCTCCGGTACACTTGTCCCCAACCTCCGAATGGATAGCGTAGGCAAAATCGATAGGCGTCGAGCCGCGAGGCAGTTGAATGACCTTCCCCATAGGGGTGAAGGCGTAAACGTCCTTTGGGTACAGGTCGAGCTTCAGTGATTCTATGAAGTCTTCGGAATCCTCGTCGGAGCCGGAATCTTCGACCAAAGGCAGTAATAGCTTTTCGACGGTCTTTCGAAGCTCATCAAGGGATTCGTCTTCGCTCGACGCACCAAGCTTTTTCTCTTTGTATTTCCAATGAGCCGCGACTCCTTCTTCGGCGATGTGGTGCATCTCCTCGGTACGAATCTGTACTTCGAACGGCTGACCTCCGTCGCCGATCACTGAAGTATGAAGCGACTGATAAAGATTATCTCGCGGGATCGCGATCCAATCTTTGAACCTCTCTGGTACCGGCGTCCAGAGATCGTGAACTACACTGAGGGTTAAATAACAGTACTTCCGGTCATTGGGTGTGATAATTCGAGTCGCTATTAGGTCGTACACCTGTTCGATCGCGATCTTCTGTTTCTTCAATTTTTTCCAAAGTGAGTACAGGCGTTTTACCCGGCCCTCAATAGCGACGATCGGCACATCATTCTCATGAAGACGTTCGGTTATCGTCGACTTAATACGATCAAGCGTCGCCTCCAATTCTGGTCTGCGTGCATCAACGTCTTTCGCAAGGCGCTTGTATTCGTCGGGATATAGATTCTGAAAAGAAAGATCTTCAAGCTCGCTGCGAAGCTTACCCATACCGAGCCGATGAGCAATTGGGGCATAGATATCCAGCGTTTCCTGAGAGATCCGTGCCCGTTTCTCAGGCTTGAGAAACTGCATCGTCCGCATATTGTGCAAGCGGTCTGCAAGTTTGATAAGCACGACTCGAACGTCAGTGATCATCGCAAGGACCATCTTTCGTACGTTCTCTGCCTGCTGGCGCTCCTTTGAAAGATCACTAATGTGAGCGATCTTGGTGAGGCCGTCGACAAGAAGAGTTACTTCATCACCGAAGTAGGTTCGGATGGTCTCAAGATCGACAAGTGTATCCTCGACAACGTCATGAAGCAGGCCTGTGGACACGCTAACCTCGTCCAACCGCATCTCAGCGAGGATGTCGGCCACCTCGAGAGGATGGACCAGGTAAGGCTCCCCAGAGGCTCGCTTTTGGCCCTTGTGGTGCAGCGCCGAGAAGAGGTAAGCACGGCGAATCAACTCGACGTCGGGATTCGGCCGATTCATCTCCACCTTCTCGATGATGTCTTCGATGCGGATCATTTGCAGCTAGCTATCATTCTACCGAAATATCATGGCCAGATAGAGAAAAAGCGATGCTCGCTTTCCAACGAGCACCGCAATAATCAGATAAAGGTTGGCTACCAGCTACTTCGCAGCATTCGCGTTGGCGTTCGCATTTGCGGCGGCTTCAGCAGCGGCTCGACGAGTATCTACCTCAGTCTGGATGTTCCTGTTAACCTCACCGAGTTCGGTGTAGGCCTTTCGAAATGTATCCGCATCGGCTTTTAGCTTGTCACGATCAGGGTTGCGGCCTTCCATCTCGGCCAGCCGAGAGGCCTGGATCGCGATGCTGGCACGATATGATCGGGTCGACTCGAAGATCTTCACCGAATCAAGAAGCTGCTTAAGCTGCTCGTCCGTGAGCGATTTGAGATCGGTCGACTTTGAGTTCTTCACGGGATCCGGTTCAACCCCGATCGCCTGATCAATTAACTCCTGCCCCTTTGCGACACAAGCCTTTAGCTTGTCAAACTGTGGTTGATCAGCGGGTTTAACGAATTGATAAACCTCTTTACCATCGGCACCTTTGATCGTTTTCTTAGTCGCCTCAGTATCACTGATCTCGCTGGCGCAGGTATTTTGTTTCGCAGCAAGTGCGGTCAAGGCCTCAGCGCGGTACTGAGCATCAATAGAACTGTTGGTCGAACGATCAGTGACCCACTTCAGCCAGTCATCCGGCTTCTGCAGATTCTCATACAGGCTGGCGACCGCCTTGTAAGAACTTTGATCATTCGGCGAGATGACTAAGGCCTTTTGATATTCTCTGATCGCTTCGTCAGCAAGTTCGGTTTTTTGCCTATCACCTATGAATCGTGAGTGGAGTGTACGAGCGAGGAAAACCTGCGCAGTCTTTCCTTCTACGGTCGTACCCTGTGGATCTCTGGCTGCGGCTTTGCGAAATAGCTGCTCAGCTTCGGCAAACTTTCGCTCTCTATATGCCATTGATCCGTCGACGAGATCTTTTCGCGACATGATCCGGCTGTAATAACCGCAACTCGACCCAACGAGGACGCTTGCGGCGATCAAGAATAATACCCCAAAACGAGACAATCTCATTATATAGACTCCGATTGTGGTGACAGGCGGCAAGTCAAAAACCTGCCGCCTGCTTTCACCAGATTTATTCAGTTAGCACTAAGGTCGTCGATCTGAAGCCCGATCGGCGACGCTTGCGCGACTTTCGCGGCATCGATCACCTTGACCACATCTCCGTACCTGACAGACGTCGGGGACTTAATGAAGATCGTCTTTTCGATCTCGTTAGTCCCTTCCCGGAACACGCCATTAGCCTCACGGGTCTTGAATATTTCCTGCAGTTGAGCAGTCAAGGCCGAGGCATCGCTAACATCACCGGCAGCGTTGTTATTCAGTGTTACGCCCTTCGTGGAACCGTTAATGGTCACGACGAGAGTAAGCGGATTCGGTTTAACGTCAAGGTTTTGCTGGTTCTTCGGCTCCGCCGGAACCTTCGCTTCAAACTTGCTGGGCTTGACCGGCGTGATCACCATGAAAATGATCAGCAGTACTAGAAGCACGTCGATCAACGGTGTTACGTTAATATTTGGAGTGGCTTCACCTGACCCACCCCCGGATGACATTCCCATAACTTTCCTTGTCCTTGAGCCGCAGGCCTAAACCGCGGCCCGCGAGATCAATTCGCCTCGGCTCCCCCTTTCTTCTTATCGGCAACAAGCCCGATCTTGTCGATATCTTGTTTACGGATCGCGTCGATCGCTTTCACTACGGTTCCGTATTCAACATCAACGCCGCTCTTGATGTAAACAATGCGCTTATCGGGCGCCTTGTCTCTCATCATGGTCTTGATCTTTTCACCAAGGCCGTCGATCGGATATTGATCTTTGCCGACATAGAAGTTGTTATTGTCGGGAATCGAGATAACGACGGAAGTATCCTTAGTGATCTCTCCGTCTTCAACAGGCGAATTCATTTCCCTCGGATAGTTAACAGTGACGCCCTGTTGGAGCAGCGGTGTGACAATCATGAAGATGATCAGCAGCACCAGCATGACATCCACCATTGGGGTCACGTTGATCTCCGAGTTGTATTCATCGGTTCCACCGACTTTTCCGGCCATGGCTATTCTCCCTTCTAAAAACTAAACTCGGTCAACCTAGCCCTTGAGAGCTTTCGTACGCTGCTTGATGAAATAGTCAACCAGCTCGGAAGCCGAGTTTTCCATTTCCACGCTAAAGCTCGTGACCTTGTTCGTGAAGTAGTTGAAGAGCAACACAGCGGGAACAGCCACAGCGATACCGAATGCAGTCGCGACGAGAGCTTCCGCGATAGCAGCACCGACGGCACCAATACCGGCGTTCTCAGCCTGAGCAAGAGCGACGAACGCACCGATGATACCAACCACAGTTCCGAATAGCCCAACGAACGGAGCGGTCGAGCCAACCGTAGCAAGACCTGAAAGTCCTCGCTTCAGTTCGGCGGTCTTAACTGCAATGGCACGGTCGAGAGCACGTTTCGACGCTTCCATCTCGTCGGCCGAAATGTCGGTATTGCCCTGATGAGCACTGAACTCCTTCAGGCCGGACGAAACGACCATTGCGAGATGCGAATCTTTGTGCTTGTCGCTGATGGCGATAGCTTCGTCGATGTTGCTGTTCTTAAGTGCTTGAGCAACTTTCGGAGCATAAGCACGCGATTGCTGACGGGCTTTGTTGTACGTGAGCCAACGCTCAATCCCGACTGCGATCAGGTAAACTGATTCGATCAAAAGGATGATGATAACGATCCAGCCAGGGATCGTCAGACTCTTTGCGATATCGTAGATACCGAATGAGATCTTGGCACCGCCCTCAGCGAAGAACATCAACAAGCCCAAAAGGCTGGCAAAAAAGGTCATGGTTTTTCCTCCAAAGAAAATCGAAAAGATCTTATCTATTGCGTAACGCTAACTGAATAAAACTTTAGAGGCTCTCATGAAGAGAGCCCCTGATTCCCCGAACTTAGGGAACGAAATTATAGGTGATCACCCCGGAAACCTTCACGGCCTGGCCGGAAAGCATCGTCGGGCTGAATCGAGCACCGCGAGCAGCTTGAACTGCAGCAGCTCTAAGAAGCGGATGCCCACTAACCGCAGAGGCGGACACGACACTGCCGCCCTCATCAATGAGAACCTGGACGCTCACAGCACCTGCCGCACGAACAGCTCGAGCAGCCGGCGGATATGGCGGTTTCGGAAGACTGGTTGCCTTTCCGTTCAACACGCCGCCAGAGATCTGTTTAGGCGGTTTCGGCTTCGGAGGAGCAGGAGGAGGCGGAGCACCAGTATCGCCATCGCCGCCACCACCAAAATTGCCGCTATTGCTTCCCGAACCCGTAGTGTTGACGGGTCCGCCGTAATCCGGTGGCGGTGCGTTCGCAGCACTATAGTCGCGGTCACCCTTAACGGTAAACTTGTTCGGATCGCGCTCCTTGACCGTATTCTTGACAACGCTTACGGTGTCAGGCGGTTTCGGCGGGGTCTCCGTCATCGACGCGATGATCTCTTTACGGATATCAACGTTCGGATCTTTCTGCTGCTCCGGCTGTTTTTCGGGCTCCGGTTCCGGGGCTTCTTCGATAACCGGCGGCGCGACTAGCGTGTCGAGCGAAAGGTCATCCGCGCCCATTCCATAGTCCTTGCCGAAAAGACTTACTCCCCACATCGTCGTAAGCACAAAAACAAGGACGATAAGTGTTCCCAAAATCAGGGTGTTCCTTGTCTTGCCCTCCCCGGCGTGGCTTCGTGATTCTATTAATTGGTCTAACATCGTTTCTTCCTCCCCTTCTCTACCGGTGCCAAACTAGGTCAGGGTATGCGAAAACCTTCCAAGTCTTTAGATGTATCCACACAAAATCGGCGTTGTAGAAATTCGGCCTTTTCGCTCCATTACATAAGAGTCCTCAGGCAGATTCTAGCGCCGCGATTTTCTGTGAAACTTCGGATCAATATTATTGATTTGTGCGGGGTTTTCAAGACTGCCGGCAACATAAAGAAATCCGACATTCCAGAATCCCGAACCCGAAATTCACGGAAAGACGCAGATGCAAAATTCTAATTGACCAGCAACGTAGAGCAGTCTATTTACTTACAATACGAAAGTCAAGAATAACGGGCACGATTTATAACGTTCGACGAAACTTTACGGTCAGGTTTATTACAAACGCTTATCGAAGCCTTTTACATCCGCATCAAGATCAACCTGTCCAATCGGACGCGGCAATTGTACGGTAATTTAGACACCAATTATCAGAATTTGTTCCCGAAAAAACTATCGGGTTACCGGCCGCCGCGTAACTGAGCGGCGCGACGCCGAAGCTAGCTTTTCGCCGGCCGGCTGCTTAGGCTGTACGTCCTTCATTTGAACCGCTCCGAGCTTGCCCTGCCACCATAATGCGATTGGGCTAGCAATGGCGATCGTCGAGTAGGTACCAGCGATCGAGCCGACGAATAACGCAAGGGAGAACCCTCGTAGAACTTCGCCGCCGAAAAACACCAAGGCCAGAACGGACAGGAAGACGAGTCCGTTCGTTACGATCGTCCGAGACATGGTCTGGTTGATCGAATCGTTGGTCAACTGATAGATAGACTTGTCGCGATTCAGCGAAACGTTCTCGCGGATTCGATCAAAGATAACGATCGAGTCGTTAACCGAGAATCCGACCAGGGTAAGAAACGCAGCGAGCACTGTAAGGCTCACTTCCCACTGAAAAATCGAGAAAAAGGCAAGAGTAATCAGAACGTCGTGAAACACCGCGATGACCGCACCGGCCGCGTATGTCCAATCGTAACGAAACGCAATGAAGAGCAAGATCCCGATCATTCCAAGAAGCGTCGCGATCACTGCCTGGTTTCGAAGCTGGGCACCCGCGACGGGACCAACTGAATCGGTACCGACGATCTTGTACGCCGCATTCGGATCATTCGGAAGCGTAAGCTCGGGACTCGCTTCAGCTCCGAATGCATTCAATGCGTTCTTCACAGA
>JBEBGW010000219.1:0-7557 GCA_040081025.1 Pyrinomonadaceae bacterium | reverse complement strand
GCACCGTGCGATTTGGGCACGACCAACGGCTTGTAATCAGGCATTTCCTTGTTCTGATTCTTCAACCCGGCAAGGAATGACGTCCTCGGCTGAGTGTTCAGTTCGTTCAGAAGATTGTAGTCGCGATGGTCCTTCTTGGCTGCGGCGATCTTACTGACCGGATCGTTCGCATCGCCAAAGATGATCGCATTCGTCGGGCACACCGCCTGGCAGGCCGTTACGACCTCACCATCGCGTACGCGACGGCCATCCTTCTCAGCCTCGATACGGGCAGCCGAGATACGCTGAGTACAGTAGGTGCATTTTTCCATTACACCGCGGCTTCGGATCGAAACTTCAGGGTTGCGGAGCAGCTTGTACTGCGGCGTATTCCAATCCTGATAAAGGAGGAAGTTGAATCGGCGAACTTTGTACGGACAGTTGTTCGAGCAGTAGCGCGTTCCGACGCAGCGGTTGTAGACCATGTCGTTCAACCCTTCCGGATTGTGAACGGTCGCGGTAACCGGGCAAACCACCTCGCACGGAGCCTGCTCGCACTGCATACACGGCAGCGGCTGGACTGCGACGCCGCCCGGATTGTTAATGTCCGTGCCGGAGTAATACGCATCAACGCGGAGCCAGTGCATTTCGCGGCTCTTTTCGACTTGCTCCTTGCCGACGACCGGAATATTGTTCTCGGCTTGGCAAGCGACGACGCAAGCGTTGCAGCCGACGCATGAGTTGAGGTCGATCGACATCGCCCACTTGTGGTTGTGCTTGTACCACTCCTGGTAAACGTCGGTGCCGGTC
This sequence comes from Pyrinomonadaceae bacterium, assembly GCA_040081025.1. GTDB lineage: Bacteria > Acidobacteriota > Blastocatellia > Pyrinomonadales > Pyrinomonadaceae > OLB17. Next base: position 6,768 of record JBEBGW010000219.1, on the reverse strand, counting down.
GCCGTGTCGTACATCGTCTTCCCGTATTCGTCCGGCTGATGTCCAACGTCGGGATTTGCAAGATATACGTCGAGATCGAGGGTGCGAAGAATATCCCGGCCCTCCATGTTGAAGTGGATCTGTGTCGATGCGATCTGTGTTTGCTCGCCTGTCTTTGTAACCTCGCCAAAACCGAAGTTCATCGCATCGGACCGCTGAACGTCAAACGCACTGTATCCGAGGCCCGTTCCGATCTTGCCGGCGCGTTTTCGGCCGTAGCCCATGAAGATCGTCACTACATCGTCCGGCTGGCCGGGCGAGATCCATACAGGAACCGGCTTCTCTATCTTGCCGCCCTGATATGTGAGCGTAACGAGATCGGAGGACATATTATTGCCGTGCGTATTGACGAACGCGATACCGCGTTCACCGCCGGAGATCTCGTCGGGGTCGTTACCCTGATTAAGCTTGAGCTTCGCCGCAGTCTTTGGACTTACCAAAGCGACGTTATCCCACGTGATCTTGGTGATCGGGTTCGGAAGTTCCTGCAACCATCCGTTATTGACGAACCGGCCGTCGTAAACCGACGGATCCGGTAGGATCGTGATCTCGAGCGGACCCGACGAGGCCGCTTGAGGCTGCTGCTGGCTTAAGAAAGCTGTATTTGCCGCGAGGGTCTTTGCCGGCAACGCGGTGTTCGGAATGTGTCCGTCGTGAACTGCCTTTCGCCAGTTGTCTTCGAATGTTCTAGGAGCGGTCGCTGCCGGAGCGGCGGCTGTTGTCGCAGATGACGCTGCCGGAGTCGGTGACGCCGCGGGTTCTGTGTGTGCAGCAGGACTCGGCGATGCTGCCGGCTCGCCATGAGCCGCCGTGGGGCTAGCCGATGATGTCGGTGACGCTGCCGCCGCCACGGTTCGAGTGGCTGCGGGAGCAGCGGTTATGTTCTGCGCCTGCCAGAACTCTTTAACGATGTCGTAGTCGCGTTTGTCGTAGTTTTCCTTGAAGAAGAGCTGAACGACTTCGTGGGCAGAGCGGCTGTCATACAGCGGGTCAATGAGCGGCTGGGCGATCGTCGCCGTACCATCGTATGCACGAGCGTCGGTCCATCCCTCGAGATAGTGCTTCTCGGAAACATGCCAATGGCAATACTCTGACGTCTCATCGACGTGCTGGCTGAGATGTATTCGGAGAGGAATCTTATCTTTGCCGTCCGCGCCGATGAACCTATCTTTACCGAGCTTCAGATCGGCCGGCGTGTTGTAGACCGGATTTCCTCCGAGCATGACGAGTGTAGTCACCTTGCCTGCGTCAATATCCGTGATGAGTTCGCGAAGCTGTTCGGCCTGCGTCTTCTCGTAAGGTGAAGTCGGATCAGTGTAAACAACGGTCTGCCCGACATTGCCGAGTGCACCGTTGATCGCGTGCGCTATCGCGTGAACAACCGGCGGCTGGTTGTCGCCAACGACAACAAGGGATTTACCTCGGAAGGCTGCGAGATCCTTTGCCATCGCCGCGATCCACGCCGGTTCTACCGTATTGGTCGAGGTAACGCCACCGACTCCGACCGCCGCTGCGACGGCCTTTGCGATCTCGACCATCTGACTAGGTTTAACCGCCAAGCGATGGTCTGCCTTCGCTCCGGTAAGCGTCTGTGTCGTCTCGATAGCATATAGGCGGCAGATATCGGTCGAGCCTTCTTTCAGTTCGCGGGCCTTGGCAAAATCCTTTGCGTAGCGAACATTGAACCCTGAAAAGATATCCGCATCAAGCGACAAGATCCGCTGAGCGTTTTCGAGCTTGTAGATCGTGTTCACGGGCGAGCCAAGAGCGAGTTTTGCTCCGGCCATCGCGTTGTCCTTATTGACCGGCTCGTACTGATACCAGCGAGCGTTCGGCATCTCGGCTGAAAGCCGTCGGAACTGATCCTGGAGTGTCGGCGACGAAACGGTTTGGGTGAGAAATCGGACACCGGCTCCGCCGTCCTTTGCCGCTTCGTCAACGGCGGTTCGGACTGCCTTCAGAAAATCCTGCCAGCTTTTGGGAGAACCACGATAAAGCGTCTCCTGCGAGCGGTCCGGGTCGTACATATCCAATAGCGAAGCCTGTGCGTAAATGTCTGTCGCACCTAGACTTCCGGGATGTTCCGGGTTGCCTTCGACCTTGATCGGCCGGCCGTCATACGATTTTGCGAGCAGTCCGGTAGCAACACCGCCGAGTGTCATCGCGGTCGCGAAGAAAAGCGGCTTGCCGGGGATCATATCTTCCGGCTGGGTAACATAAGGAACGATTTTTTCGGCGGGCTGAATAACGCAGCCCGATAGGCCGGCGAGAGCGAGGGACGCTCCCATGACCTTAACGAAATTCCTGCGCGTGAGTGAAGGGTCCCAGTTCTCGACATTGACCGGGAACTCGCCCTTGATCTTGTCTTCGAATTCCGGCGACCCGGCGAACTCCTCAACGCTTCGCCAATACTGCTTACCGCTCTGCGAAAGGATCATTTCACGCGTTTGCGCAAAACCTTTTTTGCTTTCCGGACTCGGCATCGTAATTAATGATTCCTCTTCTAAACTCTATCGATGACAGATCGAACAACTCGTCATCATTTCTTTACTGCGGATCTTGTACTTCTCTTTCAGGGCCACGCGATCTTCCTTCTCGAGATCTCCGTCCTTCCATTCCATGTTGTAGATCTCTGATTTCGGGCGGATGAATTTCTCCGGCTCGCGGTGGCAGGCGAGACACCATTCCATCTGCAGCGTGTTTTCCTGATAAACGGCGGGCATATTGTCGATCTGCCCGTGGCAGGTCGAACAGCCGACACCTTTTGCGATATGAATGCTGTGGTTGAAATACGCGTATTCAGGAAGGTCGTGGACGCGTTCCCATTCGATGGGTTTGTTGTCGCGGAAACTGGCTCGGACGGGCTCAAGATATGGGCTGTCGGCCCAGATCTGGCTGTGACAGTTCATACAGGTCTGGGTCGGAGGAATACCTGCGGAAGCCGCAGTCTCGACCGTCGTGTGACAGTACCGGCAATCGATGCCGTCGTCGCCCACGTGATGCTTGTGACTGAACTGAACCGGCTGCTGCTTCTCCACGTAACGACCCGTCAGATATGACGAGCGCGCGACTTGCGTGTACACGTAGAACGCCGTACCGGCAAGCACAACGCCCATGATCATACTGATCCGGGCGATATTGTTTGCACTCTTATGGAAAAATTGAGCCATCTTAATTTCCCTCAAAACACGAGCCGCGAAGCAACTAGAAATCGACGCCTCCCTGGCTTCGGAAATTCGAAACTAGAGCAGTCAGCGTCAAATCTGTAAAAAAATCTTTGAAGAACTACTGTAAAACTGCCACTGATTCTACTAAATGTTTCGAATTCCGCAAATTCTCTACACCAGAAATGTAATCTTTAGAGATACTTACAAGCAATCGTCGACTTGATTAGCAAAACTTCTTTACCTTAGAAGAAACGATAAGCGATCAGGCTCTCGGGCGAGCAATTAGAGCCGCGCCGATCGCGGCAGCGTCGTCTCCGAGCGTTGCGGCCACGATCGTTGTTTGAGCGAATGCGCGGGCAAAAGACAGCTCTTTCGCACGGTTCGTGATCGCTTCAACGACGATGTCCTTTGCTCCCGTGATCTCCCCGCCTACAACTATCGTCTCGAGATTCAACAGGTTGATCACATTCGCGATCGCTGTCCCTACGTACGTGCCGGTACGTTCGAGCATTAGCCGGGCAAATTCGTCGCCCTCGTCGGCGGCTTTTACAATATCTGCGATCCCGATCCGCTCTTCAGGGAGTTTTCCGAGGGACGAAGTGCTGTCGCGATTGAATCGGCTTCGGGTACGACGCACGATATTCACGGTCGAGGCCATCTCCTCAAGCCGCGTCCCTTCCGAATCGATAGCGATGTAGCCGAACTCGCCAGCATATCCGCCAGCGCCTTGCCAGAGTTTTCCGTCAAGTATGAAAGCCCCACCGACACCATCGCCGATCGTGGCGTAGAACATACTCGAACTTCCCCTACCGGCACCGAATTCGTGTTCTGCCACGGCTGCGGCATTCGCATCGTTTTCGAGCAACACCGGCACGCTTGCTGCCTCGCCGACCGCTTCGGCGATGTTCAGCGAAGCCGCTTCGGGCATATTCGCTGAGTAGGCGACACCACCATTCTCGCGATTGATGAGGCCGGGTATCGCAACACCGATAGCATCGACTGGCCCGAGCTTTGCGAGTGCCGTTCCGACGAACGTGACAATACGATCTAGGGGATCAGATCCGTCAAACCGAGGCTCGACGACCGCTTCGGAGATCGAATCATCGGAAGAGACGGCTACCGCGCGAAGAAAATTCGAGGACACTTCGATACCGAGAGTTTTGCTCTGAGAGGACATATTTATTAGCGAGGTCACCGCGATTATTAGCCAGTTGGGGCTGGAGTGTCAATCAGTTACGGGATCACCCCCGGCTTAATTCATTGACGTATCCTACCTCGAGAGCTAATCTTGCAGAAGCCACAAGAACCATCCGTTAAAATCCGCACCATATGGATCAGCTTTCACAGATAATCGAGCAATACGGCATCTACGCCGTGTTCGTTCTTTGTACTGTTGAGGGCGATATAACACTGCTGATCTCGGGTGCGATGGCTCACAGCAACTTCTTCGGCAAATACAGCTTTTTCAAGGTATTTCTGGCAGGAACTCTCGGCGGGATGGTGGGCGACAGTATCGGATACGGCGTAGGACGGATCTTTCACGAAAAGGCGAAGGACTACCGTTTCTACCAGATGGCCCATCCGCGGATCGAGAAACTGATCGACAAGTTCGGCGGGTTTGCCATCGTCATCTCAAAATACATTTACGGCATACGTGCCGCGATGTGCGTCTTTTACGGCGTCGGAAGAATGCCTTTCCATCGTTTCCTGATTCTCGATGCGATCAGCTGCGGCACATGGGTGTTGATCCTGTCGGGAACAGGTTACTTCTTCAGCGGTGCGATCACTTCGATCATCGGCGATTTCCAGCAGATCGGTGTCGCCCTATTCTTCGTTATCCTCTTCGCGGTCGTCGTCATCTTCGCAGTCGAGAGATTCTGGCTGTCGGAAAAGGTCGAAGAGGTAAATCCTGAGACCGTCCGAAAGATCGAAGAGAAACTGCACGCAGTCGAGGAGGTCGGCAAGGAGAAACTCCACGATCTTGGCGAGCGGCTCCACCTGACCCGCGAGGCAAAAGACGAAAAGGAGACGCCACCGGCCGATCGAAAATCCGAGGCAGCTTCAGCGGCCAAAAAATGACCGCTCCACAGATTCGCATTTCCCCCTCCAACTAGTAGAATATCGCCGTAATCATCAATTCTTCGTTAAACTTGAGGCCAAATAACCAGTGATAATTGAAACTTCTGCGCCAACGCGAGTGGACCTCGCAGGCGGCACTATTGACATTCCGCCCTTATATCTCTTTCACGAGGGTGCTTCGACCGTAAACTTCGCCGTCGACCTGCTTGCGAAATGCCGCATCGAGACACGCAGCGACGACAAGATCCTGCTCGAATCGATCGACCGCGGCGTGAAGTTCGAATCGTCGCTCGACAAGCTTTCGGAACTCAAGAACGAGCCCCGACTGGAGCTATTGGCGAAGCTTGTTTACTTCTTCAAGCCGGAAACCGGATTCGAGATGATAACGGAATCCGAAGCTCCCGCTGGTGCGGGGCTTGCTGGTTCATCGACTCTGAACATCGCGTGCATTGGGGCGTTGAACAAGCTCGTCGGCGACAGATATTCGCCGGACCGATTTATTCCGATCGCTGCTGCGGTCGAATGTCAGGTGATCAAAGTTCCAACGGGTTATCAGGATTATCACTCAGCCCAATATGGCAGTGTTTCGGCGATTCATTTTGGTCCGGACGGAATGCACCGCGAGGCTTTGGAGGTCGATACGAAGATGCTGCACGACCGCGTTGTCGTCTGTTACACTGGCGAGCCGCGAAACTCGGGCACGAACAACTGGGAGATCACAAAACGCCACATCGACGGCAGCAAAGAGCTCTACGACCTGTTCGAAGGAATTCGCGATACTTCGGTGGCGGTTCGGAAGGCTCTGCTCGCATCCGATTGGGACGGCCTCGGCGAGATCCTGAAAAAAGCTCATCCCCAGCGAAAGCGGCTATCGCCCAACATCACGACGCCGCATATGGATGCGTTGATCGACAACGCACTCGCTAACGGCGCGATCGCTCCAAAAGTTTGCGGAGCCGGTGGCGGCGGATGCATCGCGTTCTACGTCGAAGATGGGCGCAAGGCGGATGTTGTTGCGGCTCTTGAATCCGATCCAACCGTCGAGGTGCTCGATTGGAACCTTTCGGTCGACGGATTGACACTCAAGGTCACCGAATAAAATCTTCAAATCCGTCAGATGACGGTGTATCATCGTAGCGTCACCCGGAGGCCCTACAATGAAAGTTGGTTTGCTGATAGCGTCGCTATTTGCGTTGTTCGCCGTCTCGTCCGCTCAAGCCCAGTCGGAATCCACGTCCGGCAAGGTCTTTTGGCGCGGAAGCGTCGATAACAAGGTTCAACTCACCATCAAAGGTGACACGCTGGAGCAGAAAACAGTCGAAGGCTCCGAGAAACCGAATGGTACATTCAGCTTTACCGCTCCGCTCCCGGAGCAGGCTGTAACCGTCGGTGTGACCCGAAAAGAAGGCCGCAGCAAGAAGATCAAGGTAATCCAACAGCCCACCGCCGACAACGATTTCACCGCGATCGTCGAGATCCACGA
>JBEBGW010000218.1:0-7606 GCA_040081025.1 Pyrinomonadaceae bacterium | reverse complement strand
ACTGCTTGTTACCCAAGTAACGGAGAAAGTTGATCAGACCCTTGATACGTGCGCGGCGTTCGTCATCGGTGTTGCGAGAGACTCTGAGAAAATCCTCATATGCCTGCGCCGCTTCTTTATATTTTTCGGCACGGGCTGAAACCTGAGCAAGGGCGTAAACAAAGTCCGGTTCAAATGGTTGGTAGAAAACAGCCTCCTGCAAATTTCTTAAACTCTCGGAGATCTTGTTCTCATAGAAGTCGAGCATCCCGAGCCCGGCCCACGCCAGCGGCTGATCGTTCTTGATCCGGAGCGAATTAACGAGCAGCAGGCGGGCATCTTTGAACCTGCCCGCTCCCAAGTAAGTGGAGCCTACAACGGCAAACGCAAATGAGTTCTTTGGCTCGTCCCGGGCGATCGGGAAGGCGAGCTCGTACGCCTCCACAAAGCGGCGCGTCTTGACATAAAGAAAGGCGAGCTTAAGTTTGATCTCGGAATCGCTCGGCCGGGCTTCGATCGCACGCTTGAAGAGCTGCTCCGCTCCGGCAAAATCGCCGCGTCGGATCAGCTTTTCGCCCTGCTTCACGAGCGATTTGGGATCGTCGGAGATCGGCTTTATGTCATCGTTTGCGAAGATCGGTAGGGCAATGAAGGAAAGGATGGTGAGTGCGAGAACCGAGCGTCGAAGACGGAAAGGAAGCTGAGAAAAGATGTCTCTGACGGGGTGTTTGATCATGACGTTTCTCCTTTCCGGGGCGATTTAAAAATCACTTAAGGATCTCGCCGGTCTTCATTGACCAAAGCACGAGATCCATCTCGTCGAAATCGATTCCGGTTCTTTTTGTCAGATGCTTAAGCTTTTGCTCGACCGTTAGATACCTCGAACGCGTATTTGGTGGCTTTGGGTCGTCGATTATTTTCAGTTCCGCCAGGCACCGAAGCACGTGCTTATCAAGGATCGCATATCCTTTGAATCCAACGTTTCGCAGGTAATGGCTCGCCTCTTTATACCCGAGCCCCTTGATGCCTTTTTCCTTCACCAGCCAATCGCGTCTCGAAAGATCGCAATCAAAGCTTTCGAGCTTTGCTCGAAGCTTCAACCCGCAATGTTTCTTCAGAAAATCGCGGGACTCAACTATATACCTCGAACGGGCCCGTGGATAGCGGTGCACGCCGACCAGCGCGTTCATCAGATCGTCATGCGACCCCCGCTTCAACAGCGGCCTCACCGCGTCGATCGACCGCAGCCCCATCTTCGCCGAGCACCCACCGGTAAAGAAACAGAAAACCATCTCCTCCCAATGCTTCGCGTCATTTCCCTTCTCGCGGACCTGACGAAACTCGGATAGCCGATTCGTAATTTCAGTGCGTCGCTCTCTATGAACTTCCTTAATGCGGTCGATTGTTACTGGCTCTTGCGGCTTTTTCACTTCTGTAGGGCTCTATCATCATAGTTCCCGCCAAATTTTCGTGTCAATACAATTGGGATGAATGACGCCATCCCGCCGCAGAACCACGACGTTTGTCCTTATCAGTCCCGATCGATCGGGATTTCACGATCTGTTATCCGTTGATTGCCCCGCTGCCTCCGATTCAAAAACGAAACCGGCGAAATCATCACTTTTTGATGTCCGGTGTCGGCCCCGAATCGGAAGGACCATCGGGCTTGATAGGAATGACTGAGGGCACAGCGACCGCAACCCACCAATCGCGGATGTACTTGCCGAGGAACACCAGTCCGCGATGAGCGAGGAACGATCCTTTCGTAACCGGTCCTTCATAGATCTCTTTACGATTAGACCAAAAGATAGTCGCGAGAAATCCCGTAAAAACCAGGTAATAATAGTTCTGCAAGTACCCCGCGATCGCACCCGAAACGTAAAATGCGGCATCCCTGATCCCATTCTTCATCGCCACCGCTTTGTCCCAGACCGTCGCCCCATACTTATCCGCCCATTTTTCAGCCTTTCTGATCACTCGTTGCTCAGTCGTCAACCTAGGCAACAGCTTCGGTTTCGGAGCCCAGCCCGGACCGCCATTCACTGTTCGCGTTGAGGGTTTCCATCCGTACGTTCCGCGTGGAAGCTGGTAGTTGGGAAAGAGGTTCTTGACATCGGCGTAAGTGACCTTTCTAGGTCCTGCAAAGAGCCCGCGGCGATAGATCTCCGACCAAACGCTGTTTCGTCCTTCCAGTTTCTCGTGCGCAACGGCCACGGTGTACAGAGCATCGCTCGCCACCTTCGACTCCGGATACTTGGAGACGATCTCCTCATACATCGGGATCGCCTTTGCCCAAGGGTCGTGAGTCTGGAGATGGTCAAAGATCGTACGGGTCTCATTCGGTAGCCGCTCGTGTTCACTGAATTGAACCTCCCATAGCGAGCCGGTTCGTCCGCCGTCCCAGATCGCCGGATTGTAAAAGGCTAGATCGTCCAATTCGAAGTAGGCATTCGCAAGCTGATACATCGCTTCGGCATGGGCTTCATCACCTTGAGCCGCCCGCACCTGCTTCTCGTGGTACTCGATGATGTCGACCGTCTTGAGGTCCTGCATTACCCAGCTTGTCTTAATGTGAGTGACTTTTTCCCCATAGGAATACGACGGCTCCTTCGGATAGAACCGCGTCGGATGGCGGTCATTATCCAGATAGTCATCGCGGCCTTTCTCAGTTTTCACTCGGCCCAAAGTATCTCTGGCTTCGTTCCATCGCCCGTCGCGCATGTAGCGAACACCGAGCGAGTAGAGAAGGATCGGATGGTTAGGGTTCGAAGTTCGACCGGCGACGTATTTTGCAAGGCGATCGGTTGGGAATAGAACGTCGACGAAATAAGCGATATCTTGCTCATATCCAAGGTCGAAATAGATGTCGAGAGCGCCTTCAAGGTCGTCCTGATCCTCCGCTGTCATCGCCAAAAGCCGCCGAGCACCCTCAGTCAATTTGTGTTTCGGAAACTCGGCAATGAGTTTGGTGAAGGTGGTCCTTGCGGCGGCCAACTTCTTCATCCGGTGCTCAGAGCTGCCTTTTACCCAAAGTGCTTCCACTCGTGAATCTCCCGCAACTCCGGCCGCGATCGACTTGTCTGCGAAGGCAAGGGCGTCTCGAAAATTCTGAAGCTCCAATTGGGCTTGAGCGATTCGAAGCAGGAAATCTCCGCTTACGCGTTTCGCGCCGTACCGATTGACCATCGCTGTAGAAAACTTTGCAACTCGTTCAAGCTCGTGCTCACCCTTTTCCTCCTGGGTCTTGACTCTCGCCGTCTCCTTTTCTTTCTCGGACCAGGTGTCTTCGCCATAGCAGCACCAGGCTTGAAACTCTTCGTAAGTACAATCGACAGCATAGTTGTAGATTCGATGATAGGCGTACGCCAATGCAGCGTCGGGTTCATTCGCGATCAATGCCTCGACGTTATCCAGAGTCGCGTCGTCGTAATTGTGCCCGATGATCTGCAGCGACTTTTTTGCCTCAAGCCGCCATTTGGGATCGGTTGTCTGCCCAAGGAGTCGATAGTACTCCGCCAAGGCTTCGGCCCGCTCACCCCCCCGTTTGTAGAGGAAAGCAAGCCAACCGCTGGCGTCCTTTGTGTAGCGTCCCCTCGGATACTTCGATCTGAGGGACCGAAATCGATCCACTGCCTCCTGCCAGTGCTCATCGCGACACTTGTTCGGATCCTCGATTTCTGAAGGCGCTAAGTTTTCGCCTCGCCAGTTCTCGCCCTGAATTCCGCACCGTTCTTCGGCGAGGCTGTGACTCTTTTCCAAAGCGATCCGTCCGACCATATATAGAGCCGCTTCGTTCTTCTCGCTTCGCGGGAATCGAGCTGAATGTTCCTCGAATGACACCCTTGCTTCGTCCTTCCGACCAGACGCGTATAGGCTCGCGGCTTGCAGATATGCCCAATTGTCTCCGAGCCTCGCCCTATCAGATTCGCTCACCGACGCCACTGATTGGTCATCAGTCGACAGAACCGAATCGATACTCACCGTTCCTTCCTGAATTCCGATCCGAGTCTTGACGTATTCAATCACCGCCCCGTCTGACGCGCCCTTGGTTTGCTCCGAGATCGCATCGAGCACATCGGAGGCAACGTTCCTTTGATCTTGTTCGGAATCGGTACCGCCTGTAGATCCATACCTTGTCTCTTCGAGGAATTCGACAAGATTCTTCCGGAGCTCCAATAGGCTCCCTGCTTCGTTCGCCGCTATAGCTTTGTCCCAAATCTTTTCAGGTCTGGCGTAGGCTGCTTGCTGCTCTTCGTACGGGACTCGGTCGTAGTCGTCGTAATTCTGGACTTCCGCCTGCGTGCGTTCTTTACCTGTCGAGGGATCGTATTCGATCGGCAGCGGCGGGAGCCGGTAGAAGGCCCGCCCTCGCATCGAGCTGAACCTGACCGAGTGCTCCGTGAGCATGCTCCACCCACAGCCGATCGCCGTAGAAACCGCAAGGATCGCAACGGCAACTATACGGCCAGCGTGGGTATTGAGAAGGCGTATTGCGACGGTGAGCGGGTTCCTACTCTTCATTAGTATTTTCCTCGATTGCGAAAGTTTTTTGAATTCTGTCGATGCGGCTGTTGTCGGAGCGGGTCTCGATAATTGCAGTAAGATCAGTGGCAGTTTTCCAGTTGGCGTTAAGACGGATCGAGACTTCGTCGCCGGGCCGCCATGAGTTTCGTGTGAGCCTTACGACGTTTGCCCGTAGGCTGCTGCATTTTGTGGGGGCACCCGAACCGTTAGAGCAGAGAGTTTCGAAGCCGCTGAATCCGTTGTTCGCCAGCACGCCGCGAACGCTTCCGGGTGGGACAGTGATCTCTATAGCCAAGGCCTCGTGTGCGAACGAACTTGCAGAACCGCTATTCATCGCACTGATCTCAACGCCGCCATCTCCGAGGCTTGCCTTGATCTCAAAGCCATTCGTTGCCGGCCTATCTCGCAGCGCGTCAACTATCTCGCGAAGTCGCAGATTCGTCGAATCGCTCTCGGTTGGAAGTCGAAACACGCAGATGCCGAGAAGCTCATGACCGGCTTCGCTTCGCACTATCCGTCCGGCCTCGCGAAGCGATTCCATCGTCGGCGAATCGAATACAAGACTCTCGCCTGCTCTGAAGACCAAGCCGTCGAGCACGGTGTCTCGCTTCGCCCGAAAGATCTTCCTTGAGTTTCCGGCACCCGAACCGAGCTCTTCCTGCGACACGATCTCGAACGATTCGCTTTCGGCGACGCTTGCAAGATCTAGATCTCCGCGAAGCTCAACCAAATCGCCGCTCTTGTCATATTGGATCGCGTAACCGTAAGCCGCGAGACCCGCCATAAAAGGCTTCCCCATCTCGCGTGCAGCGATCGTCGCTCGTCTGATCTCTCGAGCTGATGAGATCGGGATCGGCTGGCCGATGTGGATTGGTATCTCGGCCCCGTAAAGCTGTGGTGTCCAGAAATCAACCGCAGCAAGAAGGGGCTTGATCTCGACACTGTTCATCCACGTCGGAAGTCCGGTTATCGAGAGCTTGGTTCCGGGCGGCAGCTTTGTCCGGAGTTCGACGACCGTACGTTCGTATTGAGGCAACAGGCGAGTCGGGTAGTCGAGGTCGAGTTGAATTCCCTTGATATTCGCGGAACCAAACCGTTCGACGTCCGCAGCGAATGTCTGAGAAAGAGCAGTGGAAAGCTTCTCGGCATCAAGGGATTCCAGCCCGCGAAGCAGTTCTCTAGTAGCGTTGTAAACAAGGTGGACCTCAACTGACTCCGGCAAATTCCCCTTCGCCGGCCTTGTTCGTCTCACCTCCCTGTCGTTGAGGTCCATCTGTCCGGCACGCACAAATAGTTTTGTCGCGCCTGCTTTATCCTCGCCATTTCGAAGTTCCGCCGTTTCCGGCAAGGCCGTCTTCCACGCCCAAAACGAGATCGGCACTTCATCCGCCGACCACTCTCGATGCGAACTGCCCGAGGTCGCGTAGACGGCAAGAGCTATCGGGATAAACGCGATCGCGGCGGCAAATTTTAGAATACGGAAGTCGAATCGCATCGGCGTGAGAAAGGTCACGATGATTGTGATTCCCACGAAGGTGAACGAACAGGTGACTTTTACTGTCGACGGTCTGTGGTTTTCCACATCCTCCCGCAGGTTTTGAGCGAGGACTACGCCATGGATATTCTCCTCACTTGAGATTCCGAACATTAGAACGACGAAGGTAGTTTCTGCGGGACAGATATCTGGTGAAGCGTTGGGAGAATAGCCGGGCGGTCACGGACGGGCGATCGTTTTGGGCTTCGCCTGCACCAGCGTCTCGACTCTCGAAGATTGGGAGACACGAGGTCGCCGCATATCACCGGCTGCCGGCTGAGCGTTCCGCCGCGAGAGTTATGCGTCATCGAAAGTTTTGACATCGATGTCGATGGCGCTTAGGCAATTTTCTCGCTTGGTCGCGCCAACGGATAAACAATCTTATCGGGATGTAATAAAGGACTACGTTGAACGCAATGAACCAGCCGAGCATCAGGATGGATTGCTCGATCGGCATTCTCCCATAGGTGAAATGTTCGGACGAGAAAAGCGAACGCATTATGAAGCCCGGAAGATCAAGCGGCATCAACAGTGCATTCGCCACGGTATTGGCATACGGTCCGCCCCACAAGACTCCCAGCGGCCAGACTACGGCAAGAACAACGATCGGATATACGACAACGATGACCCCGCTGATGGTCAATGATCTGAGTATCGGCTTCATGCTCTGATAACACGGCGGCAGACTTCAAAAGATTCAAAACTCCTCGAAGATCGGCCTCAAGCTCTGGTTAAATACTTCTAAGATCATCGCTTGTTCGGAAAATTGGTATTGACGCAATCGGACGGTTATGGGATTATTCCAGCGGCCCGGAGACTACTCCGGGCTTCGTTCTTTGACGATCAAAAATTGGGGTGTTGCTGGGACGCTGGGACATGGGACACTTGATGCAGCAAAAATAAGGGTTCTACGCGATTTGGGTCGAAAATCACTTCCAAAATGATGCGGTTCTGAACCCGTTTTTGACCGTATCTCGGGTCTAAATCGACCTCGAAGGCCTCTAAATCGACCTAAATGAGCTGCCAAAATCGGAAATTTAGACCACAGTATCAACAGTTCGAATGGATACCATAAAGGATGCTAAAATATCGAGCATCGAAAGTGCAAAAAACTCCATCTGAACATCGTCAATCCGGTGAGGGTTTCCGTGAAGGAAATTTGGGATTGAAAACACAGTATAGAGGTATGTTATAATCCTAGTTGGCACCTCTTGCACCTCGCAGAACAGCCGGCCGGAAACAGAAGATCAAATGCCCACGTCGAGACGTAAAATCTACCTTTGGTACTGCTTCGCCATCCTCGTTTTTGGCCTTTCGATCCCTGTTGCGGCACAAACCAAGCCATTTTTCCAGGATATCCAGATCCAGCGGGACACGCCGCTGCCGTCTTCGACGCCGTTAATTAAGAAGACCAGCAGCGTCGATATTGTCCAGCCCGCTGCCATTTCGCACAGCCCGATCGTTACGACGATCCCTGTTCTCGAGAATTTCGCGATCCCCGGATATACGGGCGTCCTGGTCGAAACCATCGACGGCGAACGCGTGGTCGAAAGCGGAGCGAACTTGCCC
>JBEBGW010000520.1:0-1975 GCA_040081025.1 Pyrinomonadaceae bacterium | reverse complement strand
CCGGACGCCTTCTTCAGGCGGGTGGTGCCGCCGCCGTCAAGCTCGAAGGGGGCCGTCCGATCGTCGACGTAGTCAAGCGTTACGACATCGACGGCGTTCATTTCGACGACTATTTCTACCCGTATATTGAAAAAGATGCGGAGGGCAAAGACATAGATTTTCCGGATGACCGAAATTGGAAAATCTATCTGACGGATACTGCAAGACGCAACCAGAAACCGATGAGCCGAAGCGATTGGCGCCGCAAGAACGTGAACGATTTTATCGTTGCGGTCGGTCGGGGAGTAAAGCGGTTGAAGCCGCAAGTTATGTTCGGTATCTCGCCATTTGGGATCTACCGGCCTATGCCGGAACTCGGGATCGAAGGATTCGACGCATACGAAGGGCTGTACGCCGACTCGAAGCGGTGGCTGCAGGAAGGGTGGGTAGATTACTTTGCCCCGCAGCTCTACTGGGAAACCGCCCGAAAAGCTCAGAGTTTCCCAGTTCTTCTAAAATGGTGGAACGAACAGAACGTGAAGGCACGGCATATTTGGCCGGGCCTGGCCTCCTACAGGATCGGTCGAAACGAGAACTGGGGTGCAAGAGAGTTAACCAACCAGATACAAGGCATCCGCGGGGAAAAAAGTTCACCGGGTCAGATCTATTTCAATTTCAAATCGCTGCGGAATGATCAGGGCGGCGTGCAGAATGAGCTTTTGAAACGTTCTTATGGACGAAGAGCTTTGATCCCGGTGTCACCATGGATCAAGGCGTTGAAATTACGTTCGCCGAGCGTTGGCCCCGCAAAGCGCGACGCGGCTTACTACCGTGCTTCATGGAAGCCGGTCAAAGGAGCCTTCTGGTATGTCGTTTACGCAAAGGACAAGGAAGGTTGGAGCTATTCGATACTGCCGGCAGGCGAGACGTCTATCACCCTTTCGGCGGACAGGATCATCGACAATCTGGTCGTTCACGCGGTAGATCGGCTGGGAAATGAAAGCCGCTAATTCACACGCAAGATCCGGCCTTCGACCTTGGGCGCGATCGTCGAACTCGGCGATTCCCTGATCGCCTTTTCGAAGACTTCCGAATCCTTCGGAGCCGCGTCCGCAGCGATAAGCACCTTAGCGTCCTTGAACATCGTGTAGCCGTCACCGCCGCGGGAGACGAGAAAATCCGACGTCGCGATCGTGTACCTAGCGTTAACATCTACCGCCTTTCCGCGAACGCTTGCCTGAGTGATCCGCTGCCCCGGGAGTTTCCCCGCGTCGAACACAAACCTCAGCCCAGACACTTGCGGAAATCTACCCGGCTCGCCATCCTCGCGGCTTCGTGCAACGCCGTGCTCGAGAAGATCCAGGAGCGTCTTTCCCGACACTTCGACCTTCACGATCGGATTGTTGAACGGCAGCATCGAGAGCACATCGCGTTTCGTCAACGGCCCTGGTGAGTAGGCTAGGTCCGCCCGGATCGAACCGCCGTTCACGAATCCGATATCGGCATCGACCGCCTTTCGATAGGCGTCCGCGATGAAATTTCCGATGTCTGTTTCTTTCGTCCGGACTGATTTCGAAAGTGCGTCGAGCGGCACAGCCGTCGCTCCGACACGCACTTCAAGCTGATCGAGAAGCGCCTTGTATTTCGCGATGACGGGTGCGAATTCGGGATCGTCGGGGATCGCGTCTGTGATCGGGATGATCTCCCAATCCATGCTCTGAAGTTTTCCAGTCTTCTTGTCGATGAAAAGATCGAACCTGCCGACCTCGCGAGCGTCCGCCCACATCTTGAAGATCGCTGTGCCGTTTGCCGAAGATTGGAGAAGCGTATGCTCATGGCCGCCAAGGATCAGGTCGAAGTCTGCACAGCCGGTGAGCTTCTTGTCCTGATGCATGAACAGGTGCGTCAATCCCACGATTACATTGGCCCCGAGTTCTCGCATTTCAGGAACAAGCTTTCTCGCCGTTTCGCAATAGTCAGTAACATTGATGTGGGC
>JBEBGW010000217.1:0-7640 GCA_040081025.1 Pyrinomonadaceae bacterium | reverse complement strand
AGCAAGAGATATCAAAAACTTCATCAACTTCTCCATTACTTAAGCTTCACTAGGACAGAACACCCAGCCAACCATCTAAGAATAGCAACGCTCAGGCCTCTTCCCAAACATCTTCGTTCAAACCTCTCCGCTGGTTTCAACCGGCGACGAGTTTGACATACCTGAAATGCTTATCTAAACTCAGGTTTTGCTTGCATTCGCAGGCATCCGGCCAGGTAGCTCAGTTGGTAGAGCAGCGGACTGAAAATCCGCGTGTCGGGGGTTCAAATCCCTCCCTGGCCACCATGACATAGGTAAAAAAGACCGCCGTTATCGGGGCGGTCTTTTTGCATGCTGGTCGTGGTTTCTAGGATGCTCTGGCCTGCTTAACGAGTTCAATGAATTCCTTCGCACGATCGGTAACTACCTGAGCATTCCCTTCACGGATCGCCTTTACATCAACAAGGTCGGTACCAACTCCAAGAGCACTCGCTCCGGCCTTGATGAAATCCTGCGCGGTCTTCAGTGACACGCCGCCGGTCGGGATCATCTTGATCTGCGGGAATGGGCCTTTCAGGTTCTTAATATAGTTAGCCCCGCCAACCGCTCCGCACGGGAACACTTTGACGAAATCGGCACCTGCACTCCACGCGGTAATTACCTCCGTCGGAGTAAGCACACCCGGCATTACAGGAGCACTATATCGATGACACATCGCGATCGTATCAAGATTTAACGCCGGGCTGACGATGAACTGAGCACCGGCCAGCAAACACGCACGAGCCGTTTCCGGATCGAGCACGGTTCCTGCACCGACCAAAACATCGCTGCCATATTTGTCCGCAACCTTCTCGATGACACGGACCGCTCCCGGCACCGTCATCGTGATCTCCAGCACGTTCACCCCGCCGGCCTTGATCGCTTCGATCACCTGCATCGCCTCATCAGCAGATGATGCCCGCACAACCGGAACGAGTCCGAGCGATTCTAATTGTTCAATTATTTCCTTCTTATCCATACGCTAAAAAACCCCACCCGCTACCGCAGGTGGTACTCACAGAGTTATCGCGCTACTCGCGCACCGCCACCTTTCATCACTCGCAGAACGTCTGATAGACCCACGGTGGTCGTATCACCGGGCGTCGTCATTGCGAGGGCTCCGTGAGCCGCTCCACAATTGACTGCCCATTCGGGTGATTCGCCGGTCAGGAATCCGTAGATCAAGCCGGAAGCGAAAGAATCACCGCCTCCGACGCGGTCAAAGATGTCGAGGTCGGGACGCATCATCGCCTGGTGAAGTTCGCCCTCTGTAAAGCAGACGGCTCCCCAATCATTGACAGACGCAGTCTTCGCGTTGCGTAGGGTTGTCGCTGCGACCGCGAAGTTCGGAAACTCTTCGACCGCCTTACGGATCATCTTCTCGAAGTTCCCGATATCGAGCTTCGAGTGATGTTCGTCCTGGCCCTCGACCTCAAATCCGAGACAGGCCGTGAAATCCTCTTCGTTGCCGATCATCACATCGACGTACTGAGCCAGGTCGCGGTTAACTTCCTGAGCTTTAGCCTGCCCGCCGATCGCCTTCCAAAGCGAATCGCGGTAGTTAAGGTCGTACGAGATTATCGTGCCGTGTTTCTTCGCGACCTGCATCGCTTCTTTGGCTACTTCCGGTGTCGTCTCCGACAACGCGCAGAAGATGCCGCCGGTGTGCAGCCAACGCGCTCCCTCGTCACCAAAGATCTTCTCCCAATCGATATCTCCGGCCTTGAGTTGCGACACCGCCGTGTGGCCGCGGTCGGAACAACCGAGTGCCGCACGCACGCCGAATCCGCGTTCGGTGAAGTTCATGCCGTTTCGGACAGTTCGTCCAACGCCGTCATACTTCACCCATTTCACATGCGATTGATCAACGCCGCCTTGATACATCAGGTCTTGAACGAGCCGACCCACCGGATTGTCCGCCAACGCCGTTACTACCGCAGCGTCCAGCCCAAAACAGCGCTTCAACCCGCGCGCGACGTTATACTCCCCGCCGCCTTCCCAAACTTCGAATGATCGCGTCGTGTGGACACGCTTATCGCCCGGATCGAGCCGGAGCATTACCTCGCCGAGGGAAACTATGTCCCACTTACATTCATCTTTTGATTTGATCTTCAACGCCATTCGTCTTTTTTGCCTTTTTACTTTTTACTTTTTACTTCCTCATCGGGCCATCCAACCGCCGTCCACGACCATCACGTGGCCTTGAACGTAGTCGCTCGCGGCGGAGGACAAGAAAACGACTGCTCCCGACAGATCGTCCGCATCACCCCATCGGCCGGCCGGAATGCGTTCCATGATCTGCCGATTCCGCGTCTCGTCCGCACGAAGCGCCGACGTGTTGTCGGTCTCCATGTAACCCGGGGCGATCGCATTCACGTTCACGTTGTGCTTCGCCCATTCGTTCGCAAGAGCCTTGGTAAGCCCCGCGACTCCGGACTTCGACGCTGTGTAAGCAGGCACGGTAATTCCGCCCTGAAACGACAGCAGCGACGCAATGTTCACGATCTTTCCGCTCCCCCGCTCGACCATGTGCCGCCCGACAGCTTGAGACAGGCGAAACACGCTCGAAAGGTTTACTTGGACGACCGTGGACCAATCTTCTTCGGAGAAATCGACCGCCGGCGAGCGGCGAATCATGCCGGCGTTGTTCACGAGGATATCAATTTTCCCAAGTTCCGCTAAAGCCTCCGCGGCAACTCGGCATGGAACGTCGGTATCTGCCATGTCGCCGACGACGCTCACGGCCTTACGTCCGATAGCGGAGATAGCCGCGATCGCTTCGGCTGCACCATCTGTTTCACGCGAATGACAGGCTACATCCGCACCGGCCTCGGCAAGCGCGATCGCGATCCGTTGGCCGAGCCCCCGTGACGCTCCAGTAACAAGAGCCGTCTTCCCTTCAAGCGAGAATTTATCAAGGATCATTTCTGCGACGCCTCGAGTCCCGAACCGGCCTGAGCATATTCCGGCTGCACATTGACTACACCGAACTGGCGGTCGATGCCTTCACGATTCGCTGCCATCATCCAAAGGAAATTGATCGAACCACCCGGAGCCGCGACGTTTGGGTGATAGCCCTTCGGCATCACGACCACGTCTCCTTCATGTACGACCTGTACAAGTTCAGGCTCGTTCCGGTCGGTATATACCATCTGAATTCCCCAACCCGGGTCGGGCATATCGATGTACAAATAAGCTTCCTCAAGCATGTCGTGATGCTGATGCGGCGGCCAAGATGTCCAATTCCCCTCGGTCGAAAAGGTCACCCCAGCCATGATCCGTCCGGCCTCGATATTCTTCCCTAGTAGGACGTTAAGGTCACGTTCGGTCGGCGGAGCACCTGCGATAAAATGCAACGCCGGGTCGTTCCGATTCTCCTCAAACGAAACGAACTGAACAGGATATTGGTTCTCGACGGGGGACGAAATCTCGGCGAGATCACATCCATTTTTAGTCGAAACCGTAACCTGCGAATCACGCGGAACATACAACGCGTCGTAGCGATTCAACTGAAATGAGGATTCACCGGTCGCAACTGTAGCCGATCCGTTCAGGCAGATAAATCCTGTCTCGTGATCTTCGGTAGAAAACTCGATCGGAGCGTCACCCGCATCGATCTTGACTCGGCCGTAATAAAGATTCCTCGAAGCCGAATTCTCCGGCGAAAGCTGCCGTGTTCGGCCCTTTGCCCTATGCGTTCCCTTAACAAAGCAAGTCTGCTTGTCGATCTCTTTTAGTTTGAGTTGTGCCTGCATAAACGCTCCTAAACGGTTGCAAGATACTCTTCCACGGCGACTTCCAAAGCTCCGCCGATCGCGGCTCCGGCAGGCGAACCTGCCTCAACCGACCAGCCTTCAGTCTTTCCAACGATGCTCCGGTCGATCGCCTCTCGAAGCGGCTGTTCGATGAACTGCCAGCCATAAACCAGCCGTCCGCTGATGATCACACGCGGAATTCCGATCCCCATGATCACATTCGCGATCCCTATTCCAAGATAATCGCCGATCTGTTCCAGCGTCCGACGCGAGCGGTTGTCGCCGTTCTCCGCCTTCGCGACGATCTCAACGAATCGCGGAATCGATTCACCTGGCCGAAGCCTCCGATCTCCCAAATACAACGATGCGGCCGCTGCCGCTGACGCGTATTTTTCCCAACACCCGCGATTGCCGCAGACGCACTGCTTGCCGCCCGCGACGATCGTCATATGCCCGAACTCGCCTGCGATCCCGCGTGTCTGTCCGCTGCCGCGATAAACCTCACTGCCCAATACAAGCCCGACGCCGATACCTGTGCCCGACCTAACCAAAATGAAGTTCGTCATCAGCCCTTCGTCCGAATGGCGGATCTTCATCCGAGCTTCGTACATCGCCGCCGCAGTGGAATCGTTCTCTACCACGACCCGAACTCCCTCAACCGCCAGTTCATCCGCGATCGGCACATTCCGCCAGTCGAGATTGGGAGCAAAAACGAGTGACTGCCGATTCGTGTCCGTCAAACCGGGCACGCTCACGCCGATCATTCTTAAGTTCCGGTCTTTGTTCCGCCGGACGATCTCATCGATGTGGCGTCGCGTCTGGCGGAGGGCCATCGATGCAGCCGTTGGCGTTTCGAAATCCTCTTCTTCCTCGATCTCGCCCTTCAAGGTCGTCACACCAACCTGCGACCGTCGTACACCGAGATTCACGCCGATAAAGTAATCGCCATTGTCGGCAAAGGAGACGACTCTCGGACGCCGGCCCTGGCCTTTCGCATCGAGCTTGTCTTCGCGCAGTACGCCTACGTCGATCAAAGGCTTAACGTTCTCGGTAACGGTGCTCTTGTCGATCTCGAGCCGCGCTGCTATATCCGTCCGCGTGATCGGCTGTTCGGCTCGGATCAGTCGCAGAAGCAGGCTTCGCTTATTGGCGACGCCTGCATTTGCGGCCGCTAGTTCAGATTGAAAAACATTTGTTGGGGCCATACGGATCTCGTAAAGATTGAATCTTACAACGAAACCGTCTGCTCTGCCCAAAACTGGAACTCGCGGTGTTTCAAGATCTCGGCTTTTGCCTGGATCTCGCCGCTTGCGACCTTGGTGATATGTTCAAAAAGCCGAGTTCCAACCTGCTCGATCGATTCGGTACCTTCGATGATGTTGCCGGCAGAAACGTCGAGGTCCTGCGACATCTTTTCGAAGACACGATTATTGGACGCGAGTTTCACAACCGGCGTGATCGCGTTGCCGATCGTCGTGCCGTTTCCGGTCGTGAAAACGACAACCGTCGCTCCCGAAGCAACCAGCCCCGGTGTCGACTCCTGATCGTATCCCGGCCCTTGCATTAGGTTGATCCCGCGAAGCTTCGGAGTTTCAGCGTACTCGATGCAGTCTTCGATCCGGGTCGTTCCGGCCTTCGAGATCGCACCGAGCGATTTGATCGTAATGTTCAGCAGTCCGCCCGCTTTGTTGCCTGTACTAGGATTCTGATTCAGTACTGCACCGAACTTCGACGCGTACTCCTTGTACCAATCGACCATCGCATAGATCTTCCGCCCCGTGTCGGCATCCTTGGCCCGGTGAGCAAGCACATGCTCCGCCCCGCAGAATTCCGGCACTTCCGTCAGCAGCACGGTCCCGCCACTCTTCACGAGCAGGTCCGAGCAATAGCCGAGCGCCGGATTTGCGGAGATGCCCGAGAAACCGTCGGAACTTCCGCACTTGACCCCAAGCACAAGTTCGCTCATCGGAAACTCTTCGCGGATGCACTCGTTCACGACCGGCAGCATCTTCTCGACTTCTTTCAGCCCGATCTCGATCGCCGCCTGTGTTCCGCCAACGTCTTGGATCCCGATCTTGAACACCGGCTTCTCGATGGGCTTTTCACGATTCGTTAAGTATTTCTCGACGAAGGTCAGGTTGGTTTTTTCGCAGCCGAGATCCATCAGAATCACACCACCGACGTTCGGATGATCCGCGTAATTCGACAGCGTCCGCATCATCACGTCGAGCGTCGAACCGTCCTGACATCCGCAGCCCTTGTTGTGCGGTATCGCTACGACGCCATCGACATTCGGGAACTTCTCGCGGCTGTAATGAACAAACTCCGACATCATCGAGATCTGCGTCGCCTCATGGCTTGCGCACATCGATGTCGGGACGATCAGGATGAAGTTCCGAGTGCCAACACGGCCATCCGCCCGACGGAATCCCATGAACATTCCGGTTTCGCTTACGTCAAAATAATCGGGAGCGGGAATAGAGATATCCTCGGGCAGGTCCCGAACGATCGGCACCTCGTCGGTCATATTCTCGTGCGTGATCCACTCGCCCTCGGCGATCCCTAACGACGTTCCGATCGGCTGGTTGTACTGCCGAACGAATTCACCTTCCGGAATGTCGCGAACCGCGAAACGGTGTCCCGGCGGAACCTCACTCTTCAGGACGACGATCTCATTTTCAGAGAGCTGCACCGCCAGTCCGCCGTGCGTTTCGCCTTTGACCACGGCTACATTGTCGGCCGGGTTGACGACGATCGCGACATCGCTGATGGGAACGATCTTAGGCTGAGGTTCGGTCATAAAGTTACTTTCCGAGTAGGTCTGGGAGAACAAACGCACTGACATTCGGATGGAGTCTGATCCAGAGTCCCGGATTCTCGTCGAGCTGCTTCTCTCGCAATACTCCATCATCCGCAAACACCGTTTCCGTCATCCTCGCAAAACTCTCGATCTTAGCCGGAGCCGTCGAGGCATCGACGATCGACTGAACGATCTTCCGAGCTCCAAGGATCGCCGCCGGCCCAAGCGTCAAGATATGGGTCGCCGCACGGCACTCCGCCTCGTCGTCCGCCGAGATCTCGCTTCCGCCCGCCCTAAACTTCGAAATGTGGTGCTCCAAAATGCTCGAAGAGATCGGGATTATCCCTGCGACGTCTTTGAAAGCCGCTCCGGAGTCGGGCTTGATGTAGCAGAGGTGCGATGCTGCGTCCACTTCCGGTCCAAGTCCGAGGAAAAAGATGTCGATCCCGCCGAGAGCTTCGAGCTTATCGAGATAGCCGATCAAGGCACCCTCGATATCGTCGGTCTCGGTAAGCATCGGCGTGAAACTCTTGATCTTCGCAAAGAATTCGTCGCCGAGCAGTCGCTCGAAATCGCGGACGAAACTGAGCCCGTTTACCATCCGCATCGGCGCAAGAGCATCCTGAGTGAAGACGTTCAACCGTGAAAGAAGCTCATCGAGTTCACCGGTCGCGATCCGCTCCCGGATCTGCTTGTACATCGCCTGAGCCCCGCGGCCGCCCAACAGGACGATATTTACGTCGCCGTCCTTTCCGTCAGCGTAGTTGAGAAGCTCGCCGAGCATCGCCTCGCCCACCGCTTCTTCTGTTTCGATCACGTTGCACGCGTATTCGCCGACCGTCCCGAACGGCATTTTAGCCGTCGCCGATTCAAGCCACACGTTGTGGCCGTTCTCGCGACGCTCATGCACCCTCTGTTCCGACGTCTTCATAAGATAATCTATTGTAATTGGTTAGACCAATTAAAATCAAATCATTTTTTTGGTTTTCGCGTCTTTTCGCGTCTAAATCGTCCAAAAAGGTTAGCAATTCATACAAACAACCGTATTTACGAGACTTGACAAAAGC
>JBEBGW010000013.1:0-27101 GCA_040081025.1 Pyrinomonadaceae bacterium | reverse complement strand
GTTCGACTTATCACTTCTAACTTATTACTTATTCGGAATAAGTACGAAGTGATAAGTCGAGTGTGATAAGCCACTAATCGACTAACTCCCGTCGATCATCAGAAACCTATGGAACTGAAGACAAAGATCCACGCCGAAGACGGCAAGAGTGACCTGACCATAACGCGCGAGTTCGATCTGCCGGTCGATCTGGTGTTTCGAGCACACGTCGAGCCGGAGCTTTTTGAGCAGTGGATGGCGCACGAATATGGAACGACGAAGGTCGTAAAGTTTGAACCGAGAAAGCACGGCGGTTGGGAGTTCGAGACCGCGACAGCCGATGGTACAGTCGTGTTTCGGGCAAATGGGACGATCCACGAGTTCGTCCCTGATTCCAAGATCACACGGACGTTCGAGATGGACAATTCGCCGTTCGACGTTCAGCTCGAGTTTCTGGAGTTTGAGAAGGTCATGGACGAAACAAGCAGGCTGAAGATGCAGACAGTATATCGCTCCGTCGAATTGCGCGATCAGATGCTGAAACTGCCGTTCGCAGCGGGCCTCAGCATGGCACACGACAGGCTGCAAGAGGTCGTCGGTAAATTAAAGTAGCTAAGGAGATACAGAAGATGATCAGCGCCTCTACCCAACGCATTATCGTTCGTTGGATCCACCTCGTCCTTGCAATTCCGATAATCGGATATATCTATAGTCCCTTCGAACAATTGCCGGATTACGCGCCTGTTGTAAGATTCGTTGCGTTTCCGGTGATCCTGATTTCGGGACTTTGGATGTGGAAGGGCCATCTGGTAAGACGGCTGTTTTCGAAAGGATCGTCGCAGCCCGACGCTGCCAGCTAGATAAAGGAAGAAGAACATGCCAAAGAAAAAACTATCGCCGTCAGAAACTGCCGAACTCCTCACCGAGTTGAAGGATCGGTTCGAAAAGAACATGACTCGTCACAAGGGACTTAAATGGGATGATGTGCAGAAGAGGCTCGATGCGAATTCCGAAAAACTCTGGTCGCTCGCTGAGATGGAACGTACCGGCGGCGAGCCGGATGTGGTCGGGTTCGACAAGAAATTGGGCGAGTTCATCTTCTTTGATTGTTCGGCGGAAAGTCCGAAGGGTCGGCGAAGCGTTTGTTTCGATCGGGAAGCCTGGGAATCACGTAACGAACACAAACCCGAAAACAATGCTGTCGACCTGGCGGCCGCAATCGGCATCGAGATGCTGTCGGAAGAGCAGTACCGTGAGCTGCAGGAACTGGGAGAGTTCGATATGAAGACGTCGAGCTGGATCGCAACTCCGTCAAAGATCAGAAAACTCGGCGGAGCGCTCTTCTGCGACCGCCGCTACGACACCGTCTTTGTCTTTCACAACGGTGCTGATTCGTACTACGCGGCTCGTGCGTTTCGCGGGTCGTTACGAGTTTAGCCTAACCGTTTCTGAGAGCCTGCCAGCGCCTCATCCGCTCGGCGACCAATGCGGCACGTTTTTCGATATCGTTTCCATCGAGCACGGCGAGGTCGTCAGGGTCCGCACGAACGTAGATGCCGGACGTGCGATAGTTCAGCAAAGGGTCGCGATCGGAGCGCGTGGTCCAGTATCCCGATGCGCGTTCGGCGGATTCGAGAGTGACCTCGGCGGTGCCCTCCAATCGCGGAGCATCGGCAGCCAGCGGCCTCTCTCCTTTCCAGAAGTAGAGGAGTCCAGAAGAATCGGGTTTCTCTTTCGTAGCTTCACTCCAGTATCTCGATGAAAGCTTTCCGTCCTCCTGCCAGGCACGGCCGTTAACTTCGAGCGCTCCGCCGCGATCTCGCGATATCTTCAGTATGCTGACAGCGGACGGTTCATGCTCGGTACGTTCGGTGAGTGAGAACTGCCACCAGAGGCCTTCGATCCGCTTCGCACGCCCTTCGTTCTCGATCGCGTTACGAATCTTTTGGGAGATGGATTCGATCTCGGCGTCGGCGGTTGAGCCGTCATACCGAACACACGTCAGTCCGAGAAGATCGGTAGGCAGCTTTGCCCCGTTTGCGTGGAGGATGAACGTCCGACGCATTCCGAGTGCTCCGCCGAACAAGCCAGCTTCAAACACTACGTTGTCTCGCGGCGATGCCTGGCTCGCGTCGGGCGAGGGTGCCCCGATACTCGTCCAATCGTCCTGGGCAAAGATGAACGCGGCGAAATCCACCTCGTGCGTCAGCTCGACAAGCCGCTCCAATGTGCCGACACCAGGATTGAAAACCGTCGTCCATGCTTCGACTTGCGCGACGCCTTCGAGACCGATCGTCAGGGCCTGCAGCAGATTCGCCTGCTTTCCCGATGATCCTAGAAAGATGCGAGGTTTCATTCATGCCTCCAGATGGCTAATCGTCGATGGGCTCTTTGTCGGCGATGAAGTCCTTCATTGTCTGGATCTCTTCAGGAGTGTGGCCCACCCAATCGAGGTGTTCGGCGACGACGCGGAGCGGTTCTCGTGAGCGATAGGACTTCGTCGGATTACCCGGAAACTTCTTGTCGGTCACGTTGGGGTCGTCCATGAACGGCCCCGTCGGTTCGACGACGTAGATCCGGCCCTGGCCTTCGCCGCGTGCCAGCTCCGCGCCAAGTGGCGGCGTGCAGAGTTTCGCTGAAATAGATCCAGGGTGATTTACGGTCGGTGTAGTTGGAAGAATAGCCGACCGCGAGCAAGTCGCCGGGCTTTAGATCAGCCTTAGTTCCGTGATAGAACGTGCGACCTTCGATGTCGGTGTGGGAATACGGCAGTTCGATCTCGCTCATTGCTTCGTTCCTCTGATCACTTCATACAGCGTCCCGTCGCCCTGGTGAACGGTCAATCCGGTGACCGCGCCACTTGAGTCTTTGACGAACGTGAACTGGATGTCCTCATTCTTTAAAAAGAACTTGTTGTCGGATTCGGCGAACATTTCGAACTTCGCTTCGGTATTACGCTTTTGAAACAGCTTTCCGTTCTCGTTGGTCACAACGATCGTTGTCGTCGGTTGGGTGAACTTATATTCGCCCACATACTTATCGAGTACGGAGGATTCGACCGCAACGGCCTTGCGCTCATAGGGCTTCTCGTATGGCGAGCCGAAGACGATGGACGACAAGACGCCGCTGATCTTTCCGGACGAGCCGCGTCCATTGTTGCTAAGAACGATCACCGTCACGCGATCTTCTGGGTAGCGGGCGATGTAGGTAATGAAACCCGCCATATTGCCGCCGTGCGCTATCTCGCGTCGGCCGTGCTTGGTGCTGGACCAAAGGCCATAGGCGTATCCCTTGCCTGGCAACATCTCCTTAACCGGAGCGTACATTTCGTCAACGGATCTTCGGGAGAGAAGCTTTTCGGAATAAAACGCCTGGTCCCATAGCAACAGGTCTTCGGTTGTAGAGTAGATCCCGCCCGCCGAGAAGAATCCGACCATCTCGGCGTAAGGGACATTGGCTACCGGCTCGCCTGGCAAATAGCGGTAGCCGGTCGCGCGGTGTTTGATGATGCGGAGCGGATTCTCGTAACCCGACTGGTCCATCCCCAGCGGCTTGAAGATATTTTCGTCGAGAAATTCGCCGTAGGATTTTCCGGACAGCTTTTCGATGATGAACCCAAGCAGGGTATAACCCGGGTTTCCGTATCTGAACTCGGTGCCGGGTGTAAAGTCCAGAGGTTTTTTTCTGTACAGCTTCCATCCACTGATCCCAAGGTACGGGAAGTCCGCGGAGCGGTCCGAGGTCTTGTGCAGACGTGCCGGGGACACCTGAAGTCATCGTCAGAAGATGCTTGATCGTGAGCGGCTGCCACACCGCCGGACAATCGGTAAAATATTTGCAGACCGGATCGCTGACGTTAAGCTTGCCTTGCTGCTGGAGCATCATTATCGACGCTGCCGTGAACTGCTTTGTGAGCGATGCGAGTCGAAACACGGTCTTCTGCGTGTTCGGTGTGTCGAGTTCCACATTGGCCATTCCGTAGCCCCTGCTGACAATCGGCTTGCCGTCGCGTGCCACCAAGATCGAGCCGGTGAATCGCTCGTGTTCAACGGCAAGCTTCATATACTCTTCGATCTCGGTCGCGATCTGCCTGTCCGATCTGGTAGCGGCGTTTTGCGCCAGGGCGGTCTCCGAGGTCAGCAGACAAAAGGCACTGAGAGCTACGAAACGGATAGCCGAAATAAGATCAATTTGCATCAAGATAATTTCTCACACCAGGAAGGTAAACCGCCACTATTCAGGACTTCGCAAGATCTTTTCCATCTTCTTACCTTTTGCGAGTTCGTCGATCAGCTTGTCCAGGTAGCGGACCTTTTGCATCAGCGGGTCTTCGATGTCTTCTACGCGGATGCCGCAGACCACGCCTTTGATCAAGGATGCGTTCGGATTCATTTTCGGAGCTTTTTCGAAGAATTCTCGAAAGCTCGTCCGCTTTTCGATCTGTTTCGCCAAAGCGGCTTTGCTATAGCCGGTCAGCCAGCGAATGACTTCGTCGACCTCTTCCTTCGTTCGGCCTTTCTTCTCGGCTTTCGTCAAATAGTGGGGATAAACGCCGGCAAAACTCATCGCGAATACTCTATCGTTTGGCATTGAACATTCCTCCCAAGATCGCCATTGGAAGCAAGGTCGCCGTAAAGATAACGTGATACCAAATTGGAACCAGCGGCCAGGACATAGCCGCCTTCAGTAAACCAACGGCCAACAATAGAAAGCCGAGGATCAGCGGCGCTCGTTTGTTTTGTCCCGCTATCAGCGCGGCGAGATATCCGCAGATCGCAGAGACGATCGACGCGACAACAATGTGGATGAGAAGTATCGTCGTATCCGGTGTGAATGTTCCGCCACCTTCTACGGCCGCTTGGAACGCCGCCTGATGCGCGCCGAAGGCCGGCCAGACAGCCGAAATGATCTTTTCCACTCCGAGCCATACGATCAGCCAAGCAATAAACCCTGCAATAACGCCCAAAACGATCCGCAGCATAGATCTCTCCTATCTACCTTTTTGTTGGCTCATAGTAAAGAGCTATCGCACCACAATCAAATGTTTTTGTATTTATCAGCTTGAGATCGACCCGATCCGTGATGTCTTTGAATAATTGTAAGCCGCTTCCTACAACAGTCGGCTGAACGCTAAGTTGATATTCATCGATCAGGCCGAGTTGAGTTAAGGCCACGATCAAACTTGGGCTTCCAACCAAAACGTCTTTGCCCGCTTGCTGCTTGAGGTCCAAAACTTCGTCTTCGAGATCCTTCGTTGCCAGTCTTGCGGACTTCCATTCGACATCTTTCAGCGTGCGGGAGAATACGATCTTAGGAATGTTGTCCATCGTTACCGCAAAATCATCCATCGCCTGGATGCCGGTCGGATTCTCTACAACAGACTTCCAATACTCCATGAGTTCGAATGTTTTCCGCCCGTACAAGGCGATGCCCGAGCTCTTTAAGAGCTCGTCATAATGCTGATGAATCTGGTCGTCCGCGCTCATCGCGGTGTGGTCGCAATATCCATCGAGCGTCATGTTCATGGCGGCTATTACTTTTCTCATGAGCGTTTATTTTACGATCAATATCTGACGATGAACACGAAAATTCGAAGGTAGAGAATCGTCAGGAGGATGAGCGTACCGATCACGAGAATGAACTCGTCCCAATACCTATAATTCGTGTGCTTACTGACCAAACCGTAGGCTGCTAGTCCGATAAATCCACCGAGCGTGTTCATGATGAGATCGGTGATGTCGGTAACACCGATCGCGAGGGCAAATTGGATAATTTCGACGGCAAGACTAAATGCGAATATCACGGCGATCTTGTACCTGAAAGTGAGCTCCTTGAAATTGACGCCGAGCATCACGCCGAAGGGAATGAACGCGACTAGATTCGCGACCATTTCACTGTTGCGAGCGTACGCAAATGGAATTAGGTTGAGGCTTCGCGTTTGAAAATCCCGAATAACGCCGAAAGGGTCGTAGGAAAGTTTAAACAGCACGACCCACAGCAGTATTAACAAATATGCGGCGAATAGCGTTCTAGACAGTGCCTTCATTGCTTAAATTGTCGCATACAGGCTAATTGATAATTTCTCCTTTGCTGTTCGCCAGCTTTTCTTGCCAGCTTTTCAATTGCTCGGGTGTTTGTCTCACCCAATCTGAGTGTTCGTCAACGATCTTCAGCGGCGCCTCGCTCCGGTAGGAGCGTGTCGGATTGCCGGGGAACTTATTGTCCGTGACGTTTGGGTCATTCTCAAAATCGCCTGTTGGTTCGACGATATAGACACGGCCGAGAGCATCGCCTTTTGCCAGGTCGGCGGCGAGTCCCGCACCATTGGCTACCGCGGTGAAATAAATGTGATTCATCACGAGATCGTCTTTGTAGTTAGAATTACCGCCTGGGGTCAGCAAGTCGCCAACCTCTAGATCCGCCTTTGTCCCGTGATAAAACGGTCCCTTGTCAGTTGGGTTGCCGGAGAACGAATTTGCGAGATCACGATTCTTCTTCGCGCTGTCAGCATCGTCTAACTCTTCGTAACATTTGGCGATCTTTGAATACAGATTTGGAAACGCGCTGATGGCGGATTCGTTATTTACTTTCTTTGCAAACTGCAAAGCTGTATCGAACCACTTCAATTCGTCCGCAATACTTTCCTGAGATCGGGCGACATAATATGCCGCAAGGTATTTTTCAAAGTCGTTCGTCGATTCATTCCAAGCTTGCAGAAATAGCTTGCCTGCGTCGTCCGGCTTACCATTTTCTTCCATGGCCATGCCTTGAATGCAGAGTTTAATTACACTGTTATTCGGGTTGAATTCCATTCTGAATAGACGTGAGAATTTCGTTCTGCGTTTGCTGTCTCTTACTTCGAGGGCTTCGCATCGAGAAAGTCGTTCACCATCGGGACGATCGTCGTCATGCGGTCCATCAGTGTTACATGGGTTGTGTTGGGGAGGATGGCGAGTCTTGATTCGACGCGCGGCTGCATATCAGCGTGGGTATTACCGCCGCCTTTGAGGCGGTACATTTCGGCAATGTGATCGATGCGCACGCCGTCAGCGTCGCCGTGGATGAAGAAGAACGGAGCTTTCGTCGCCTTGAATTTATCGGCACCAAAGTCGTATGGCCTCATAGCCGCCGCTTTGATGTGATTAAAAAATTCCGGGAAGCTGCCCGGCACCGGATTAACTTTTTCGCGTTCGGTTTCGGCGGGCGTGCCTTTGAACATCTCCGGCGAGAAATTGGGCCAAGCGTCGTTTGCCTCTTTGACCCAGCCGTCGCGCCTCATAGGTGCTGAGATACTCACGACCTTTCGCACCTTTTCCGGATGGCGAATCGCACACATCAGCGCCGTGCCGCCACCCAGACTGTAACCAACGATATCCGCTCGCTCGACCTTGAGATAGTCCAGCAACGTCGCGACATCGTCCGACAGATTCTCATAAGTAATATCGCGTTTGATATCGCCTGTACGCCCGTGACCTTGCATGTCGATGGCGATCACTTTCCGCGTTTTCGCGAGTTCTTTGATCCACACAAGCCAGTCGTCGGTAACGGCCATAAACGCCCCATGCAGCAGCACCACCGGCTCACCACTACCGTGGATCTCGTAATACATCTTCAGCCCGTTAACCGGCGCATAGCCAGTAGTTGGTTTTTGCTGTCCCGATACTATACCCGAAAAGAGCAGTGTTAAAAGCATCGACAAGGTCAGAACCGGGATATATAGCGACTGGGTGCTTCGGGTATCGGTGTTCGAGCTAGAAAAGATCTTATTATTTAGCATATCTGTATCTCCAAGTTGTTCATTGATCGTCATTCAAGAGCCCAGTCACTATCGCTCCGGGTTCTGACAACGCTACTCGTCCTCGGCTATCTGAGGTGATCCGCCTTTCACATCGCCGTCGCGTTCGTACGTAGCACAGATGATCCCTTTTGGAGCGATCTGGCTGCTTGTGACCTTGAAAGCGGCGGGAATCGTGCCGTCCTGGAAGAGGCGTTTTCCCTGGCCGAGTGTGACGGGGATGATCATCAGTTCGAGTGAGTCGATGAGATCCGCCTTGAAGAGCGTCCGGAGCATATCAGCGCTTCCGAACACTTGTATATCCGGGCCGTCGGTTTGTTTAAGCTCGCGTACTTTTTCCGCGAGATCGCCGCTCAGAAAGACGGATGGCTGCCAATCGCTCGACGTGCGCGTGTTCGAGGCTACGTATTTCGTCGCGGTCATCACGTTCGGCCAGAAGTTAGAATGCGTCGGCCAATAGGTTTCCCAACCGTCGAACGTCTTTCGGCCCAGCAGCAGATCGACCGGTTTGGCCAGCCGCTCTTGGATAACCGCTCCGGTCACTTCATCCGCATAGGGGAAAAACCACCCACCCCATTTAAAGCCGTCGCCGTCATTTTCCTCGTTCTGTATGACGCCGTCGAGCGTCATGAATTCGCAGGCTGATATCTTTCTCATTTTGTTTTCTTATTCTCAAACCCGAATCGTATCGCCGCTTCGAGTACGTCTATCTTTATGTCCTCAAGCTTCTTGAACCTGATGCAATATCCGGTTACGCTCGCCTTGCCTAGATCTTTTCCATAGGTTTCTTCCAAGAATTTCTTGTCTTCGATACCCAGGATATAAACTGAGATCCCGGTCTTGTTGGGGCTTAGGCCGACTTGATAGAACTTGCTGACCGTTCCATCGGCATACTTATGGTCGCAGGATCCGTAGCCAATATCCGGATTCGAAACAACTTTTCCTTCGGCGTTCTTACCATCAATGAACCAAAGCTTGCACTTCGGACTTACTTTTAGAATAAGGTTGTGCAGATCCTCCACGTCGGCGCGCTTCGTCTGAGGTTGGCTCGCAATAAACTCTTTGATCCGCGTTCGTACGCTCATGTGTTTGGTTCTCGCTTGATGTTCGAGAGCAACTCTTCCAGATTCTGGAATTGGCCGGCAGTACCTTCCCGGAATCCGAATTCGATCATCCTCTCGAGCCGTTCGAGCGACTCGTTGTAAATAGACACACTGACCGTGGTCTTTCCATCCTGTTCGCTAAAACTTAGGTTCCACTCAGAACCCGGCAGTTCCGGATTCTCATTCTCGTCGGAAAATGCATTAGAGAATTTGAAGTTGGTTTTAGGCGTGATCGACGTGTACTTCTGAACGGCCCAGCGCTCGGCTCCTTCAGTTGTGACCATGGCATAAAACCGACGGCCGCCCACCTCGAAGTTCATAGCCTTAGTTCGCGAAGAAAAAGGCTTCGGCGCCCACCACTGGTCGAGAAGTTCAGGTTTCGTATACGCGTCCCACACCAACTCCAGTTCGGCCGCAAATTCCTTGGTTATGGAGACCGTCTTCGTCTCTTTGTCGACTATAAAATCCATTTGCATACTAGTTTTTCAAGCTCCGGCTTCAGTCAGCACTCCGTCGAGTCGCTGGTAGCTGATCTCCATGCCATCAGTCATGCCGCTTGCGAACGCCTCGTCGCGGTCGGCCTTCGAAGCATACTTGATCGTGGTAGCCACGCTCGTGAACCCGTCGGCTTCCTGGAAGGTAACGGTCACGATCGATGGTTCGCCGCCCATGGCGAAGCCCAGATCACCCGGATCGAAAACTTGCGTGTGCACGATCTTCTCGTGCGGCGAGAGTTCCAGAACCTCTCCGGTAAATCCGAACTCCTGACCGTTCTCGTCATTACGCCAGCGCCAGCGATATTGGCCACCGACGCGCATATCCATCTCGCAGACGGGCATCGACCAGCCGGGAGTTCCCGAACACCAACGACGCAACAGGTCCGGTTCCATGTAGGCCCGCCACACCAGATGTGCGGTAGCATCGAAGTTTCGTTTGACGAGCACCTCGGTATCTGACGGCAGGCTTGCTTCTGCGGGTTTCATTTCTTTCGCTCCTTTTTCTCTTGTTGTTTCAGATCTGCAAGTAACGCATCGAGTTGCTCGTATCGCGACTCCCAGATCTTTCTGTACTGCTCCAGCCAGACGTCGATCTCTCTCATCTTTTCTATCTCCAACGAATAAAATATCTCGCGTCCGCTCGATTCCTGTTTGACCAGTTCACACTCAGTGAGAATGCGAAGGTGTTTCGAGACCGCCTGCCGGGACGTATCGAAATGCGTAGCGATCGCGTTCGGTGTCATCGCCTGAAGCGCGATCAGTGCGATG
The DNA here is from genome assembly GCA_040081025.1 of Pyrinomonadaceae bacterium. Lineage (GTDB taxonomy): Bacteria > Acidobacteriota > Blastocatellia > Pyrinomonadales > Pyrinomonadaceae > OLB17. Next base: position 16,959 of record JBEBGW010000013.1, on the reverse strand, counting down.
ATGCCTCTTCGGGTCGGGTCGGCGATGGCTTGGAAAATGTCTCTTCGCATACATTATGCAACCGAATGATTGCGAGTATACACGCAACCATTCGGTTTCGCAAGTCTTTTTTTCGAGTTAGACGTTAGGCGGGATTCTCAGGCGTAACGAGGCCGTTCCAGGACCATTTCGGGATCGTCATTCCAGCGGGCACATCGTCAGCGGAGTGATGATATTGGGCCATGGTCGTGGTGGTCGCCCATGCGAAATAATCGTGGAGCGTCGAGCGAAGGGGATCTGTCGTGATGCCGATATCATCCATCGCCTGATCGAAACACGCGATCGCGCGTTCGTCCATCTCGGTATGGATACCGTTGCCGCTGTGGGTTCTTACTACGGAAGATTCATCGCCGTACCGTTCGGAATAATCTACCGGCCCGCCGAGAGCCTCGACCCAATAGGCGGCGAGACGTTCGGTGTGGTCAGGATGAAACCCGTGGCTGAAGGCGTGACTGACGATCTCGTCTTCCATCACGCGGGCGTGCCACGCCTCGGCGAGTTTGAGAATTCCTTCGCGGCCGCCCGCCGCTTGGTAGAGGGTCTGCATGGTCTAATCCCAATCCTTCTTTAGCAACAACTCCTCGATCCGATATGCATGCAGCATTTCGTGGTTCAGCAGATGCCGGAACATTATGAATACCGAGTAATGATCGAATGCCTCATGCACAGCGGTTTTCTGCCACGCTTCCGACGACAACTTCCTCAGCCTCTCAACGAGTGCGGCTCGCTCGCGTACATATCTTTCGAGGCTTTCGCCGAGATCGATGTCGAGCATCGCTCCTGCTTCGTCTTCGGCAGAATTCTCGATCGACTTAATATACGGAGCCGGTGTAGACAGGATCAGATCCAGCCGCGCTAAGAACGAAGCGTCAGACTGCGACAGGTGGATGGCATGCTCGTATGCCGACCATTTCTCCGGACTCGGACGACGCTTCAGGATCTGCGGCGGCACCTCGCGAATGAGAGGGATGATGACGCCCGGAGCCGTCTCCAATGCAGAGACCAATGATGTTGTATCGCTCATGAGGTATCAACCGCGGCGGGCGGCTTCGATGGCGGCGATGTCGATTTTTTTCATCGTCATCATCGCGTCGAAGACCCGCTTGGCGACTGCAGGATCGGGATCGGTTACGCCTTCGCTTAGGGCGATCGGCGTGATCTGCCAGTTGAGCGCCCATTTGTCCTTGCACCAACCGCACGCACTCTCCTGCCCGCCGTTTCCGACGATAGCGTTCCAGTAGCGGTCCGTTTCTTCCTGATCTTTGGTCGCGACCTGAAACGAGAATGCCTCGCTATGCTTGAACGTCGGTCCACCATTAAGCCCGATGCAGGGAATACCAAGCACGGTAAAGTTAACAGTCAGCACATCGCCTTCCTTCCCGCCCGGAAAATCTCCCGGAGCCTTATGCACCGCATCTACCGACGAGTCGGGAAATGTCTCCGCATAAAACCGCGCCGCTTCTTCCGCGTCCTTGTCGTACCACAGACAGATCGTGTTCTTTGCTCGTGTTATGATGTTCCCCTTTTTATCTATAGCCTACGTTTCCCACCTCTGCTTCCAAACATCCATACTGCCCGGCGAGACCATGTAGTCGAACATTCTATGCCCATCCTGCAAAAGGTCGTAGGCCTGTGGCAAAGCGTTAATGCATTTTACGATGTTTGCCTGAGGATCTGATTTGGGAAGAGATGTGTAACTGGGTACTTTCGGTTATCGAATACGTTCGGAAACTTCCTGATCCAACGCTCAAAGCGACCACATATCTTCCCGAGTTCTGGAAATTTCTTCCGAAGGTTAATTGTTGGAAACCAAAGTTCTCCAAATACCCAATAGCGATCGTCCCGGAGTTCAGGCAGACGCAAGCCGGCCGTTGGTGTTTTGTTTGGATCAACCATCCTTTTTGACGGCGCTTCATCCTGTTTGATCTTTGTGAGAAACGCATTCAGCCAGCTAGCAGAATTTTCTGGGAAATCATTAACCACGATCGGGTTATCCCAGAAATTGAGATTACCAATTGCGGGAAAGTAGAGAACTATCTCGTGGCCGGTTGCACCGAAATCAGAAACGTCCAAACCCTTTGCTACTGGCTCCGCTCCAGCATCCTTGAGCCAATCAAAAATAAGGGGAAGATCCTCGTCAGTTGCCAAGAACGTATGTGCTGTTGCCATAGCGATCCTTTAAGCACTAACGCGTTCCACGCGGTTATAGACCGTATCCCTTTCCACGGCCTCGAAGCCGGCGCGTTCAATCATTTCGATGATCTCCTGCTTGGTCATTTTCACTTCGTTGTTCGATTCGACGGAGTAGCTGTGGGTGAGCTCGCCGCCGTCAGTGATGGTGCCGTCGAGGTCGTTGGCGCCGAAGTGGAGGGCGGTTTGGGCGGTGGCCTTGCCGAGCATGACCCAGTAGGCCTCTATGTTGCCGAAGTTGTCGAGCATCAGTTGATCAGTTTGTCTGCCTTCGTCAGTAGCGAGTCCGGCAGCTTTAGTCCGATCCGATCGGCCGCATTTTTGTTGATCGTTAAATAATAGCGATCAGGGAAATGGACGGGGAGGTCGCCGGGTTTAGCGCCGTTGAGTATTCGGGTCACGTATTTCGCGGACATCCGGTATTGTTCTTCTTGATCGGGGGCCCACGCCATCAGCCCTCCGGCCTCGGTGAAGAACATAGCCTGGTAAACAGCCGGAAGGCGGTTCTTGGCCGCAAAATTGACGATCAGATCTCGATTTGCGAGAGAAAGCCCTCCTTGAAAATTCGCGATCGCATCCATGCCGTCGGCGACAATTGCGGCCAAAGCCGATTCGATCTCGGCGAGTGACGCCGCCCGATAGGGTTTTACGGCTATCTTGAGAGATCTGGCGGTTTTCTCGGCATCGGCCAATTGTTTCTCGTGACCGCCAACGCCCGGAGTGGTAGAGAGCAGCGCGATACGCTTTATTTTGGGGGCCGCCGTTTTCAACAAACGGATCCGTTTTTCGGTTACGCCCGGGGGAAGCTCATCCATCCCCGTGTAGATGCCTCCGGGGCGTTTTAAGGTTTTCGCGAAACCATTGCTGACCATCCCCGGACAGGTCGCGATGACCATCGGCATGTTCGGGTTCAACTTTCGCATCACGAGCGCCTGCGGCAGGGCTGCGGCAAAGACAAGATCGAGGGCCATCTTCGCGAGCTCTGCCGCATGGTCATTGAGATCCGATGTATTTGGCCGTGATATCCGTTTTTCGATAATGATGTTTTTTCCATCCACAAAGCCGAGTCGCAACAGCTCTTGCTCGAATGCAGTGATCAGTGTCGGCACGGCACCGCCTAGAAAACCGATGCGTTTTGTGGGTTGCTGAGCGCGAACGGAGGATATCGGCGCCAGTAGCGGAAGGGAAAAAGCAAACGATCCGAGCGACTGGACGAACGAACGACGACTTACCTTTACTCGCATGCTCCCTCCTCACGAATATCTGAAAACAATACCGACGTCTCCTAAGCGATTGAGCGCTCAACTCGGTTGTAGACCGTATCTCTTTCCACAGCCTCGAAACCGGCGCGTTCGATCATTTCGATGATCTCTTGTTTGGTCATTTTTACTTCGCTGCCGGATTCGACGGAGTAGCTGTGGGTGAGCTCGCCGCCGTCGGTGATGGTGCCGTCGACGTCGTTGGCGCCGAAGTGGAGGGCCGTCTGCGTAGTCTGTTTGCCGAGCATCACCCAATAGGCCTTGACGTGGTCGAAGTTGTCGAGCATCAGGCGTGAGACGGCGATGGTCTTGAGATTGTCGATCGCGTCGGGGCCGGGAAGCGACGAGAGAGCGGTGCCCGGCGGGTAGAACGCGAGCGGGATGAAGCACTGGAACCCGCCGGACTTGTCCTGCTGTTCGCGGAGGCGGACGAAATGATCGACGCGGTCTTCGATCGATTCGATGTGGCCGTAGAGCATCGTGGCGTTCGTTTTTAGGCCGGCATTATGTACTTTGCCGGCGAGTTCGAGCCAGCGGTCGCCATCGCATTTGTGGTCGCAGATGCGCGAACGCGTCGGCTCAGCGAAGATCTCGGCTCCGCCGCCCGGACACGAATCCATCCCAGCCGCGTGAAGCTGCGCGATCACTTCCTCGTCCGACATCTTGTAAAACCGCGCCATGAAATCAAGCTCGACCATTGTCAGAGCTTTCAGATGCAGCTTTGGAAATTCTCGCTTTAGCGATGAGAAAAGATCTGTGTAGTAAGTGAACGGAAGTTTGCTGTTGAGTCCGCCGACGATATGCAGCTCCGTCGCACCTTCGGCGACTGCGGTGCGGGCAATGTCGATGCCTTCTTGCACAGAGTACGTATAGGCACCCTCCTGCCGAGCCCGTTTATAGAACCCGCAAAACTTACAATCCGCGACGCAGATGTTGGTGTGATTAAAGTGCCGATTGACGTTGTAATAGGTCGTCAACCCGTGCTTCTTTCGGCGAACTGTGTCGGCCAATTTGCCAAGCGCGTTGAGGTCGGTGGTGTTGTATAAAGCCAGACCCTCATCAAAAGTCAGCCGCTCGCCGTCCTCGACCTTGAAGGCGATCTCGTGAAGATTGGGATCGAATGAGAATTGCATATCGATATGCTACGATTCTACCAAAATTAACGACGATAGCGATTCAATATGAAATTCGGACAAGTACCAAATCCAGAAGAGATCGATTTCACGATCCCGCCGGACGACAAGGCGAATAAAGACATATTCGCTACAGAGACCGCGAAGGAACTGGAGATTTACGTCGGGTGCGCGAAGTGGAATAAGACGGATCTAAAGGGTTTTTATCCAAAGGGCACGAAGGATGAGTTGACCTACTATTCGACCCAGTTCAACTGCATCGAGCTTAACGCGACCTTTTACCGCTTGTTCCCGCCAACAACATTTGAGAAATGGTACGGGACCGTGCCGGACGGGTTCAAATTCTTTCCGAAACTAGAACAATCGATCTCGCATTTTCGACGCTTGAAAGACGTCGAAGAGATCGTCGATCACAACGTTACGAACTATTCTTACCTGAAAGAAAAGCTGGGAATGCCTTTCCTTCAAATGCACAATAATTTCGGACCAAAGGATTTCGAGCGAGTGCAGGCATTTGCCGAGAATTGGAAATACGATGTTCCGCTTGCGATGGAATTTCGTCATACGGATTGGTACAACGACCCAGCGGTTTCAAGAGACCTGTACGATCTGCTTGAAAAACATAAGATCACAAACGTCTTGGTCGACACGGCAGGCCGCCGTGATCTGATGCATATGCGAATGACGACTCCCACGCCGTTCATACGATGGGTCGGTGCGAACGAACCGGAATCTGATCGAGCGCGTTTGGACGAGTGGGTCGAACGGATAGCGAAGTGGAAAAAACAAGGAATGCGAAAGCTCTATTTCTTCGTCCATCAGAACATCGAGAAGGAATCGCCTTTGCTCGCCGCGCATTTTATCGAGAGGCTAAATAAGAAGGTTGGCACTAAGTTGGACATTCCAAAGACGCTGAAAGATCTATAAAACGTTCGAAAAAAGCTACACCATGAAAATATTCCTCCGTACGGCTGTAACCGTACTATGCGGCCTTTTAATCACTGCTTCGATTTTTGCCCAATCACCGCCGATCAAGGCGATCAAGGCAGGGCGGCTTATCGACACGTTGAACGGCAAGGTGCTCGAAAATCAGATCATCCTCGTCGAAGGCGACAAGATAAAGGCGGTTGGGCCGAACCTCACGATCCCGGCCGGAGCCGAAGTGATCGACCTTTCGCGGATGACGGTCATGCCGGGTTTGACCGATTCACACGTACACATAACCGGTCAGGCGGGCGGCGACTACTATGAGGGCCTCTTTCGCCGGACCGTGATGGATGAAGCGGTTTCCGCCCACCTTTATGCCCGTCGAACGCTCGATGCGGGCTTTACAACTGTTCGAAATCTTGGTTCGGGGCCGTTCGTGGATATCGCCTTGCGCAACGCGATCAACCGAGGTGATTTTCCAGGTCCGCGGATCCTGGCTGCGAATATGTACATCGGTGCGACCGGAAGCCACGGAGACCTTACGGGTTTCTCTCCTTGGCTCGGCGACCGAACTCCGCCGGAGATGTCGGGCATCGCCGATGGCGTGGATGAGGTTCGCAAAAAGGTCCGCTACTTGATCAAATACGGCGCGGACGTGATCAAGTTTGGCGCGACGGCGGGTGTCCTCACTGAAGAAGCAAGCGTCGGCGCTCCGCAATACTCGCAGGAGGAGATGAACGCGATCGTCGCGGAAGCTCATCTTCACGGGATCAAAGTAACCGCTCATGCTCACGGAGCCGACGGCATCAAGATGGCCGTCAAAGCGGGTGTCGATTCGGTCGAACACGGCAGCTTTCTAGATGCCGAGGGGATCCGGTTGATGAAAGAACGCGGGACGTACCTTTCGGCGGATATCTACAACGACGACTACATTCTCGCGGAGTATGCGAAGTTCAACACGCCGCAGAAGATCATCGACAAGGAAAAGCTTGTCGGCCGGGTTCAGCGCGAGAATTTTAAGAAGGCGGTCCAAGCCGGAGTAAAGATCGCGTTTGGAACCGATGCCGGCGTTTATCCTCATGGATGGAATGGAAAGCAGTTCGCGAAGATGGTCGAGTGGGGAATGACCCCGATGGGTGCGATCCAGGCTTCCACAATGAGCAACGCCACGTTATTTGGGTCGAACGATACTATCGGTTCGATAACGGCTGGAAAGTTTGCCGACATTGTTGCCGTTGAGGGCGATCCGCTCGCCAATATTTCGATACTCGAGAACGTCAGTTTCGTAATGAAAGGCGGAGTGACTTATAAATCGGCTCGCGCGAAATGATTTAGGCTGGAGCAACAAACACGGCGGCTCCGAAGCTGAGAAGCAGGATGATACTGACGAAGGCGTTCGTCGTAAAGAATGCCGCATTCATTTTCGAGAGGTCGTTCGCTTTTACGAGTGTGTGTTGATAGACGAGCAGTAGCGCGACCGCTCCGACTCCGATCAAGGCGACGACTCCCAGCCCGCTTACAAGAAATAGCAGCAACAGCACGATAAACGCCTGGAAATGAAACAGGCGAGCGATCCAGAGTGAGCGGGCGATCCCGAATTTTGCCGGGATCGAACGCAGTCCTGAATTCTTATCAAACTCGTAATCCTGACACGCGTACATTACGTCGAAACCCGCGGTCCACATCAGCACGAACAGTGAAAGAAGGAGGGGAACCTCGGAATCGATCGCACCGCGGACGGCGATCCATGCGGCGGTCGGTGAGATCGCGAGTGCCCATCCGAGCAGCAGATGCGCGAAGGCGGTGAAACGTTTCGCGTATGAATAGCCGAGTACGCTTACCAAGGCGACCGGTGCGAGTACGAACGTCAGCCAGTTGAGCGAATAGGCAGCGAGCAGGAAGATCCCGATCGAAACAAAGAGGAATATCCATGCGAACTCAACGCTTAGTTTCCCGCTCGGCAGTTCGCGATTTGCTGTCCGCGGATTCTTTGCGTCGATCTCGCGGTCGGCGATGCGGTTGAAGGTCATCGCGGCTGAGCGGGCACCGACCATCGCAAGTGTGATCCACACGATCTGCTGCCAGGTCGGCAAGCCGCCTGCCGCCATGACCGCTCCGAGAAATGCAAACGGAAGGGCAAACAGGGTATGCTCGAACTTGATCATTTCGAGCGTGGTTCCAAGTTTCGCGATAAGGCTCGACATCAGCGTAAAACCAAAACCGCAATCTTAACAAATTTCGCCCGCCGATGCCTTCCGGACACGCTCACGATGCAATTACGATCCTGCTCGCCGCTCCCGCAGCAGTTGGGACGTATGCGCTCACACGGGACCTGCCGACTTCCGTGATCGTTGCCGTTGCGTTTATTTTCGCGGGAGTGATGTTCGGGCCTGATCTGGATACGAAGTCGAAACAGTATTCGCGTTGGGGACCTTTGCGGATCATCTGGATCCCCTATCGGACGATCTTTCGACACCGTTCGCGATGGTCGCACGGACTGATCTTCGGCACGCTGTTTAGGGTCGTTTACTTTCTCGGCATTGGTACGTTGATCGCGTTTGCCGCGATCGCTGCCTACTCGTTTTTCACGTCCAGCGGTGTGCCGAACATTGGGACGTTCGTTCGTGGATGGGAATCGATCGGCGCGATCGCAGGGACGAATTCGACGATCGATGTGCTGGTTACGATCCTTGTCGGGATGTGGGCGGGTGCGGCGAGCCATACCCTTACCGATATCGCGATCACTTATATAAAAACCGGGCGTGTGGACGCACTGTTGTGATCACTTCCCAGTCCGGGCTTGTGAGAGCCGCAGTGCCTGGCGACGGATGGCGTCGGAAATATTCTTGTTCTTGGACAGAGCAGCGAGATCTCTTAGCTGAAGACGCGACAGGATGTTCATCGTGTTCGCGACCGGCGTACGCGGGTTGCGGGCGAGGTTGTGAACGATGACGTAGCTGCGTGCCCACTGCCGGTCGGAGGCGATCTTGCGGAGGATGTCCTCGGGTACTGAACGCATCGCGGCGATCTTTTCGATCTCCTGCTCGGTAATACGCGGATTCGCAACCACGGCTCCCGCGACGATCCGATTGGGATCGCGGATGAGAATGTTGCGCGCCTCACGGTCGCCCTTCATCGCGAGCTTCACGCGGTCCTTCATTCCCATCTTCATGATCCGGTTAAGGATAGAAATGCGTTCGCTTGGCAGATCCATCCCTTCGTACTTCATCTCTCCCAGGATCTTATCGACGATCGCCTGGCGCTCGGCGTCACTTTCTTCGTAGAACTCTTCGATGTACTCAAGGCCCATCCACGAATCATCGATCTCGTCGTCGGACACCTCGATCAGCGACGCGAGGAACAGAGCGTCTTCGACATCCATTCCCATCCCGTCAAGGTCTTTGCCGAACTCGGAGTTCTCGATAAATTCGGCTGCGGCTTCTTTACCTTGTGCACGAAGCTCGCTGGCGATCTGTTGGGTACCGCGTTCCTTTTCAAAGAACTCCTTCTTGGTTTCGGAGGCCCGTCGATCCGCCTCTGATGTGCGCGCAGGATTTTTTAGGATCGCCTCGAGTACGGCGGGTGCCTGAATGAGCAACTGCTGGTTGATCGACAAGAGGTCGAGGATGTGGCTGCTCTTCGTCCCCCGGGCGAGAACTGCGATCGATGAGACGGGCGTCCGCGGATTTTGAACCACCAGTTCCTGAGCTTTTTCCGATACGTCTGCGGTCTCGGCAAAATACGTCAATGCCGGCAGCGGTACCGCCTCGGATGTAAGAACGTTCGCAAGAATTGTGTCGTCCTGAGTTCGGAGAGTCGCCGACGCGTATTCAGACAACTCTTGATCTTCCGAGTTAACGAACGTCACCAGCACCTCGATCAGGTCGGCTTCAGGAAGCGGCAATACGCCTCGGGCAGCAGCGACCTGAGCGGGACGCGGAGCCTTACCTTCGATCAGCGATGCGACGACCGGGTTTGTGGATATGATCTCGGTGGACATAGATCGGGAAGATCAACAAAAGAAGATGTCGGCGAGAAACCGAGCATCAAATCGATATTAACATACCGACAGGTGGCTTGACTGGAACCTGTCAAACTCTTAGCTTTAGAGTTTTGCAAGGGGTTACCCCAAGATTTCTCTCTCGTTATATAATCCTCACAAGACTTTCGAATAATGATCAAAGAAGAACTGCATAAACTTATCGCCGAAAAGCAGGCATGCGTCGGCGTCATTGGGCTAGGCTACGTCGGCCTGCCGTTGATTGTTGAATTTGGCCTCAAGGGCTTCCGCGGGATTGGGTTCGAGGTTGACACCAGAAAAGTCGACGAGATCAACGCCGGGCGTTCCTATATCGTCGACGTTTCGGACGAGAATGTTAAGAAGTGCGTCGACGGCGGCGCACTCTCCGCGACGACCGATTTCAGCAAGCTTTCCGAATGTGATGTCATCATCATTTGCGTCCCCACCCCGCTTCGCAAGACGAAGGATCCGGACATGTCGTACATCCTCTCCGCTGGCGGCGAGATCCAGAAGTATATGCGGAAAGGGCAGTTGATGATCCTCGAATCGACCACCTATCCAGGTACGACCGACGAAGTTCTCCAGCCGATGTTCGAGGAGAACGGCTTCAAACTCGACGAAGATTTCCTGCTAGCCTTCTCGCCCGAGCGTGTAGATCCCGGCAATCCGCAATTTCAAACGCACAACATTCCGAAGGTGGTCGGCGGCGTTTCGAAAGATTCGACCGAGGTCTCGTCGTTCCTTTATTCGCAGATCGTCGATACGGTACATAGCGTTTCGTCGGCCCGAGTCGCCGAAGCTTGCAAGCTGTGGGAGAACACGTTCCGTGCGATCAACATCGGCATGGCCAACGAGATGGCAAAGGTTTGCAACGCCCTCGGGATCGATTCATGGGAAGTCGTCCGGGCCGCGGCTACTAAGCCGTTCGGCTTTATGCCGTTCTATCCAGGCCCGGGAATCGGCGGCCACTGTATCCCGCTCGACCCGCATTACCTCTCGTGGAAGGCGCGTCAGCATGGATTCGATTCGCAGTTCATCTCGCTCGCTGAACAGATCAACTCCGGTATGCCGGCTTATGTTGTGAAGCTCGTTTCGACCGCTCTGAACGACGTCAAGAAAGCCGTTAACGGATCGAAGGTGTTGATCCTTGGCGTGGCGTATAAGAAGGACATCGATGACATGCGCGAATCTCCAGCATTATCGATCATCGATCTGTTAAGGTCTCGCGGTGCCGAGATCACGTATCACGATCCGTTCGTGCCGGAAGTCACGTTTGATCACTCTTACACGATCGGCGCAGGCGATCCGCTGTTCAATACGGAACTGACGGACGATCTAATTAAGAACTCGGATTGTGTGATCATCTGTACCGATCATTCAACCGTCGATTATTCTCGCGTCTGTGAGCTGGCCGATTTGGTCGTCGATACGCGAAACGCGTTGAATGAAGACATGCGAAACGCCAGCAAAGCAAAGCTTGTCAGGCTCTGATGCTGAAGATCTTGATCATCGTAGGGGCGCGGCCGAACTTTATGAAGGCCGCGCCTATCTGCGCCGAAATGAAGCGTCGGCCGGACGAATTCGACGTGAAGGTCGTCCACACCGGGCAGCATTACGATGCTGCGATGTCGGATAGTTTTTTCAAAGACCTCGCCTTGCCCGCACCGGATTTTCATCTTGGTGTGGGCTCCGCCTCGCACGCTGAGCAGACGGCTAAGATCATGCTCGCGTTCGAGCCTATAGTGCTAGCCGAGAAGCCTGACTGGGTGGTTGTTGTAGGCGATGTTAACTCCACCGTTGCTTGCGCACTGGTCGCATCGAAGCTCGGCGTTAAGGTCGCACACGTCGAAGCCGGCCTGCGATCGTTCGATCGGACGATGCCTGAGGAGATCAACCGCATCGTAACCGATTCGATCTCCGACCTGCTGTTTACTACCGAGGAATCGGCGAATGTGAACCTCCGCCGCGAAGGGATCGACCCCGAAAGGGTCAAGTTCGTCGGCAACGTGATGATCGACTCTCTCGTGCAGAATCTCGAGAGGTTAAAGGAGTCGAATATCTTAGCGGACCTTGGGCTGAATGCCAGAGAGTTTGCGGTACTCACCTTGCATCGACCGTCGAACGTCGATTCTCGAGAAACTTTCGAACCGCTCTTGAACTCGCTTATCGAGATCTCCGAACGCATCCCGATCATCTTCCCAGCCCATCCGCGGACGCGTGCGAAGATCGACGAGTTTGGCTTGCGGGATTCGATCGAGGCGTCGGGTCTGCGGCTTGTCGATCCGCTAGGCTATCTCGATTTTCTCGCCCTTTATTCTCAGGCAAAATTGGTAATGACGGATTCCGGCGGTCTTCAGGAAGAGACCACATATCTCGGGATCCCTTGCCTGACGATCCGCGAAAATACCGAGCGGCCGGTGACGATCGCGATGGGAACCAACCGACTCATCAAAGATCCTATCAGCCTTAAGCGAGCTGCCTTCGACTTGCTCGACGCAACAGCACATGCCTCAAAAAGCATTCCGCCGCTCTGGGATGGCAAAGCGGCGGTGCGTATCTGCAATGAACTATCCACTAACCACTTGTCACTATCCACTGAATAGATGAAAACATTTCTTTCTCCAGTGAGTAGCAGGTAGCGATCAGTCGATAGTTACTGCTGCTTTTTCTCCATCGGATAGCCCGCGTCACGCCAGGCTCGGGTTCCGCCGAGGAGGGCGAATGAGTTTTTGATCCCTGCTTTGTGTAATTCCGAAACCAGGCTCGCACTCGAATGCTCTGATCCGCACGCGCAATAGACGATTATTTTCTTGTCCTTCGGAACCTTGTCGAGGCTCTGCTTGATAACGTTGGGCTGGATGTTGATCGCGCCAGGGATGTGTTCGAACTCGTATTGATTCGGCGGATGCGTGTCGATAAAGACGGCCGCGTTCTCGTCGAAGTCTTTCTTGGCGTCTTCCAACGAGATGCGCGGTGCGTCGTGTTCGTCGGCAGGATGCAGATCGGCGTTGGTAACTATCGGTGTCGAAGCAGGAGCTGTATTTCTCGCAAGGTTTCCCTTCGCGCTCGTTGTAGTACTTGGTTCGGTCTTGGCGCACCCCACACCGAGAGCGACAAAGGCTGCAAGGCTGAAATACCTGATCAAGTTTTTCATAGCCGGCCTATACTTCGCCGAATGCCTTCAGCACTTCGTCGGCGTGCTTTGCTACGTCGACCTTGTCAAAGATCTTCACGATCTTGCCGTCCTCGCCGATCAGGAACGTCTTGCGGAACGTGCCCATATATTTGCGGCCGTACATACTCTTTTCGCCCCAGACGCCGTATTTTTCTACGATCTTCTTGTCGGTGTCGGCGAGCAGATCAAAAGGCAGTTGGTACTTCGAGATGAATTTCTGGTGCGACTTTTCATCATCGATCGAAACACCGAAAACCTTAATTCCTTTCTTTGCGTACACGGCGTCCGCGTCCCGAAACGAGCAAGCTTCCTTCGTACAGCCGGGCGTGTCGTCCTTCGGATAGAAGTAGAGCACCACACGCTTGCCCTTGTAATCCGATAGCTTGACCTTGTTTCCGTCCTGATCCTTCGCCGTGAAATCCGGAGCCTTATTTCCTTCTTTGACCATATCCGCCTATTTTGGACGATTGCTGCTTTCGATTCAACGCTTCTTTCCAAAATTCCATTTCATTCCGGTCGTGAACAGAAAATCGTTTCGCTTTGATGTGCCAAGCGGATCGTTGTTGAAACGGTTGCCGAGGGTGATGAAAACGCCGATCCGTTTAGTGACGTCCACCGACAGCGTCGAGTCGAATATGAATCGATATTCGGCGGCGTCGGTGATGTTTTGAAAGAACGTGATCGAGTTCTGCACTCGCAGCTTTTCATGGAAGCGATGTTTGAGCGTCGCGCCGGCGAGGCCCTCGGGCGTGTCGGTGTTGTCCCCCGTCTGCCAGGTGCGGTTCCACGCTCCGCCGAGGATCACGTCGAGTTCGCTCTTCTCATTCCTGAGGACGTGACGACCGACCCCGCCGCCGACAACCGATCGAAAATTCAGTTCTCGCGGCCGGTCGCGTTCGAAGTCATAGGATACGAATGCGAAGTTTTTCCGATCGACGTTCCTGTCATATCGAGCCCCGCCCCAGAATGCATTTTGCGTCGTCACCATTCGGCCTGTATTTCGATTGCTGTACCAAAGGCTGCGTGCGTAGACAGTAAGATTGTCCCGATCGCCGGTCTTAACCGCGCGAAGGCCGGTGCTCATCGTGGTGTAGTTTGAGTTGCCCGACGTGTAGCTGAAGCCAACATTTGCATTGCCTTCCCACCCGTCCGTGATCGGTCCGCGGAAGAGACGCGCAGGCTGCCTTACGAGCGCGGCTGCGGCTCTCGCCGCGGATTTCGTTTCAACCTTGGCAACCGTCTTTTCTGCCACAGCCGGAATGATCTTGTCCGCCTTCGCTTCGCCGATCGCCGCGATATGCTTACGCGCTATCGTGATCTTGCCGGCGTATTCGGTTTCGATCGTCACCGCTTCTTCCGATTCTTCGACGATCTTGCCGGAAACGCGATCGCCGTTCTTGAGCGTGACAGCTTCGTTCGCAACAGCATTCAGTACGAACGAGAAAAGCAATATCGGCAGCAGAAGCCGCTTGTAGAAATTCTTCATTGGTGGTGCCTTCAGGGTGAAGTTTGGAGGCTCTAAAGAGGGCCGCCAATTATAACTCTAGCATTATGAAACCTCGGTGTGAATTAGTTTTGATTTGTATACGTTTTGACGCCGCCTCGACCGCGATAGAGAATTGATCGGAATGAAGCTGCTTTCAGAGAGCACAGGCATTGATCGGCTTGCGACGATACGCGAGGAATTTCGCGCTGAGATCGCGACGCGGTTCGAACATCGGGCGAAGGCGTGTTCAAGCTGCGGAACACCCGGCGCCTGTTGTTTGGACGAGCATTTTGTGAACGTTCGCGTGAGCCGGATCGAGGCGGCGGCGATTCGGAGTGCAGTCAGCAGCCTTGATGGGGAAGTTCGGTCGGCTGTTTCCCGAAGACTTGAACGCATCGAACCCGACGGCGAGTTCTACGCCTGTCCCCTGTATCAGGCCGGAACCGGATGCCTTGTCCACGACACGGCGAAACCATTGCCGTGCATTGCCCACGCCTGTTATGAACGAAAAGAAGATCTCCCGCCCGACGAACTGCTGTCGGAGCGAGAGATCGAGATCGACGATCTGAACCGGCGGGTCTACGGCCGCAGCGGACCGCTGATGCCGATACACGCCGCGTTACGCTAGGCCGTTTGCTTGATCTTTCCGCCGAGTACCGTGAAGGGGATCAGCATCGCGAGAAACACCAGGTGATACCAGATGGGCAGATAGTTCCACGCCATCACCTCCACCATAAGACCGAACGCGAGTAGGAGCACGCCGAGGATCAGTGGGGTCTTGCGATTTTCGTTGGCGATAAATGCCGCGAGGAAGCCGCTCATTACCGAGATGATCGCAGCTCGGGCAAGATGCATCAGGAGGATCGTCGTGTCCGGCGTGAACGGCTGCTGGGTGCCCAGCGCAAACTCAAAAGCCGTTTGATGAGCCCCATACCATCCCGGCGAGGCCATCATCAGGACCTGGTCAGTCCCAAGCCAAAGCACAGACCAAGCCACAAACCCCGCGATCACGCCAAGAACGATCTTCAGCATATTTTCTCCAAGTTGTTTTGAGTTAGCCTGCCGGGTGAAACGACTGCGAGTATAAGCGAAGTCGAAATCTGCGACAAGCAACGGTTAGCAACTCCAAAAAAAGCGGTGCAGCGTGCGCAGTTCGGCTGGCGTCGTTTGTGACCGGTTCTACCGATTTGATGTTTATGACAACTCGGGCTAGTCCCAGCACTCAGACAAGAATTCTTGTTCGGAACAGAATGATCAATGTTATATTTCGGATGAATGCGACTAATCGTTCTTATCTTCCTGGTGCTGATATCGGCCGCCGAGGCATCGGCTCAGTGTCCGACGCTCGAGGTGATCGGACCGAAGAGAATCGTGGATCCGGGTGAAAATGTTCGTTTCGAACTAGCCCTTTCCGGTGGCGTATCGCTGTCAAAGATCGCGTGGTCGGTAGACAAGGGAACGATCGATGACGGTCAAGGAACCCGAGCAATCACGGTTCTCGCCGACCGATCGAATACCGTCGCCACGCTCGTGGTCACCGTGACGGTAACGGGACTCCCAGTGGGTTGTGCGAACTCGTTTACCATGGTTTCTGCAATTGCCTCTCGATCCCACTCTTATCCGATCGATGAGTTTGTCGCCATCAGCAAAAACGACCAACGCGGGCGGCTCGACCTGTTCTTTGCTGAATTGTTAGAGAACCCGTCCAACACAGGGTTTGTGACAGTTTACCGTAGGAATCAGAAAGAGGCCGATTCAGCTCTGCGACTCTATCTCTCGCATGCTCGTTTTCGTAAGTTCGACGTTTCCCGGCTAACATTTGGAGTCGCGATCGAGCCTGAAACGAAAACTGTATTATGGCGTCTTTCGGAGGGGTATAGTCCGTGGGGATGCGAGAAATGCAAGTTTGTCCACGGTAAAGACCTAAAAGAATAGCTCCGACGAAATTACCTTCCTCGGAGCCTTATAAACTGTCTTTTCGGAAAGTTACTTGATCTCCAACTCGAACGGGAGCATGAACATTGCTTCGCCGTTGTGCATGCGGTCCATTAGCTCGGCGTAGCGAAATGCCTTACGCATCTCGGCGGGCATTGCTTCGACGAGGGCTTTCTTTGCCTCGGCTTCCTTCATACTCGCTGTGATCTCCGCGTCCTCTTCGCCGCCGAACCATTGCTGGAAGAAGGGTTTCGGAGCGGGAAGGACGACGCGGCGGACGTCTTTGTCGGCCGGCAGATTTGCGAGCTGCTTGGCGATCTCGATGGCTTTTTCGAGTCCGCCGAATTCGTCGATCAGGCCATTCTCCTTCGCCTGACTCCCGGTCCAGACGCGGCCCTGGCCGAGCGTGTTGGCCTTTTCGGCGTCCATGTTACGACCCTTGGCGACCTTTGGAATGAAGTTGTTGAAGTAGATATTATTCGTCGACTCCTCCATCTTCGCGCGTTCCTCGGGTGTCCATTTTTCACTTTCGCGGAAGATGCCTGCGTTTTTGCCGCGGAGGGTGTATTCGTTGGTCACACCGAGCCAATCGTAGAAACCTTTGACGACCGGTTTGCCCATAAACACGCCGATCGAGCCGGTGATCGTGGTCGGTTCGGCGACGATCTTGCTGGCGTTGGTCGAGATGTAATAACCGCCGGACGCGGCTACATCGCCCATCGAAACGACGACGGGTTTCTTGGCCTTGGCATTCTCGATCGCGTACCACATCAGGTCGGACGCTAGTGCGGAAC
>JBEBGW010000519.1:0-1988 GCA_040081025.1 Pyrinomonadaceae bacterium | reverse complement strand
ACGACCCGCGAGGGACGTGAGCAGAATCGACGTGTTGAGGTCAAGCTTCTTGTAAGCCGCGGCCTGAACCAGAACGTCGAGGTTCGCCCGGTGACTGATGCACCAGCGACAGATAACGGCAACTAGTTTGCCCATAACTTGAATCAAAGAGAGTGGATCGACATCGAAGATGATTCACTCTCTTTGTTTTATTTGGATCCGCACACGTTATGAAAAAGTTTCCGCTCATCGCCGCCTTCCTATTCGTTCTCACCTTCACCATATCGACCTTTGCACAGACCGCAACGCCGACGCCTCGGCTTGAAGATCAGGAGATCAAGATCGAATCGCGTCTGGTGGTGATCCCGGTTTCGGTGACTGACTCGGCTGGCAACCCGGTAACGAATCTTGGTAAGGGCGATTTCTCGGTGCTCGAGGAAGGCAGACGACAGGAAGTGGATAGCGTCGGAAACGCGGATGTGGTTCCGCTTGAGATCGCGTTGCTCTTTGACGTGTCGGCCAGCACCGACGCGATGTTCAAGTTTCAGCAGGAGACGGCGGCGAAGTTTCTCCAGGACGTGCTGAAGCCTACGGATCGCGCGACGATCTTCACCATCGGTGCCACGCCGATCATGCTTGCCGGCCGCGATACTAGCGACAAGGCGATCGCATCGGTCCGGACAATTACGCCGACCAAGCAATTCACTGCATTTTACGATTCGATCGGAGCGGCAGCGGAGTATCTCGCTAAGAATGCACCGTCGGGAACTCGCCGTGTGATCGTCGTGATCTCGGACGGCGAGGACACCAACAGCTCGCGGATCGCCCGGGCTATTCAGGACGGCTACAAACGTGCGGGCGAAAAGATCAATACGCTCGATAACAAGGCGTTGTACGCACTCACGGTCAACAATCGCAACGAAGCTGCCCTGAAAGAACGCGTCCGCATTGGTAAATCGCTGCAGGACGGCGATACGGTCTTCTATTCGATCAATCCGGCGGGTAGCTCCTATCAGCTGAATCAGATGAGTATGTTCGGCCAGGAGAATATGGACCGGTTCGCGCGTGAAACGGGCGGCACGGCTTTTCTGCCGAAATTCGTGCCGATCGATACCAAAGATCAATTGTTAAATTCTGGCAACATGAAGCGAAACGCCGTTACGCTCGAAACGATCTTTCGCCAACTTGCCAACGAGCTTCGGGCACAGTATCTCGTCCAATATTATTCCGACTCCGAGTTTCCCGAAGGCCGCTTCGTAAAGCTTGCCGTCGCTCTCAAAACCCCGGCCTCCAACAAACTCCGCGCACGCCAGGGGTATTACGTGAAGAACTAGGCCCCGGCCTGCTTCAGCACTTTTTGTCTGAGTTCTTCATTGATCGCGGGCTTGCCCATTATTTCACGATTGTCCTTTTTAGGAGTCGGCGTAGGTGACGGCATGGCGACGGCGCCCATTAGGGGCTGGGTGTCGGGAGTGGGAGTGGCATACGGGATCATCTCGCCCATCACAACATTCTTCCTGCCGAACGCCGACAACCCGCCGAACAATCCCACGAAACTTAAAAACAATCCGAAGACAGCGGCAGACGCCATAGACAGCCGACGCTTCACGCGCGCCCAGCCGACGGGGCATTCCTGGGTGAGCACGGTGCCGTCGGCACGCTGAAAATATCTGACGCACAGACGCCCTTCCGATAGCCTGAGCAGATTCTCCGCGTCGTACTTCGTCATCCCCGAAAGGTTGTAGACGTGCAGTTTGCAATCGCCGCAGAACCGCTTCCGGTCGTCGCCTGCCATCGCACCCCAATCCGCCGAGCAAGGGCTCGCTACTTTCAAATTTGCCAACGGGCTGTCGTATCGCTTCTCCATAACAGTAGGAGAACGCGAGCGAGCGAAGCGACTTGCAAGAAAACTTTTAGAAGCCCCGTCGAAGCCATTAGGCAACAAAATAAATACTTGACGTCCTCTTATAATAAGGTTTATCGTCTGTACACCCAGTCGCCCTTTTATC
>JBEBGW010000518.1:0-2008 GCA_040081025.1 Pyrinomonadaceae bacterium | reverse complement strand
CGGTGGCCGGGGCGACAAACACGACGGCACACACGGTAGCCGCTGCTCTTCGCTGTATAGGCGTAAAACAAGGCTTCAAGACGGTTTCCAGCTTTTTCCTTATGGTCGTTCCGGACACGAAGTTTGGCGAGAAGGGAGCGATGATCTATGCGGATTGCGGCGTCGTTATCGACCCCGACGCGAACGAGCTTGCGGAGATCGCGATCGCATCCGCGGATTCTTGTCGGGCATTGCTTCAGGCCGAACCAAGAGTTGCGATGCTGTCGTTCTCGACCAAGGGCAGCGCGAAGCACAAGTCGATCGACAAGATAATTGAAGCAACTAAGACGGTTAAGGTTCGCGTGCCTGAACTCTCGATAGACGGGGAACTTCAGGCCGACGCGGCATTGGTTCAATCCGTTGCTAGTTCGAAGGCTCCCGGCTCCCAGGTCGCTGGTAGAGCGAATGTTTTGATATTTCCCGACCTAGACGCCGGGAACATCGCGTATAAGCTCACCGAACGTCTGACAGGCGGAACCGCCATCGGCCCCATCCTCCAAGGCCTCGACCGACCATGCAACGACCTCTCGCGGGGATGCAAGGCCGAAGATATCGTCGATGCCGTCGCGATAACGGCGGTTCAGTCGCAAGCACGCAAACTTGGCTGAGCGGGTCCGACTTCTCTGACCAGATCGATCCCTTTGTTCCGAAGAAGTTTGCCGAGCTTCAGTTACCGTCAACCACTCCGAACCATCTGGAATATCGTACTTCGCCGATCAGGCCGGAAACGACGCCGCACGAATTGCGCACCTGGCGTCGCATTTTTTTGGACCCGGAGCGGCGGGTCATCATCCCAGCATCGCAGAAACAACTGAAACGCGGATCGGATCAGTTTGGCGGCGGGACCAAGGCCGCGATGCGCAGGGGGCCGCCGCTGCCGCCTTTGATCTTCATCGGGAAGGCGAATACATGAAAGTCTTTGGCGGGCAGTTTGCTCATGTCACCGACATTCTCGAATGCGGGAATGTTGTTGGTCATCAGGGCGACGTGGGTTTCGAATTTCGTGGATTGTCCGTAGTCGATGCTGGCGGTGTCGAGTCCGACGGCTTTGAACTTTCGATTCTCGATCAGCCACTTGGCCGCGTCCGGGTGCAGGCCGGGAAAATGCAGATCTTTCACCGCGTCGGGACCCTTTTGATCTGTTCCTAGATAGGTTTTCTTGTCCGGCCACCGGGTCGCGAATCCGGTCTGGAACAGGATGATCGCCCATTCAGGGATCTTGCCGTTGGACGCTTCCCAAGCATGTATGTCCTCGGTCGTGATCTGGTAGTCGACGTTACCGGTCGCCTTTGCCGAGACGTCGATCTTGACAGCGGGTCCTACGAGCTGGCTGATGTCGATCTGGTCGACAGTCTTTTTACCTTCAGCGAAATGGATCGGTGAATCGAGATGCGTCCCGCCGTGCTCGGCACCGGAAAAGTTGTATGCCGAGTAGTAATACCCACTTTCGGTCTTTCCTTCCGCAACTGTGGTTCGCTTGAACGGCTCGGCCGTGACCCAATAGATAGTGTCCTCGCCGAAATCGTGTGAAAGATCGACCCATGTTCCGGCAAACGGATCTTTTGCCGGTTGAGCACAACTTAAAGTGAAAGCAGCAAACAAAAGAACTGTCGATAGCTTTTTCATACGGGCCTCTCTATTTCATCACTCTTAGCTTTCTCAGATCGAAGCGTCCGCCGGAGTTTAGAAAGCTCAGCGAGAATGGCTGGACGCCTTTCTTCGAATTTACGAACATCACCTGAGTTTTCCCGACGACGGTCAGACGGCGATTGTCTTCGATCAGCACGGAGGTGTCTTCGTCGATCCCGATTCCCAGGAGTTCGGGATGGGCCTCGATCACCGGGATGAGGTCGAACTGACGATTGCGTTTCAGGACATGCTGATCGACGGCGACGCCCTTGAGGAAGCCAAAGCCCTCGATGTGATCGCCGACCAGGGTGTTCCCCACGACCGTCTCCGTGCTTTCGCC
>JBEBGW010000216.1:0-7761 GCA_040081025.1 Pyrinomonadaceae bacterium | reverse complement strand
GCTCTGCCCAGTGCCCTATGGATTCTCACCGGCTGTTTGATCTTCCTTGCGATCGTCCCCTACGCGGGCGGAGACGCTTGGGCCGAGGCAGCGATCATCGCTGCGATATTTTTTCTTGGAGTCGCATCGAGTCTTCGAAGTTGCATCGTGATTGAGCAAAGGATCCGGCCCTTGCTTCTGCCCGTACTCACCTTCGCTCTGTATTCAATGGTGCACGGAACTTTGACAATTCTCGTTCAGAATCAAACTCTTCCACCAACAGCAGCAATTCCTTTTAGCTTTGATCCTGTGGCGAGCCTATGGAACGCTGTGAAATTCACGGCTGCTGCTGTATTTCTTTGGCACCTATCAGTCGCTTTTCGGGCAGACAAAAAGGATTTGATCTGGATACTGGTCTCCACCGGCAATTTCTTCGCGATTGTCGGGATAGCCCGTTTCGTTCTGCAAGCTTCATTCCCCGATATATTCGGATGGTTCGTTTTGCCGCAGCTTAGTCCAGGTGTAGGGTTCGGTACCTTCGTCAATCAGAACCACTTCGCTTTCCTGATGCTGATGACTTTGGGGTTGAATCTTGGCCTTTTACTGTCGCGTAGCATTGACAACCGCCTTCGTCCACTGCTTTTGCTTGCTTCGATCTTTTCGTGGGCCGCGATCATTCTGACAGCGTCCCGCGGCGGTATTGTAAGCTCGATTGCCGTGATTGTCGTGACGGTTGTCTCGTCGTTTTACGGATCACGAAACAAAAGTGAGAGCCTCGTAAAACGATCCCAGGGTGTAAAAGTGTATTTCCTTCTGAAATCACTTGCGGCCACATTTGGACTGACCGGCCTTTTGATCTTAGGAGTTGTTCTTATAGGTCAAGAACGTGTTCTGCATCGTTTTGAAGTATTGCCGCGTCAATTCGATTCCATTCCAGATACTGTCGGGTTTAGCAGGCTCGAGGTCTGGCGAGCAGCGTCTAAGATCGTTGACGAATACACGTTTTACGGCGTAGGATTTGGGGGTTTCAGGATCGCCGTCTCGCAGTACTTGGACAATTCGGGCGCGGTAACGCCGAAAGAAGCGCACAACGACTATCTCGAGCTTTTGGCGAGCGGTGGTTTGATCGCTGCTCTCTGTGGGATCTGGTTCCTGTATGCACTGTTCCACGCTGCAAGACCGAGGTCATCGAATCCGCGCAGCCGTTTTGAGAACGCTGCACGCACAGGTACTTTCGGGGCGTTCGCCGGGATCGCGATCCATAGTTCTTTTGACTTCGGTATGCAGTTTGCCGGCAACTGGCTATCTCTTATCGCACTCGTCTATATTATGATTCACAATGAGCAGGTCGTGACTCTGGAACCAGAGAGTCGTTCCCACCCACTCTTGATCGCTTCGTCGCTTATCTGCATGGCTGTCATTTCCTTGTTGTTCGGATACTCAAGGGTCCAACTATCCTTTAATGGATCTGCCGACTGTGGGCAGATGTGGCGGATTCCGTACGACGCGGAATCGCTCGCGGCCAATGCGGAAGTTTGCGAGAAAGCAGGGAATTTGGACGTAGCAGACGCCGACTTAGAAGAAGCGGTCAGATGGCGGCCGAAAGACCATGCTCTTTGGCTAAAGCTGGGGAAGATCCGACAATCGCAAGATCGAAGCGCCGATGCGGAGAGTGCGTACAGACGGGCGATAGAACTTGCTCCGGCCTATGCGGATCCGCGTTGGGAACTTGGTGTTTTGCTCGTCGCAAAAGGACGAGTTGACGATGGATTTGCAGAGCTTCGATTAGCCTCCCAGCGCGATCCGAGATACTTCGAGATGATCCTGGAACTCGCCTGGCTTCAGGCGAAAGCTGATGCCAAAGGAACGATCCGTCTGCTCACACCCCTTGAGGGACTGGGATATGAAAAAGTGGCGACCTTTTTGTTTGGAAAAAATGAGTATGCGTCCCTCGTGCTTTTAGGATGCACCGGCTACCCCGGATACAACGATGGGCAGCGAGACGCGCTTGTCACTAAATTATTTGAGAAACGACAGTTTCTATATGCCTCGCAGATTTATGATCGTGAATGCGGTGGACCCTCTGATAAAACGAAGTTGATCGATGGCGACTTCGAATCAGCAAGCGTGCGCGACGGAGCTGGATTCGGCTGGCGTCTCGGCGAGCTGATACCAACGCTTCGGATGGGATATGACGAACGAACATTCGCGCACGGTGGCCGCAGCTTTGGATTTATCTTCGACGGTAACGCGGAAACGTCGCACGTGCTGCTCTCACAAACCGTACCTATAGAGCATAAGCGTCAATACAAATTTTCATTTGATCATCGATCCGAAAAACTCACGAGCGGCGGGGTTCCGGTGCTTCAGTTGATCATTAGACGGCCGGACGGGGATAGCCTGCTTAGTGAAATCGAGCTCGGTGCCGATCACGGAGACTGGATCAATTATTCATCATTCATTCAAGCGGATGACAAGACAGAGGCGATCGGGATCAGGGTGACTCGGAGGCCATGCGGGCAAGCGCTGTGTCCGATATACGGGCGCTTGTGGCTGGACAACTTTCAATTCGAGTAATCGTACTCAAAAATAAAATAGACCGGTCACAGTTCGCATAACCGGCCTATTTCGTCAACATGGCGTTGTTGTTAAGGTAAAGGAACTACCTCAAACACGCAGAATTCAGGACACGTGCTTGCCGGTGTATACGAATGGCCGATCGGAGTCGCGACGCTCAATCCGGTCATTGGCAGAGTTATCGTCATACCTGCGGAGTAGGTTTGATTCGCAAGAACCGGTGCCGCGAAATAATTCTGTACGTTCCGAACTTCGAAACGCTGGCCCGCGACCAATCCGGCGCTCGACAGATTCACCACAACGGTGTTGTTCAAGTCCCAGTTGTAGATAGTCACGTTCGCTCGCCCGGATTCATATTGATTTGGGCGTACAAAGATCTGCTTTCCAGTCGGTCTTGTCGCCGAAAAAGTGCTAATTGCATCGAACCCCGTTCCTTGTTTCCACTCGTTAAAATCCAGGGATCCGCCAGAACCGCATGTTCCAAGCAAGTTAAACGCCCATAACGGAGCACGTTTAGTGCCGACCGGGCACGTAAGCAGTGCCGATGGTGAGAAGTACGTATTGTTGTCCCAAACGTATCCACTATTTATCCCTCGAACCAGGGCTATTTTCCCAAACGAGTTTTCGTAAAGATAGAACATGTTGTTCGTCACCTGAACATTGGTCCACATGTTAAACGTTATCGGATCGCTTGGTTCGGCGATGACGTTATTCCTGATGACGGCATTCGTGTTTCCGCCGGCCGGGTTCCGTCCGAGCCATAGTCCGGGAATCTCTACAACGGTTCCGGGTTTGTGATACAGGTACGAGTTTGTGACTGATATGTCATTTGATGGATGATCGTCACTGCCGATCTCCATATTGCCGTACCTGCGATTCGAAGCGGTGGGAAACGGCGTTGGATTACCGGGATAGTATCCCGGGGAGCCGTTGTTAAAACTCGTAACACCATCAAAATAGACGCCATTTGCGCGTCCAAGATTTGCGCCGTATGCCTTCATTCCCAGACCAAAATTATTGAAGCTGATGATGTCAGTCATCGTCTTTCGTCCGGTGTTATTTTGGATGTATAGCCCATGCCCGTGCGGTCGATCGCTTGCAACGTGCCCGTTATTATAAATGATGGCGCCGTAGACCTCGGTGTAATCAGCTCCTTCCGTTAAGAAAAGCCCGTCCAACTGGTCATGAACGATTAGATTGATCAGTTTGAGATAGTCACCTACTACCCTGATCCCATCACCATCACGCAGCAATCCACCCGGTCCGGTTGTAACAAAACTCCGATTCGGATTTGAATTCGTAAGCTCAAAATCCCGGTAGATCGTGTTGCTCCCATGCATCTCTAAGGTTGTGCCGTCGAGCCGGACTCCCGCGCCCGTGTTGTGCGCTGACGGGATCGTTCCACCCCATCCACGAACGACTCGGTAGGTGCCGTCGGGATTCGCCACGTTGATCTGGATCATCTCGTTTTCAACATAAACGGTCGCGCCTGCACTCATACGTACTGTTCCGTTAACACTCATTGTCGAGATGGTCAACGGGGCGGCCGCGGGCAGGGGTGCTGAAATAATGGTCGTATAGTAGCCGTCTATTTTGGCCCATTCACCCGGGTAACTACGCAAAGTCGCTCCGACAAGGTTGCTGAGGTATTTTCCGTAATATGTACCACCACGCATGTAGATCGTCTTGCCCTGCGTTACCGAAGTCGGCTGGTTGATCGCGGTTGCAAGATCCCAAGGACTTGAGATGCTTCCGTTCCCAATGGGCGAACCGTTCGGCGCGGCGTATAACGCACCGGTCGGCGGCGGTGGAGTTGGCGTAGGATTTGGGGACGGTGTCGGCGTCGGATTTGGTGTTGGTGTTGGTGCAGGTGTTGCGGTTGGCGTTGGTGTTGGCGTTGGCGTCGCCGTTGGGGTCGGTGACGGTGTAGGGCCGCCGCCGGTTTGTCCATAGATCGTTATCACCCCCGCCGCAGGAATCGACGTTGAAACTGCTTGCCCATTTGTGATCGTTTGCGGTGCAGCAGACTGATTGTAAGCGATACCCGTAGTATAAAAGATGCCGTAGGTGCCCGCCGGCAGTCCCTGTACCGCAAAGTTTCCTCCTGTAGTTGCTTTTACAACCACTACAAATTTCCCGTCTGCATTGCGAAACGCCACTGGGTCAAACGAGGCATTTCCACTGCTTGCACCGACTCGGACCGCACCGCTTCGAACATATTTGAAGTATTGGCGCAGAAGCTTTGTCCGGCTGCCTATCGTCACCGTGGGACTCAACGGGTTTGTGTCGTTGATCATATAGTAAGCACTGCCGTTATCTGGACCCCATGAAGACAGCGTCGCTAAGGTAAACTGCTGCCACGACGAGTTGTTCCCATACTTCAGGTCCTCGTGTAGTGTGTTGTGGTCCGCTCCCATCCATTCGAGCATCGCCGTCTTCTTGTTATACAAAGTTCCTAGGGCCGCAATCTGCAGGGCTTTCGCCTGGTCAACACAACAATAGCGGTGGTAGGCGATCACATCGACGTATGCCAGGGCTCCTGGAGTCAGGCGGATCGTCTCAAAGAATATCGGTGTGTTTGCGCCGTTTGTTGTGGAAGGAGAGACGAAGCGTGGTGTGTATCCAGCCGCCACAAGCCGGTCGCCTGCCGCTTTTATTGCCTGAGCAACCTGGAGCGCCGACCATGCGGCAGTAGTCGTATCCGGCTCTAGGATGACTTCCCAGGTATCCGGCACGAAGCCATATCTGGCCTGCATATGCTGGTAGGTTGCGAGAACAAACTCGCCGTATTCGGCAGGCGTATTCTTGTGCTCGAACGTTGATGAGCCAAAATCGACGTAACATACATTTACGTGGAGCTGCTCACCTCTAGCTTGCAATCGCTGGCGCAGAGGCAGGACTATGTTATCGATTCTGCTGTCCAACTGAGTCCACTTAAATCCGCTAGGGTTGATCGAATTCGGATCGTTATTGTCGTTTGCGATCTGATAGCGGTTGGCATTGTACTGGTTCTCGGTAATTTGACCGGCACGCCATTGTGCATAATAGTCAACAGGATTTTCCTCGCCGCTCTTGATCTCAAGACGAATTCGGTTCAAGCCAAGGTCATTGACCGCCTGGTCAAACAAAGTGTTCTTGTAATTGTTCCAGCCGGCAGAATACTCGTCTGCTGAGAAATCGGTGGTTTCCCAGCCGGTCATTGTCTGGTATGTCTGAGAGTTATTGACCGTTATACAATTCGGACCCGTACATCCGCCCGGTGCCGGCGTCGGAGTAGGATTCGGAGTAGGCGTCGGTGTGGCCGGCGGCGTCGGAGTAGGATTCGGAGTAGGCGTCGGTGTGGCCGGCGGCGTCGGTGTCGGATTCGGAGTAGGGGTTGCCGTAGGCGTGGGAGTTGGTGTCGGCGTCGGGTTGTCGTGTCGCGGCACGGGCACGTCCGACGTGAGCCCCCAGTGGACATCGGTGACGCCGAGGGTGCTCTGGTAGATCCACCAGGTGCCCTCGCGGTAGACTGCGACATCTGCCTTGCCGTCGCCGTCGTAATCGGCGGGTACCGGGATGTCGGTTCCGTTGCCCCAGTTGATCGCCGCCGGACCGAGCGTGCTCTGATAGATCCACCAGGTTCCGTTTCTGACGATCGCGACATCGGTCTTTCCGTCACCGTCGTAATCGGCCTGGACGGGGACGTCGGTCGCGTTACCCCAGGCGATACCGGTCGCCCCGAGCGTGCTCTGATAAATCCACCACGTGCCGTCTTGATAGACAGCGACATCCGCCTTGCCGTCGCCGTCATAGTCGGCCGGAACGGGCTTATCACCGGCGTGTCCCCATGCGAGCGAGATCGGGCCGCCGGTCGTCTGATAGATCCACCACGTGCCTTCACGGAACACCGCATAATCAGCCTTGCCGTCACCATCGAAATCTGCCGGCACCGGGATGTCGGTCGCATTGCCCCAATTCACAACAGCGTATCCGGTTCCGTCGCTGTTATAGATCCACCACTCGCCACCGCGATAGATCGCATGATCTGTCTTCCCGTCCCCATCATAATCCGCCGCCGCCAGCCGGTCGGTCGAGTTTCCCCAACGCGTCGACATAAACCCAGCCGTCGACCCATAAACCATCCAATCCCCAGTATCCGGCCGATAAATAGACTGATCCGCCTTCCCATCACCATCGAAATCGAATGGTGTTCGGCCATTTGGCTCCGGCGTCGGATCGCCATCGAAATCGATCCTTTGAGCGTCCCGAAACTCCTTCACCTCTCTCTTTGAGCTGACGTTTTCGGTGTTTTCCGCCGTGACCGGGCCATGCAGTAGGTCTTTCAGACTTCCGCCCGCGAGCGACACGGCGCCACTGCTATCCGGCGACTGAAAAGCCTGACGGTTTTCGGCAAATGTAGTTTCAGAATGGCTAGAGCTGGTTGAAGCAAGCCCGCAAATTGATATGACTCCAAAAAATACTGCGGTCAAAACGCGGATGGAGATTCCCCGTGCACAAATATAGATTTTCAAATTGTTATTACCTCTAAGAATTTCTTGACTGTCTGGCTGCTAATTCAAAAGGGTATATAGAACCGGAAAATAAGCGGGTGCCATTATTTGGAGTGAACAGTTCGTCTAGTGTTCATCAAAACCTCTTTTATTGTTTTAGAGATTCTATTATTGAAGAGCAGATCTCTCAGGT
Organism: Pyrinomonadaceae bacterium; assembly: GCA_040081025.1. Taxonomy (GTDB): domain Bacteria; phylum Acidobacteriota; class Blastocatellia; order Pyrinomonadales; family Pyrinomonadaceae; genus OLB17. The sequence goes on along the minus strand of JBEBGW010000216.1, from coordinate 519 downwards.
CAGGTCCGGGGGAAACTCGCTTGGGTTTGCGGCTTACTGCCGATGGGCGGATTCGCTTTCTAAGAAAACAATTTCCAACTACGATACTATTCTATACATACAAGCGTGTATGTTAGCTTCATCACAAAGACAAGAATTTCTTCGTCGCGTTAAGATGTTGAAGGAAAAGCGGATACAGGTTTTTGTATCAAGCCCCGTAAAAAACTTTCGAGAAAAGGAAAAACCTTTTGGTTTTTGAATCGGCCAAACCGATTAGATTCATGGCACAAATCGATCATTCTGACTGATCGGAAATTCGACTGGAAATCGGCAGATCAAGTAAGTTTTCCGTCGAGATAATGTTCGGGGGGAGATGAAGGAGGGAACCATTCAGCAAAGCTAAGTTAACCTGTTCGAAACGATCCTGGCAATAGTTCAATATTTTCTAAATCGGCGGCCGCGGCCGTGACGGCGGAACGGTTCGGGTCTTGCGGCCGCACGTGAGCAGTCGCTCGTAGTCGCGAGAGATAACCTTATAAC
>JBEBGW010000215.1:0-7762 GCA_040081025.1 Pyrinomonadaceae bacterium | reverse complement strand
CGCCATATAGAATGAAAAAAACGGCCGCCATCAGCCGCACGCCCGCCCAACGCGAACGAAGAATTATATGAGTCAGGACAAGCGTGTTGAGAATGCAAAGTGCCAGCAAGGCCGTCGCAGCAGCAGCGGCTTCTTCGGATGTCTGTGAAGTTTCTGGGCCGACGAGGCCTCCCGCCACAATGAAGCAGGCGAATAGGATCACCGTCAACGCAATGACCTTTAATAAGAGTAGAGCGACTTTCTTCATACCTTCACGTCCTCGTGGTTTTTCGGAAGGTACGGATTTTCAACGGCGGAAGTTCCCTTCGCAGTTGCGTGATACGAACTTTGCTTCTTTTTAGAGAGCAAAATCAATCAGCACGGTGCTCTAATTTCCGGTGGCTTTGCCGCTCTATTTGCGGTGAAGCTATGCTTCACCGGAGTCCGCCCAGAGCCTCCGTGGCTATGCCACCCGGCGGCAAAGCCGCAAGAAATCGGGTCGGCAAATCGGAAAAGTAAACTTTTCCGCAAATAGACGGGCACAGCCCGAAACGCCGCTTCCCCAGGTTTTACAGGTCGGTCGCCGTTGGTGACAATCGGCACCGTTCGTTCAGAGACCAGGACCTCTGCCTTCCAAGCAGATGACGCCGGTTCGATTCCGGCACGGTGCTCCAATTATCTCGGTAGCGTCAATTTGGCGGCGGGAATTTCGAGAAGACGAGTTCGCCGACCTTCTTTCCCATTGCATTCCCGACTTCCGTGGAGTTTCGGAAATGCACCCCGTCATAAATTCGCCCTTCGGAGACCTCGCGGACGAAATCGTCGATGGTCGTCCAGCGGCGGGTGACACCTGGCAGGGTTGCGCTGACCGAACTCAAAGTTGGAACCGGTGTAGTCCCGAGTTCAAGACGAAGCACTGTGCCCACAGTCGACGCAATTATGCAGTGGGCGCAAGGATACTCAGGATGCATCGGCGTTTCGATGAATGGCACCCACGAAGAATCGCGTTCCGTGGCGTCATTGCCGTCGATGTCTCCATTTCGGATGGCCGTGACGGGACGCCAAAACTTGTATGTCCACTTTGCGTCGAATACTGAGATGATCGCGTCGTCCATCGCCTGAGCGACCATCGCTAGCAGGCGAGCGTTCTGCGTCACTTCTCTCTTTTCCATATTTGCTACGGAAAGGACGACCGGCATGTAGACTGAGCCGCCCGTGGTTTCCCAAAAGCTAGCGATCGCCGTCTGTTCATCGCTTCGCTTCGAGCCGATCTTTACGCCCATAGCTTTGATCTCGTTGTAATCGCGGGCCCAGACCTCGCTCTTGAGGTCAGGCGGCGGGCCCGGACGAAACTGATCTACCGACACGAGGGCCCAAGGCTTGCGTTTTGACCAGACCGAGAAAACGGGGATCGACGTAGCGACATACACACCGGGCTGTGTGATGGGACGTAATGATTCGACGGCGAAAGCATCGTCGTTCGAGCGGTATTGCATTACCTCTGCCGCGGCCTGTTCGCCGATCTTGATCCCCGAAATCTTCGCCGGTCCATCAGCGACCGACGCGATCACATGTCCGTATTCTGCCTCGATCGCATCTTTTTGGCCGGGTATCAGTTTCAAAAGCACCGTGCGATTTGCGGCCGCAACTGCCGCCTCGACCGACGCTCCGGATTCTGCGGCAATTTTGAAGCGGCCCGCGGGGTACTTCTTAGTGATCGTGTTAACTGCCTCGTAAATGGCGGTTTGAGCCATCGCGGCGGCACGGTTCCCGATCGGCGTCGGGATCCGGGATGCGGCGATTATCGCGGTGGTTCGCGCACAGGTCTGAGTTACAACATCCGCCCTTGCCGAAAACGGGAATGCGAGGAAGAGTATGGATACTGCGATGATCGAATGTTTAAGAACCTTTGACATAGTCGTTCCTCCTAAACTCAGACGTAGAGTTGGGCTGCATTGCCGGCGCTGAAACTAGACTCTATCAGATCGTAAAAGACGACCAGCGCAAGGAAATTAGCACCATCTATCCCGAACGCCAAGAGGACCAAGTCGATTCGAGAGCAATAAGGAAACAATCTATTTTGGGAAGGAACCAAACGGAAATCCCCGAACCAAGCGTGCGAGGCCGAACGCGATCCCGACGTAAGAATATCCGAAGATGCCGATGAACAACATAAGCACGCCAAGGGCACCGAAAAAACCCTCAAGAGAATGAAGCCAATTCATGCGATTGCCGATCGGGGCCATCCAGAGTGCGAAAAGCAGAACTGCCGTGAGAGCGCTCATGATCAAGGGCGATAACATGAGCGCCTTCCTGATCTGAGCCTCTGCCTTGTTTTGCATCCAGATCGCCAACGCCACGCCGAGGAAGAGATATGGAATACCGCCGATGATTCCTGAATAGAAGACGATGATGACGATCAGCCCGAGCTTTTCTCCGAGACTCTGCAGTCCAAAATATAGAAGAGGGGCGAAGATCAATGGCACTAACATCGGCAGGAACAACGCATATTTGTAGATCTTCCGGATGTCTGCCATTCCGTCCGAGTATATCTTAGTTCACGCTGACCTAGGCATCGACAGCTTGAGTCATGGACCGCCCGAAAAATATCTCGGCCCGCTCCATTGACGGCGGGTCATTAAGAATATCGCCGGGGCGGTTGCCGTAGCCGAGGAGGACGCCGCCGAATTGCATATCCATATAGTCGGCGCTTAGGCGGAGGGTTTCGATGAGTGGGTGGACACCGAGCAGGCCTTCGTCGCTGAGGACCGTGACGCCCCAGAGTTTCTTGCCGGCCATACGCTTGCGGAAGTCGATGTCGGGCAGACGCATCCACGCGGACCAATGGTCTAGGTAGAGTTTCGAGCTTGCCGAGAGGCTGTACCAATAGACTGGCGAGGCGATAACGATGTCGGTCGCCGCGAGAGTCGAGTCGATGTACCTCTGCTCGGTGTCGTTAGCGACCTGGTATTTGCGTGTTTCGTGGTGGCGGATGTCTTCGAAGAGCGGCAGCGGATCGTGAAGCAGGTTCAGCCATACTTGCTCGGCATCATCGGGCAAGGTCCTCGCCGCAAGCCGCGCAAGCAGTTCGGTATTCCCGTTCGGACGGGCGCTTCCGAGGATGAAAAGGAAAGATCTTTCCACGGCCTCAAACTATCACCCGATGATGATTCAAGGCAAGGCTCGATAGCCGGTATTGCGGTCGAGCAACGCGCAATCGAAGGTTGGACTTACGTGAGCTTCAGGCACGGCGGTGCTGGTCAGCGCGAAGAGCTTGCGGGAAAAGTCGATCGCATCTGACGTATGAGTGGTCGCTACCGTGAAGGTCCGTTCGTCGAATTTGAGGATCGCGGGATCTTTGGCGACGGAAGGGCTACGGTCGAGGTATCGCATCACGTCCCTTCCCTTTCCGCTAAGTTTAGGCGCCGTCACAAGTTCGGCGAACGGCGGCATCACCGTTACGACGGGCGTACTTTTCTTTTCGTACATGACCTTCACCGTTTGACTGTACGGGCGTCCGTTAGAGATCGAGTAGAAGATAAGGTTGAATAGCAGCCCGCGATTCGCCGCGTCCGTTTCCGGCCAGGCCGCGTAAGGCTTGCCCGAGAGATACGTGAACATCCCCTGCAGCAACGCCACCTTCAAGCCGTCCCAAAAGGGCTTCGTGTTGCTGAACGGGGTGATGTCGACGTAATCCTGCGTCGTCTTGAACGCATCGAACGCCATCTTTTCGCTCTTTCGATCATAGAAGCCGACGGTATGAGTCGCCGCGAAGACCGCATCCGGCCCGGCCCGGCGAACCTTTACGTTCTCGTCAGAAAACGACCCTGCCGCGGAGTTGTTAAGGCGTTTGTCAGCACACACTACGAGACCGACATCAACCGGAACCGCGACAACAAGAGTGCCCTGCAGGCGGTCGGCTTGTGCGAATGCGAATGACGCCGCGATCAGCGTCGTCACAAGACCCGCAAAAAAGTATCGAATCGCGTTCACTAATTAGTTATGAGGTCACGTAACGGCGTGGGGTTCGCCAATAGTTTAGAATCCGCCGCTGTCGGCCGACGGTCCGTAGATCGAAGGGATCTTCTTGTCGTTCAGCTTCAAGTAAACCGTGAGCTGCCCGCGATGGTGGACCATGTGATTGATCGCCGAACTGATGCTCTCGCCGACGGGCGTCGCCATCAGCAATTTATCTCCGTGCTTAAGCTGAAATTCTTTGGAAAGGTCCTCGTCTTTCAACGACTTCAACGCCTTCCGGGCCAACTCCATATTCTTATCAAACATCGCGACAAGCTCATCGGTCGTTTCGGGATGATTTTGCGGATATGTCTCGAAATCGACCAGATTCTCTTCGATAATGTATTGAATCCATCGCGGAATATCGCCCGTCAGGATAGCCAGATAACCAAGCTCCATCGACTTTTCGTGAGGCTTGTATTTCGGCTGGTCCATCGGAACATCAGCTAAACACTCGCGGGTGGCCTTTTCTTCCGACTCAAGTTCGCGTAGATATTCTTCGGCAAGTACTGATGACATAGTTTCTCCTTCGCGGACAAAGCTCCGCCTCGGGAGGCAGTTGCACCTTCCGTGCCGCAACTTTATTGATCTCTATGGACGCGAATGACGCGGCTGGTAAACCTGCAGAGGCGATCCACTCGGTAAAACGATGGAAACCAGTCGTCCCCAGCCCGTATCCTGAATATCCGAGCATTCGACATTCTTTTCGGCCATCTCGCTTTTGAAGGCCTCGACGTCGTCGGTGAGAAAATAGAGTTCGTGGTGCGGAACTTCGCCCTTCGTTTCATGGACCGACATTTCCGATGCGGGCAAGCCGAAAATGATATATCCGCCACCCGCATCCACGGATGAAAGGCCGAGGTTTTCCCGAAGAAATGCGTAGTCAGCTTCCGGATCTTTACTCGCGACAACTGTATGAGTACCTATGATCATGATTCGTTTCTCCTTGCGTTTAGAAACCTAGCACTTTGTTCGCGATGCGGAAAATGGGATTGACATACTATATCCGCTACGGATATAGTTATCGGCGTGAAGGAAAAACATCTGACGCCTGCCGTTTTCCATATCCTCTTAGCTCTTTCGATCGAGGAGCGGCATGGCTACGGGATAATGAAGCAGGTCGCGACGGATTCTTTGGGAAAGGTAAAAATGGGGCCGGGAACGCTTTACGGTTCGATCAAACGAATGCTCGATACAGGGCTGATCGAAGAAAGCGAGGCTCGTGTCGATCCGGAAATGGACGACGCCCGACGCATTTATTACAAGATCACCATCGTCGGCGAGAAGGCTCTTAAAGATGAGCTTGAGCGTTACTCGCACCTCGTCAAGCTCACGCGCAAGTTAGGATTGGCTTATGTCGGATAGCAGCCGAAAGAGGATCGCGAGAAAAACGATGCGCACGGTCGTGCGCTTGTATCCGCGGCGGTTTCGCAAGCGGTTCGAGGACCAGATCCTTCGAACGTTTGCGGACCTGGTCGACGATATTTCCGATCATGGAAGAAGCATGTTGCTGCTCACCGTCGCGTCGCTCTATGACGCCTCGGTCGGCGTCGTGCAGGAATGGACTAAGGAATTGGTGACGACGATGCTCAAAACCGAAACTACGACGCGGATCGCGGTGGTACTTTGCGTGCCCTTCGCTCTCCTCATCGCAGCCGCTCTCTTCGACGGAACCATACTGAATGCTCAGCTGCTTTCGATCGTTACCGTTGACGGCCAGCAGTTGAACGGGATCGGACGCGTGATCGTTTTCGGAAGCGTTCTGTTGTTGCCAATATCATTGGTTGTTAACCTCGCAGGCCTGATCCCAAGCTTTAGACAGCACAACCCAGCAATTCTCGAAGGACGGGTTTCATCGGTTTCATTGGCTGCTGTCCAAACGATCGCATTATTAACGATCGCTGGATGGATTGTCACTGAAACCGTAAGCTGCTCCCGCGGAATCTGCGATTGAATTCCAGTCCTCAAGCTAGCTTTTCTCCGACCACATTCCTATATTACTAGGCGTGCGAGTAAAGAAATTCAGATGCATTCAGTGCGGCGGGCCGAAGGTTAATCCATATTCGTCGCCATATATAATGTGCGACTTCTGTGGCGCGTTCACCGACATCGATTTCGCCGTTGGAATGGAGACATGGAACGAATCGGCTCCGACGACGTTGAATTATCAGTTCCAGAAGATGGCAATAATGTCGCGGGCTCAAGGTGCTCTCGCGGCCGGCGATCAGCGGTCGTATTACAACATCCAGAAGGAGTTTTGGGATTTCTATTACCGCAGTTTCCCCGCGTATCTGCCGCCGTCTATCGACACGGACAAGAAGCACGCGATCTATCTGGAGATCTGCGCGGTGTCGAGTACGGAGTCGGCGTTCGATCCAAAATGGCAGGAGTATGGAGTGCAGCAGCAGCACCTTCAGGCGGCGATCCGATATTCGAGCAGCGCCGAAGGAACGAAGGCCGAAAGCTCTAGCTTTTTTCGTCTGGCGGATTTCTTCGCGTCGATTACGAAGGAAGGTATGAACTCGTTCTACCGTGATCCCAAGTTCAACATCATGCACGAGCTGCTGCCCGAGCCGGTGCATTTCAAGATGAAGACCTCGATGTTCGTCCAGGCATGGCTGCCGTACTTGACACCTACGGACGCCGATCGATTGTTGAAGATGTTGGGATTTTCGAACGAGTATGCCGAAATCGAAAGACCCTCAGGATCAGTCTTGAGCTGCGGAAGCTGCTCCGCTCCGCTCTTCGCTCCGGAAGGCTCATACAAGGTCTTCTGCGAGAAATGCCGCAAGGCGACGAACGTCCGGGCACAATTTTTCTGTATGTCGTGCGGATCGCCTAACGCCGTGCCAGAAAATCCCGCGAAGCCGATCGACTGCGGAAATTGCGGCATCGCGAACAGGCTCATCCAGCCGCAGTTCGGCAGTTAGCCCCGCTCTTCCTTACCGGCTCCGCCGAGTTTCGCCCCGATCAGCGTGGTCGGGATATAAGCGAAAATAAGATCAACCGCCTTGTACCAGAACGGCGCCGGGATCATTACGTTCGCGGCGATCCCCCCGAGCAAAAAGAACACCGCCATTCCGATCGCGATCTTCATCTTGTGGCTGACGGCGATCAGCATTGTGACGAACGTCCCGACCAGCGGCCCGAGAGCGTGTGCGAGGAATACGAAGATGAAGTTCTGCGGACCGAATAGATGTATCGTTTCGGTCAGCTTTTCCATCGTTGAAACGTCCGCTCCGGGCGGCAGCGGGACGATCGCGTGCCCAACTGAAATAAGCGCCATATTGATGATGCTTGCGACGACGATGCCGACGATGACTCCGATGATATTTCGTACCATAGCGTTTTTGTAAAGGAGATGATTTTTCGGAAATCCGAATGACTTATAACCTAGTTTTAGGTTTTACGCTAGATAGATCGAATCGATCGCTCCGTTTGATCTGTTTCGTGTATTTGATGGAAAGTAACTTTTTTATCCACGAAATGCACGGAACGGGAAAACAAACCAGTGAATATCGTGTCTAACATTTTCGTTACACACAATATATTGTGCTTGCCTTGCGCGAGCGATTGATATTACATTACAGGGAAAGAGATGTCGCGACGCAAATTGTGATCATCCGCATCTAATACCCGCAGATAATAAAGGAGGAAATGGAGTTTGCTTACAGGACGAGTTTTACTTTTGAACTTTTCGTATGAGCCGCTGGGCACCGTTGGTGTCGCTCGGGCGGTTTGCCTGTGGTTTCGCGGCGCGGTCTTT
>JBEBGW010000214.1:0-7768 GCA_040081025.1 Pyrinomonadaceae bacterium | reverse complement strand
GTTCGAATCACTGGGCCAAACGGCGAACGCGGTCCTGTTCGGGGAGAATCTGATCCCCGAGAATCCCGGCTCGGTAGTCCGGGTGGGAGACGAGATCGAGATACTCGAAACGAGAAGAGCTACTTGACGGCGATGTTCGTAGTTCCACCGAAGTAGCCCACGTCCTGGCCTGCGGACATTTTTCCGGTCATGTCGAATTTTCGAACCTTTAGCTGAGCGCCGAGGAACCAAAAAGGATTCATCCTTGTTACCCCGCCTTTGAAGACGAAATTCGTTACGGTGGTGCCGCCGGCGATCCCTCCGAGTCCGGTAAACATATTCTTGCCAACCTCGGTCAGAAACTTGTCGCCGTTGTCTCCTTCCGCGATGTTGCAGCCGAGGAAGAGAACGCGAGCGTTCGGCGCAAGCATGTTCGCGGCCCTCGCGATCGTACCGAAGTAGCTCGCTACCATCTGTCCTTTACTCTTGAAATAAATGTTCCCCGGTGATCCGTGGAGAACCAACTCGAGTCCCTTGACGTTTTTGTATCCCTTGACCGCTTCGATCAGATCGTTGGTATTCGAGACGGCATGAGCAATTCCGTCGGTCGGGTGCTCCTTGAGGAATCCTTCGGCGTAATCTGCGAAGTCGGGATCGTATAAAAGTAAATTGTCTGTGGCTTTCTGCTCCGGCATAGTTCAACCTCCTCGGCTGCGACCTCTGTCGATCGCCACCGTCACTGTTGACCTAATACGCGAAGCCCGATCGGGAATCGGATCAGAGGTTTCTAAATGTCCAGAGGTTTTCCGGTCAATAACTCGAACGCTTTGAGATACCGCTGCGAGGTTGCCTCAGCGATATCGTCCGGCAGCGGTGGGGCGGGCGGCTGCTTGTCCCAGTCGAGTGTTTCAAGGTATTCCCTGACGAATTGTTTGTCGAACGACGGCTGTTTGTGGCCGGGTTCGTATGATGAGGCGTCCCAGAAACGTGAAGAGTCGGGCGTCAGTACTTCATCGATGAGAAGGATGTTTCCGTCTTTATCTTCACCGAACTCGAATTTCGTATCGGCGATGATGATGCCGCGTGTAAGGGCGTAATCAGCGGCGGTCGTGTAGATCTCTTTCGACAAACGTTTCAGTTCGGTTGCAGTGTCGTGGCCGACGATCTGCATGAACTCGACCTGATTTATGTTTTCGTCGTGGCCGGTGACGGCTTTGGTCGCCGGTGTAAAGATCGGCGCGAGCAACTTATCGCAGTGCTGCAGGCCCGGCGGCAGATCGCGTCCGCAGACCTTTTTCGATGCCTTGTAATCCTTCCAGCCGGAGCCCTCCAAATATCCGCGCACCACACACTCAACGGGGAACACTTTCGTTTTCTTCACCAGCATTGAGCGGCCGCGCAATTCTTCGTGCTTCCGCACCACTTCAGGCATCGCGTCGAAGGTTGCGGTGATCATGTGGTGATCGACGATCCCTTCAAGTCGCCTGAACCAGAACTCCGAGAGAGCGGTCAAGACGTGCCCCTTGTGCGGGATCGGCGTCGGCAGGATGCAATCGAACGCGGACAGTCGGTCGGTCGCGACGAAGAGAAGCGTTTGATCGTCGATGTCATAAACATCTCGGACCTTTCCGCGGTGTGCCAGTGTTAGTTCGGGTATCTCGGTTTCGGAAACGGCTGATGTGCCAGGCATATGCTATCTGCGGGCAGGAGCCCAAACCCTTAAAGTAGACTTTTTACCCGGTTTGGTAAAGCGTGGAAGCGGACGTTGAGGCCGGAAAACCCGAGGCTGTGACAAAACTGTTGTAACACTTTTAAGAATCGATTATAATTTAGACGTTCGCTGAGCGCGGACACTAACCGGCCCGTCTTATCCCTCTCGATAACCCCTGCTGTTTTTTCACGTACTTTCGGTATTTCTATGCTCGCAATTTTGAGTAATGCTATATTTTCGGGCTTCGGGCTGATCGCAAGCAGCTGGATGCTGGGGATACTGATAATCCTTGTTGTCGGCCTTGGCGCACTCGTTTTCTTCAAGTTTCGCGGAAAAAGTGACGTTGCTGAAACCCTCAAACCTCGCGAAAGCGTCGAACCTCAGGATCGGGAGATCAGGCAGACGGTCGAAGTTCCGCGTTCGGTTCGAAGCGAGGCTTCGCGTGCGGAGGCCGGACAGTTCGCGCGGAATCTTCAGGAGTCGCTCGAGATCAATGACCTTCCGATCGGCCAGATAGCGGAGCTCTTGAGTCCCCGGCTCATCGAGAATCTGCCGAACTCGGACGACGAAGGCCTGCTTGCCGCGATCGATGAAGTTCAGGACGACTCGGATGCCGACTCGGAGTTTCGAGCCATCGCATTGCGCGTCCTCGCAAGTTTCAAGGCACGAAACTCGATCGAAGCTCTGGCTCAGGTCGCTCTTTACGACCTCTCGACGACCTTGCGGGCGAAGGCGGTCGGAATGCTGGCAGACTTCGATCATCAGAGTGTCTTTGAGACGATCGTGCTGTCGTGTGCCGATCCATCTCGCGAGGTCAGAGCAGCAGGGGCTCGTGCGCTCGTGAAGGTTTCATTCGATCGCGGAGATGAGTGGGCGAGATTTGCCCTTTCGGATGATAGATATTTGCGGCGACAGGTAGCACGGGCCGCGGTCGAAGCTGGTTTAGCGGAGCGCTCGTTTGACCGCCTCACCCTCAGGGACGAGAAGTCGGTTTACGAAGCATTTGCGCTCGTTTGTCTGATGGTAAAGGCCGGAGAGACCGAGAAGATCTTCGACGCGATCGCCGGCCATCGGGATATCAAGACCCGCATCGCGTTACTCCATATTCTAAAAGTCGCGAATGTTGCGGAAGTGATCCCGCCTCTGAGCGCGTTCATCGCCGCCGAGCCGATCTCTTCCGTCGTTGCCGACAAAGCCCGCGAAGTGTTGCTCGGCATCAATGCGCTGCCGGTAGACGCGTAGAATTTCTCCTCCCGCACTCCGAATCCAAATGCACGAGCACGGGCCGAAATTATCGGCCGGCGTCGAAGCGCCGGACTTTACCTTGCAGAATCACGAAGGCCGATCCTGGTCGCTTTCGGCGAATCGCGGCAAGGTCGTTCTGTTGTTGTTCTACCCCGGAAACGAGACCCTCGTTTGTACAAAGCAGCTCTGTTCGCTTCGCGACAATTGGTCGAAATACTTCGATACGAAGGCGGAGATCGTCGGAGTTTCTGTGAGCGATCAGCGCTCAAACTCCAACTTTGCCGCCAAGCATCGACTGCCGCTGCCGATCCTTGCTGATCCCGACTGCGAGGTGACAGCCCGGTACATTTCGCACTGGATGTTTCCGCTGAATTTAATGCGAGGCCTTACGGTCATCGACGCGCAGGGATCCATACGAACTCACCAGACAATGCTTCGTGCTTTCAGGCCGAATGATCATGATGTGATCCGCAAGCTATACGAGGCGAAGTCGGATGCGGTCGCGGATCGCCGTAACGAACTGCGAGCCCGTGTTCGGACGATGCTGCTGCGTTAGCCTTGGAACATCATCATTATGAATGCGAGGAACAGGAGTATGTGGACGGCTCCGAGAAGGGCGTTTGTGCGGATGTTTGAGAACGTGATCGTGCTTAGGCCGAGCAGCAGTACGAGCAGAATTGAGTTAACGCTCGACAAACCGAGATGTACCGTTTTGCCGGTGATCAGGCCGATGATGAGCACCGCAGGAACCGTTAGCCCGATGGTTGCGAGGACGGATCCGAGAAGGATATTGACCGATCGCTGAAGCTGATTTCGAAGAGCCGCTTTTACAGCACTCATTCCTTCGGGAGCGAGAATCAAGAGAGCCACGAGAAAACCGGAGAGCACATTCGGAGCGTTGATCGTCCTTATGCCGTACTCAAGCGGCACGGCAAATTCCTTCGCGAGAAGCACGAGCGGCAGAATATACAAGATCAGCAGCAGCCCGTGATATCCGCTGGTTCGAACCTCGTGTTCTCCGTGCAGATCCGGATCGTATTTTTCATTTTCAGGAGCATCCGTCTGGTCCGGCGATAAAAAGAAACTGCGATATCGACTGGTCTGTACCGCGAGGAAAATACTGTAAATACCGATCGACATTATCGCCGTGAATATACTTTGAAACGGCGAGAGAGTTGGCCCCGGCGTCGTCGTGGTGAAGTTCGGAACTACGAGTCCGATAACCGCGAGCGGAATGATCAGCGCGAGATATGCGTTCGCTCCTTGAAGGTTAAAGTCCTGCTCGTCGTATTTGATCCCACCAAACAGCAAGGAAATCCCCGTCATCCCGCCAAGTAGTGCCATAACGACCGAGAACATCGTATCGCGAGCGATGGTAGGCTGGTCTTTGCCTGCCAACATCACCGCCGAGATCATCAGCACTTCGACGCCGATTACAGACAGGGTGAGAACCAGCGTTCCGTATGGTTCACCGAGCAGCGTAGCAAGGCTCTCAGCGTGACGAACGATCGCGAATGCCGATGCGAGCATCACTATGAACAGCCACAGAAAGATGAACCCGAACCAGATCGGGCTCGAAAGGTCTGCGACCCAGCCGGCTCCGAAAAGGTAGAAAAGCAAGGTCGTTCCGATGCTCAAGAGCAGCGACCACTCTTCCGCGAGGACACTTGCAACCCCGAGTTTTTGAATTTCCTTCTCGTCTGTTTTCGCCATTCTGTGTCGTTACGCCGTATAGAATAACACGTAGCGAATGTGGATTCCGCGGGTGGTTTTTGCAGGACGATTTGGTATGATTGAGATATGCAATTCCGTCTCATAAGTGAAAACACGCCGAAAGGGGATCAGCCGGAGGCGATCGCTCAGATGGTCGCCGGGTTGAACGGCGGTGAGAAAAACCAGGTTCTGCTTGGGATCACGGGAAGCGGCAAGACGTTCTCAATAGCCAACGTGATTCAGGAGACCCAGCGGCCGACACTGGTACTCGCTCACAATAAGACACTCGCGGCGCAGCTTTATCAGGAGTTCAAGTCATTCTTCCCCGAGAATTCAGTTGAGTATTTCGTCTCGTATTACGACTACTATCAGCCCGAGGCCTATGTCCCGAGTTCGGATCTCTACATCGAGAAGGAAGCGACGATCAACGACGAGATCGACCGGCTTCGGATGAGCGCGACACGGGCGTTATTCGAGCGGCGCGACATCATAGTGGTCGCGTCCGTGTCGTGTATCTACGGTCTCGGCGATCCTGACGCTTATTACGGGATGCTTGTTTTTATCGAGCCGGGCCAGAAGATGAAGCGGGAGGATTTTCTCCAGCGGCTGGTCGAGCTTCAGTACGAACGCGTGAACATAGATTTTGATCGCGGTGTGTTTCGCGTTCGCGGTGATGTCGTTGAGCTGTATCCGAGCTATATGGATCAGGCTTACCGGATCGAGTTCTGGGGCGATGAGATCGATTCGATATCCACCATCGACCCTCTGCTCGGCGAAGTGATCGAAAAGCACGAAAATCGAATACCGATCTATCCGAAGACACACTATGTGATGTCGAAGCAGACCATCAAGCGAGCCGTTCAGACGATCCGGACGGAGTTGGATGAGCACGAGAAGTTTTTGGTCGAGGAAGGAAAGGTAGTCGAAGCTCAGCGGCTGCATCAGCGGACGATGTATGACCTTGAAATGATCAAGGAAATGGGCTTTTGCCGCGGCATTGAGAACTACTCACGGCATCTGACCGGGAAACCTCCCGGAGCACCGCCGCCGACACTGCTGGATTATCTGCCGAAGGATGCGTTGATGGTGATCGACGAATCGCACCAGACAGTCCCCCAATTAGGGGCAATGTTCAAGGGCGATCAGTCGAGGAAAGGGACGTTGGTCGAATACGGGTTTCGGTTACCATCGGCGAAAGATAATCGGCCGCTGAATTTTGAAGAATTTGAAGCCCGCCGCGGGCAGACGATCTACGTGTCGGCGACGCCTGGACCTTATGAGTTGCGTCAAACGGAAGGCGAAGTGATCGAACAGATCATTCGACCGACAGGATTGCTTGACCCGATAGTCGAGGTTCGTCCGGTGAAGGGGCAGATCGACGACCTGCTCGAGGAATGCCGTCTGCGTGCGGAGCGAAACGAGCGCGTGCTGGTGACTACTCTCACCAAGCGGATGTCCGAGAACCTGAGCGAGTATTTTGCGGAGGTCGGTGTAAAAGTCAGCTACCTTCACAGCGAGATACACACGCTTGACCGCATCAAGATCCTGCGCGATCTGCGTCGCGGCGTTTATGACGTTTTGGTTGGCATCAACCTTTTACGCGAAGGCCTCGATCTTCCCGAAGTTTCGCTGGTCGCGATACTCGATGCCGATAAGGAAGGATTTCTTCGATCCGAACGCTCGCTGATCCAGACCATCGGCCGTGCTGCCCGAAACTCCGACGGCAGAGCCATTCTCTACGCTGACAAGATCACCGATTCGATGAAGCATGCGATCGACGAAACTAATCGCCGACGTGCCATTCAGGAAGACTACAACACCGAGCACGGCATTACGCCGACGACGATCATCAAGTCGATCGAGGCGACACTCGTCACTGCGTATGAGGCCGATTACTTCAAGGTCCCTCTTGATCTAGGCGGGTTTGAGGAATATTCGCCGAAGCAGTTGAAGGAGACCATCCAACAGCTTGAAGCCGATATGCGGTTCGCCGCGAAAGAGATGAAGTTCGAGCGGGCGGCGGAGATCAGGGACAAGCTGAAGTATCTTCGGGAACGGGAATTGGAGTACCGCTAAGAGGTTCTCTTGCGGTTGTCGAGAAAGTCGGGGCTGCGTGTTTCACGGGGATGCAATTCGGCGCACTCGATCTGTTTCTCGCGCAACCGGAGTTCGTCTTCTTTCTGCTTCCGCCGAGCCTCGCCAGTTGCAGGCGGAGAGCCTCGATCGCCCCAATAGTATTTCAGGGTAAGGAATACCAGCACCGCCGAGCCAAGGACGGTTAGTAGCAGTACGAGCAATACGATCAGAGTTGCAGGCGACATCAATGTTTCGGCGATTTGTTTCGGCCTTTCCCATAGGATACATTTTTTCCCAGTGCTAATTAAAAGTGATATCGATGAGCTGATCCCATACTTGACGGACGCCAGCAATATGCCCGGCGGTCATGCCGAGAAGCTGTTCGTTCCCGAAAACGAGGCCGAGATCGCGGAGATATTGCGTGATGCGAACGCGAGGCGGATCCCCGTGACGGTTTCGGGGGCTCGCACGGGAACGGTCGGCGGTGCGGTTCCGTTCGGCGGGTGGGTTATCTCGCTCGAGAAGCTGAATAAGATCAAGTCGATCGATAAGGAGAATTTTAGAGCGGTCGTCGAGCCGGGTGTGATCTTGGGAGATTTTCAAAAGGCCCTTGAAGCGGAAGGGTTGTTTTACCCGCCCGACCCGACCGAGTGGAGCTGCCAGATCGGTGGAACGGTTGCAACGAATGCCTCGGGAGCCCGGAGTTTTAAGTACGGTGCGACGCGGGAGTTCGTGAAAGGGTTGCGGGTAGTTATGGCGAACGGTGAGGTCCGTCATCTGAAACGCGGGGAAGCTCTGGACGCCGGTGTTACGGTGCCGACCTATCAACGTCCGAATGTGCGCAAGAACGTCAGCGGGTTTTTCAACGAGCAGCCGCTAGATGCGATCGACCTATTCATTGGGAGCGAGGGGACGCTTGGCGTGATCACCGAGATCGAGTTGGAGGTCTTACCGAAGGCTGAAGGATTTTTCAGCGGAATCGTTTTTTTTAGCAGGGCCGCTGATCTGTTGTCGTTTGTGGGCGAAGCAAGATCGTCGTCATTT
>JBEBGW010000213.1:0-7777 GCA_040081025.1 Pyrinomonadaceae bacterium | reverse complement strand
TCTATCAAGGATCAAGGCAAGCTGGTCCCGTTGAACTGATGACGACGTTTACCGACGAATATCTGCGAGAGAATTTCATCCGCCTGAACGAGGTCCGGCTCGGCAGCGGCGTGAAGATCTTTTCGTTCGTCAACGCATACGGCTGTGAGATCGGCGACGGCAGCAAGATCGGGGCCTTTGTCGAGATCCAGAAAGGCGTAAAGATCGGGCGCAACTGCAAGGTCTCAAGCCACACATTTGTTTGCGAGGGCGTGACGATCGAAGATAACGTCTTCGTCGGCCACGGCGTGATGTTCACCAACGACAAGTTTCCACGTGCGACTCGCCCCGACGGATCGATGCAGACCGACGACGACTGGACCGTCATTCCGACCCTCGTCGAGCGCGGGGCAAGCATCGGTTCGGGCGCGGTAATAGTTGCCGGCGTGACGATCGGCGCAAATGCCATGATCGGAGCCGGAGCCGTCGTCACCAAAGACGTTCCGGCCGATACTATCGTCGCGGGAGTGCCGTCGCGGGTGATCCGTAGGGTGGGCGAGTGAAGCTCTCGGAAGCGATCAGCCGAGGAGATGAGGAATTGGTGGCCGCCGGAATTCCCGAGCCTGCAAGGGAAGCTATTTCGCTTCTGCAGTTTGTGATCGCCCGCGACCGCGCCTTCATCATCGCTCATCCGGAATACGAACTGACCGACCGCGAAGCCGAGCTTTTTCAAAACTCCATCGTTCGCCGCGCGGCTCGCGAGCCCTATCAACACATTGTCGGCCGGCAGGAATTCTACGGACTCGATTTTCTCGTCACGCATGACGTGCTCATCCCGAGGCCTGAGACAGAACTGATCGTCGAACGCGCGATCGAACTTCTGAGCAACCTTCCATCACCGCGATTTCTTGAGATCGGGATCGGATCCGGCTGCATCTCGGTCGCTATCCTGAAGCACTGTCCGAAAGCGACCGCGCTTGCCGTCGATATCTCGGAACCGGCTATCGAGATCGCCGGCCGTAATGCGGCGATGCATGGAGTCAGCGACCGGCTAGAGATCTTACCTTCAAATGTTTTCGAAAATGTGCCGGAAGAGAAGTTCGACCTGATCGTCTCGAATCCGCCATACGTACCGCTCGCCGAATACAACGAACTGCAGCCCGAGGTCCGTGAGCACGATCCCAAGATCGCCGTGACCGACGGTTCGACCGGCCTTACGATCATAGAACGCATCGTCGCCCAAGCACCGATGTTCCTAACCTCAAGGGGACATTTATTGATGGAGATCGGCCACGGTCAAAACGAACATGTAAAGGCGCTTTTCGACTCAAACCGTTGGAGATCGGTCGGCATCATCCTCGACCTCCAAGGCATTCCAAGAACTGTTGACGCAGAAGCGGCGTAACTTTGCGATTGGTTTGACCAATGAACTCCGGCGTTGCAACTAACTTATTAGAATACTTGCCTTTAATAGTGAATGGGTTTACTATTTAGCGCGTTCCAGGCCTTTTTCTTCGTGCCATTGTTACAGACATGATCGTTCTGCGACGTTGTTTTGGGCTGTAGTCTTTCGGTTATACCAAAAGCCCTCTTCGCCATTATCTTTTCAAACGATCGGAGGTGATTTCAAATGCTGTACGGACTTCTAGCTTTCGTCTCTCTTTTGTTGACAGTCTTCTGCATCTATAGCTATATCAGCAGCGCGAGTACCCTCACGCTGATCGGGGCGATCGTCTTCCTGATCGCAACCGTCGGACTCGGCGGCGTATTTCTTTCGAGCCGGGTCAACAAGAAGGAAGAAATTCACATCACGGAGTAGCGGCCTCAACAAAGGCCGGATATTTTTGACCAGCGACTGACGCGCGCTTGCGTTAGGTCGTGAATTCCAGAATGAATGAAAAGGACGGGCTCGACCCGTCCTTTTTCGTGGTCACGCTTAATATCCACAAGGGCACATCCCGAATGTTGACAAAAATGTAAGGATTGCTAAAATTGAGGTTTGGATTAGCTATGCCGAAGATCGCAGACATACAGGAAACGCCAAACCCGAACGCGGTGAAGTTCATTTTGAAGGAACCCGTGTCCGCAGGCACGTCGCACCAGTTCCCCAATGCGGACGCGGCGAAGGACGATCCGATGGTCAAGGCGTTGTTCGAACTCGGCGAGGTGGTTTCTGTGTTCTATATGGACAAGATGATCACGGTCGAGAAGACGGACGATGCTGAGTGGGACGAGTTGTTGCCGCTTCTCGCTGTCCCGATCCGTGAGGCAGAATCGGTTAAGTCCTTGAACGGCAACGGTTCCGCAGCGGCCGAGGTTGGCGGAGCGATATCCGCGGCGGCCAACAGCGACGACCCCATTATCCGCGAGATCGACGCACTTCTCGACGAACGCATCCGCCCTTATCTCGCAAGCGACGGCGGATGGCTTGAGATCATTGGATTGAACGAGAAAAAGCTGGAGATCCGCTACCAGGGAGCCTGTGGAAGCTGCCCAAGCTCGCTTACCGGTACGCTGATGGCGATCGAGAATATGATCAAAGAAGAGATCGACCCCGAGATCGAAGTCGTCGCCATCTAGCAAGTTACAAACTAATTTCTTGACATTAAACACTGTTTGTCGCCATAATCTCTCTTGGTGACGAACCTCTCGCGTGTCGCCCACGTCCCGTCAAAGCGCTCACCTTCCAACATTTAGCCACGCCCGAAGCGCATCCATCCTTTACCTCTATCAGTTTCCTCAAGGAGAAATCGTTGTGAATATCGAAGAACTCGAGCTTAGTTTGCGGACAGAATTCGAGGGCCAGTTCCGAAATGTACTGGCAGGCATCAAGCAGGATGTCGCGGAGTTTCATACGAAATTCCAGTCCGATCTTGAAGAACACCGCAATAAGCTTGACCAGGCGATCAGCGAACTTTCGTCACGTGTTCCGGAGTCGACCCCGTTTGGCGCTGCCTTTACCGAATCGGTGAACGAACACCTTCGACTCGCACGTGACGACGGTGCGCAGGTCGCGGCGAATGCTTTTGGCGAGGCCGAGAAGCTTCGTACGGATACAGCGGCTGGTAGTTTCGATCTTATGCGCGATGCGATCGCGGAGATCTCCTCGAAGCACACGCAGGCGACGATCCTTCAAGCCCTCGTCGAGCAGGCTTCAAAGTTTGCGGCCCGCGGCGCATTTTTCATCGTCAAGAACGATCATTTTGTTGGCTGGAAGATATTCGGATCAGACGCCAATTCTGACGATGGAGTCCGCGATGTTTTGTTCGCGGCCTCGACGGATACGATCCTGGCCTCGTCGGTCGCATCGATGGCGAAGGTTACGGCCGGCAGCGATGCCCACTCCGAGGATAATGTCTTCCTTGACGCTCTTAATTTTGGACGCCCGGCGGAGATGCACGCCATCCCGCTGACGGCTCGCGGTCGCGGCGTCGCGGTGTTATATGCCGACGCCGGCAGCAACGGCGGAAGCCTGAATGTCGAAGCTCTTGAAACCCTCGTGCGCGTCGCGGGCCTTACAGTCGAACTTCTAGCAGCTTCGCAGACCGCACCCGTCGCCCAACCGGCTATGCCGGTTGAAGCGAAGGCCGAGGAAGTCGGCCCGGAAACAACCGAGGCTTACGAATATGCAACGGTAGAAGAAGCAGTTGCAGCACCGGTCGAAGAGACTGTTGAGGAAGTGGTCGAAGAGTATTCAGTACCAGTCGTCGAAGAGCCCGTTCCGGCGGCCGAGCCGGAACCGGTTTATGCGGCGGACGCGAGCTATGAGCCGGTCCAGGAGCCTGTCGGCACGACCGAAGAATATATCGGCGAGGTGACCTACGAGCTGGAACAGAACAGCGTCGCGTCGGTCGAAGTGCCGACGGTCGCACCTGAGGTCGAGACTTTCCAGCCAGTCGCCGAAGAGGTGAGCCAGCCCGAAGGTGAAGCTGTCGCAGATTTCGGATTCAGCTCGAACGGATCATTCGAGGCGTCCAATGAGGAAAGCCATGACGGACCGGAGGTTTCGCATTCGATTCCGGTCATCGAAGCCCCAGTCGCGGCAAGCTTGAACGGAAACGGTCACGTTGCAACTGTAGCCGAACCGATGGTCGAAGTCGCCGTTTCGGAACCAAAGAAGAGCCGGTTCAGCGAGCGTAATGTCGATCTGCCGATCGAGGTTGCCGACGATGAACGCAAGCTTCACAACGATGCACGTCGGTTCGCACGGCTTCTGGTTTCAGAGATCAAGCTCTACAACGAGCAGAAGGTCACCGACGGCCGCGAGTCAGGAAATCTCTACGAACAGCTCAAAGAAGCGATCGACCGTTCGCGCGAGATGTACGACAAACGCGTCCAGCCCGCAGTCGCGTCGAAGTTCGACTACTTCCATTACGAAGTAGTCAACAGCCTCGCCGACGGCAAGGACACAAACCTCGGTTCGGCCTATCCCGGAGCCACCGTTTAGCCCGACCAACAACCCAAGTGAAACAAAGCCGGACCGTCGCGTCCGGCTTTTTTCATTCTGCGAAGACACCTATAATTCATCCGTCACGTTCTTTACTTTATGACCAGAACTTTCAATTGCGCTTCGTGCTCGGCTCCACTGGATTTCACGGGTGCGGTGACGCAGAAATGCGAACATTGCGGCAGCACGGTTATCGCGCCGCACGATATGTTCTACGCCGCGAATCCGGCGCCGTTCGATGATCTCGCGTCGCTGACGGGGCGAGCATTGAAGATCGCGGAAGTACAGCGCCTGATCCATGCTGGCAAGAAGATCGAAGCGATCAAGGTTTTTCGCGAAGCGTTCGGCACCGGACTCAAGGAGGCGAAGGATGCGGTCGAGGCGATCGAACGCGGCGAGAGCCTCAACATCAGCGGGTTTCGCATTCAGCCCCGAAACGCGCCGGATATCAAGATCGACATCGACGCCCGCGAGATCGGGAAAGCGGCCAAGGGGGTCGGAAAGGTCGTCGCGATCGTCGTCGGCCTTATTGCGCTGGGCGGTCTTGCGGTCGGCGCAGTGGTCTTATTTTTCGTTTTCTCTTCAAGCCGAAAAGCTCCCGTGACATCCGTTCCGTTGACTCCCGCGGCAAGCACACCCGAGGCGAAAGCTGCTGAGTCGTCTCCGTTTACTGAGCTAATGAAGATCGGCGGTGAAGGGAACGGAGACGGCAAATTTAAAGATAATCGGCATGTCGCGGTCGACGGCAAAGGCCGCATATACAGCTCCGATTATTCGCCGATGCAGATCCAGGTCTTTGACGCGGAAGGCAAATTTCTCAATCGCTGGAAGCCGGAGCAAGGAGTCAACCTCTACGACCTCGCTGCAGACCGCGAAGGGAATGTTTATGTCGCGAACGATCGCGGCTTATTCAAGTTCGAAGGCGAGACCGGAAAACTGGTAGCAAAGGACGATCGTATCCAGCCTCGCGGACTGGCTCTCAGCTCGGATGGCAAGCTCATCATTACCGAAGGGAAGTCGTTCAGCATTGTCGACAAGGATCTTAAGCTCATCAAGAAGATCGAAAATGCGGCCGAACAAGCAAGTTCAACTTTCGGCTTCGAAAAGGTCGCGGTAGATGGCGAAGGGACGATATATATGCTCGGGAGAAATGAAAAGGATGTGTTCAAGTTCAGCTCTGAAGGCAAGTTCCTGAACCGGTTTCCGCACTCCGCAAATTCGGCGAACGCGATCGCGGTCGATCCGGTCGGACGGATCTTCATTGCCGAAACCAGCAGCATCAAAGTGTTCGATGCTGCTGGCCAAAAGCTCGCGGATCTCAAGTCTTATCAGGCGTTCGGATTGACGTTCAACTCCGAAGGTGAGATGTTCCTGGCTTCGCGGCCGCATGTCGCGAAGTACAGAATAGATCTCTAGGCGGAAACCCGCTCGGTAGCCCTGGCCCGATCGAGTTGCAACACGACACACTCTCGTGTTCTGCCTACTCCGATGCGGTAACAACGAAGGTGTCCCGGTTGAACACCGCCGGATCGCCTATATAGACATAGCGAATATTCTTCATATACTTGTTCGCCACCATCCGGATGTCATCGGGCTTCACCGATCTCACACCGTTTAGAAACTGGAAAGAGTTTTTCCAACCGCCGCCGATCAGCTCATACTTCGCGAGCTCCGCAACCTGCGCCGTACTCGTCTCCTGCCCGATATAATGCCGCGTTAGGAAGAACGAGGCGATCTCGTCGATCACCGACGGATTCAACTGCCGCTCCTGCAGGAATTTGATCTGATCGACCATCGCGGTCACGGCTCGATTCGGATCGTTGGTCGAGACGGAGATGTTCGCGGTATTCGCGGCGAATGAATCCATATCGGCGTCCGGTGCATAGCTAAGCTGCAACTCTCCGCGCACTTTCTGGTACACAAGCGTCTGCAGGATCGACATCGCCACCCGCATCGCATAGTAATCAGGATTCCCGATCGACGGTGCCGCAAACACGCCTTTGACGTAGTTCGTCGGAAGCGTACGCTGCGTTACATCTAACGTGCCTTTTGAAAAATCGATCGCGGGATATACGGCGTCCTTGTAGGTTCCCTTCGGCAGCTTGCTAAACGTTGCCGTGAGCTGCTTCGTCAGATCGCTGACCTCAAGATCGCCGACAATTACAAAGAGCAATCGCGACGTCTCCATCATCTGCTTGTGATACGCGCGAAGGTCGGCCGCAGTGATCGCGGCGATCGTCGCCGGCGTACCGTTGATGTCGTTGGCGTACGGATGCCCCGCGTATATGACGCGGTCCTGCATCGTCTCGAGTGCAGATTCGGGGACTGATCCCGCCTCGCGAAGCGATGCGAGCCGAATATCCTTGTTACGCTTAATGTCGTCTTCCGCAAACGCCGGGTTGAGCACGAGGTCCGAAAAGATCTCAAAAACTCGCGGAAAATCGGGCTTGGTCGTGGCGATCCCGATCACGCTGAAATCGTTCGAAACGCCCGTGTTGATCGAACTGCCGCGGCTCGATAATTCCCGGCGGACGGTCTGCCGCGGGATGTTCTTTCCGGCCTCGATCGCGGAGCTAAGCATCAGGGCCTCGATCCCGGAGTTCTTGGCGGAGATGTTTCGTGCCCCGCCGCGAATGAACAACCCGCTCGAGATCGTAGGCGAGTTCGGCCGGCGTTTGTAGATCACTTTCAGCCCGTTGACGTCGAACTCAGTGACAAGATTCGCTCCAGCCGTTACGCCGTCAAAACCCGTCGACTGAGCTAAAGCAGAGACAGAGAAGAATGCGACGATCAGAGAAAGCGAGGCTAGTTTCATTCTCATTGTGCACCTCCGATCAGGTCCTGTTCGGTCAGGTTCGCCTGCTTCTTGCCCTCGGGAGTCGCGAGTGTGACAGCTACGTGATTCTTTCCGATCACATAGTTCGTTAAGTACTTATTGATGTCCGCCCGGGTAATCGCACGGAGTTTGGCGTGATAGGTGCGGAAATAGTCGATGCCGGTCGACGACCACCAAAACCCGAGCGTGTGAGCATATTCGCTCCCCTTCTCACGCTCGAAAAGATCGTTATTTTCGAGGATGGTTTTCGCAGCCTCGAGCTGTTCGTCGGTGAAATAGTCAGGCCGGGTAAACGCGTTGACCTCGGCATAAACCGCCTTCATCGCCTGCTTCGCTTTTGGCGGATCGGTCGAGAGCACGAGGTTGATCGGGCCGACGTTCCTTTGAGTGTAGTAACCGAAACCTACTGAATTCACGAGTCCGGTATCGACAAGATTTCGCTGAAACCGCGAGTCGGGCTGCTCGATGATGTACGAGAAAACGTCCGCCGCGTAGGTCGCAGCGTCGTCCTTACC
>JBEBGW010000212.1:0-7811 GCA_040081025.1 Pyrinomonadaceae bacterium | reverse complement strand
ACCCTGCGCCGCAAGCGGCAACGCCTGTAGGTACGTTTAGTGAGAATGCCGTGATCTCGCCTTTCGCGTTTCGACCTTCGCGGTAAAAGTCCGGCTGGCCTATAACGAAGTCAGCATCGGCGTTATCTTTCGTCGGCAGCGACTTCCAGCCGAGCAAACGATGATGGCCGGTGTCGGCGATCCAAAGCGAGTTGTCTTTCAGAATTGCACCGCCGCGTGTTCCGAAAATTGTGCCCGGGGTTGGCGTGACCGGAACCGCCATCTCCGCTCCAGCGTCGGTCGTTCCAAGCACAACTTCGGGCATCGGCTGAAGCAACGGGCGAGACGTATGGAGAGCATCATACACGTTGTGCACGGTCGAGTTCAGTTTTACGCGCACGGTTTTTGTCATTATTTTTCCAACCGAACTTCAACCTTGTCGCCAACGACGCGAACGGCATGAACCTTTAATTGCACTTCCGGAACAGTCATACACTCGCCAGTTTCCAGTAAATACTGAAAGCCGTGATACGGACACGTTAATATCCCATCTCGAACCTCGCCCATCTCAAGCGGCATCCCAAGATGCGCACAGACGTTATCGACGCAGCTGACCATGTCGCCTTGGCGGTGAAACAGAACGGAGCGATCTTTAATGCGGCGTTCGATGACACCGAATTCCGGAATGTCGAGAACAGCACACGCGTCAAGCCAGTTTTCTTTAGCGTTTGTTGCGAACGGACTAATGAAATAAAGCTTGCCTTCGCCGTTAGTATCGGCTTCCGGACGCCCACGACTGACCTGATTTATATGCAAGATCTCAGGGCAATATTCTTTGATCGATTTTTCTATGCCTTCGGTCAGGGTCTGGCTCGAAGCCGGACATCCGTGACAGGAACCGACGAGGCGAACCTCTACGGTGTCGGGCGGTTTGATGGCAACAAGTTCGACGTCGCCGCCGTGACCTTGCAGCATCGGACGAACTGCGGCAAGAGCCTTCTCAACACGCGGCTCAAGCGGTTCTTTGACCAGGCCGTGATACATCAACACGCCGTAAACAACACTGTCGCCGAGTGCCTCTCGAAGCCGAGCACCGGCTGCGGGATCGTCCTTCAATGAGCGAATAAGTCGCGTCAACGCTTCTTTATGCAATTCCTCGATCGAGGTCTTAAAGGCCTTAACGGTCAACAAGTAATGCTCGTCCCAACCGGCAATGATGGCTTCGAGCTTATCGATGTCACCGGCCAGACGGTCGAGATGGGTCGAGCTTTCCTGCTGAAGTTGTGTCGCCTGTTCGGGCATTAGTTGTACTTAAGATCCTTGAAAAGAAAAGGCATCAACGCACCGGTGATAAATCCGCCGATCATCGCGGCGGCCCACATCGGTAGAACGAATTTGCCAAGCAGCACGATCAACGCGATCGCGATGAAGAAACCGATCGACCACTGCCGAATGACCATCCAGTTATCGCGAAAGAGTTTGCCCTTGAGCATCATCTGCGCGGAACTCATAAACATTTCCCACATATAATTTCCTCAAGAGATAAAGAACAAAATGATAAGACCGACAATGACGCCGGGAATTACAGCGGTTGCTCCGAACAGGCTGCCCATTAGCGCTGCGAAGGATTCGCCAAGGTCTTTGCCCGCAATCTTCCAGCCGCCCAGGGCTCCGCCCAAAACGCCGAAAACAATTCCGACGATCATCGATAAAATGAATAGAATCACCATAATCTTTTCAGTGAACAGCACCGTTCCCGGCGGCCATCGAACCAGCCATCTCGAGATCGATCTCTTTCAATGTTTCTGTGATATTTGCCGAACCTTCCGTCTGGCCGAAGCGATCAAAAATCCCGCGAGCCTCAAGGTAAAGCGAACGGCAAGCGTTCAGATTATTTCGATTGCCTTTGGTCAGGTCCTGAGTATCATCAGGCAGATTGCGCAACACATTCGCTTTGTTTGCGATCGTGTTTGCATACTCCATCGGCGTGTCGCGCGGAGTTCTGACGCGCAAGGCCTCATCGTATGCTTCGAGTGCACGAAGATTGTTCGCGAATGCATGGCCGCTCGCAGCGTACTGCAAGGCGTTGCCGAGATTGTTTTGGATCATCGCGTATTCGCTCGGCTGATCGATGATATTTATCACCTTTAGAACCTCTTCAAACGACTGGACCGCCAACGCTTCGCGCATTTTTCCGCGTTCGTCGCTCATTGGCATTGAGAGATACGCTATCGCCAGATTGTTGTGGAGTATCGCGAAATCCTGCGGGTATTCTTCGCGTGTGAAAACACGAAGTGCATTGTGGTAGTGCTGTATCGCATCGGTCAAACGACCGGCACCGCTTTGTGCTAGCGATTGCGAAACAAGGCCAAGATTGAGTTCCGTTTCCGCCGCCTCTTCCTTTAATTCGAACTGACTGAATGTTATTAGGGCTTCTTTGAATGCGTCCTGAGCTTTATACAGCACTTGGGTGCCGCCGGTAGGAAGCGTTTGGTAAGCCGTAGCTTGTCTGGCCTTTATGCGGGCACGAAGCAAGACGGCGCCTTCGGGGCAAAGATCTAAGGCACGATCGTACAAAATGATCGCGTCCTCGATCTGTTTTGGAGACTTGGGCTTTTGCTGAATGCCCATCGCCATCTCCATCAGCATCTCAGCCTTTTCTTCGGCCGTCGCATCTTCTGTTTCTACGGCCTTTAGCGCTGCGTCGAAATTGGCGTCGGAAAGAGTTCCCATCGGTGAGAAGTTCCCCTATCTCAGAATTTATGCTGCTATAACTTTTTCGTTCTGGCTCAGATTAAAACTACGATGTGAATTTGTCAACTAATCTTTCACTATGTAAAGTTAGTTTGCAGTTGGTTTTGGAGGTCTAGGCGCATCTTCGACAAGCAATGCTGCCCGATCCGTTATCCAGCGGACTGAGCACTCTGTCTCATCGAAGCTCTCGAGGTAGTTGTTACTGCGGAAGAACTCTTGTGCGTGGATGATCCGGTCTCCTTGCAGATTCTTAACTTTCAGCAGCAATCCACCAGCAGAATCTTGAATCAACGGATAGATCAAGATGCCGTCGTCGTGCGGCAAAAGAGCTGCCGCCTCGACGCCTTTTAGGTAGGTCTCATACGTTTCAAGCGGAATATAGATATTCCCTTTTGCGATGGTTATGGTGTGGGACGCTTCAGTCATATTCGGACATGATCCCCCGCAATCGACCGATGACCGTGTCGGCCGAATCTCGCACAATCGGGGTAAGTTCAAGGCCGATGTCGAGGCTTGCAGCTTCGATCAGAAATACCGTTACGTCACCCGGGAAATCGTCGCGAAATATCTTACGTCCGGCAAAGATAGCATGGTCCCAGCGAAAGTCATGTAGGCTATACGACTGTTCGCGCTCCGTGATCAGTTCTTCACCGGGAACCTCATAGATCGCTCCGGGTTCGCTGCCCGTATTGCCGGCATCGATGATGATCAGTCGCTTTGAGCCGCGGGCCTGAAACATCACGTCAATGCCGCCGGTCCCGGCGTCGAATATACGAACATTATTCTTTGGAAAAGTGTGGAGATCTTTTAAGAGATGTTGGGCGACATAGACGCCGACGCCATCATCAGTTCTATTAGAATTTCCGCAGCCGATTATTGTGAGCACAAAGGACTATTGTCTAAATTCGCCAGAGAATGCAAGACCATTCGGGTTCGACGGGACAATCAAGTTCGGGAAGCTCACAGTATCTGCGGTGCTTGCGATAGTACATACAGGTTGCGCAGGATTGTGAGATATCGTCATCTTCGCCGTAGGGAGTCAACGTAAATCCTCCGATCACCAACTTTTGTTCCCAATCAGCCGGTGTGAGTTTTTTGAGACGCGAGACTGTTTCGTTAACCTGTTCGCTCGTATAGGCCCGATCTTCCCAATCGGTCTTTAGGCCGTCGTGCATCATTTGGCCTAGCTGCGATCGCAATTGATCATCGTCAGGCATCATTAGATTCGCCAGAGTCGGCAATACCAATCAGGTTCAACCGGAACTGCAAGCTCGGGAAGGTCGCACCATTTTCGGTGAACCAGGTAATACATACATTCCAGACAGCGCATCTGGTCGGGACCGTAAGGTTTGTCAGCAAAACCCGAAAGGACTAGTTTTCCTTCGAGGTCGTCCTGCGGCAATTCGCGCAACTCAGCTAACAATTCCGCAAATTCTCTATGAGTCTCCGGAAATGGTTCAAGCTGGGTTACGAGACCGTCAGCGAGTATCGAGCCGATCTTATCCCGCAAGACTCCTTCTTCGTCAGTGTGCATGCAAAATGATGTTTCGAGCCAATTCTACAGACATTTACATACCAAATCAGAACCGCCCTACGATTTTTCGAGGGCGGCTCCGGTACCAGTGAGCTAAGATCAACCGATTCGGAAACGCGAAAGCTCTTTCCCGGTCTTCCCGTCATGCGCGTGAACGGTACAAACGAGACATGAATCGAAAGAGCGTGCGACATGTCCGACCTCAACGGGGTCGCTCGGGTCGGCGATCGGACTTCCGACAAGAGCCGACTCTATCGGGCCGAGGTTGCTTTCGCCATCTCGTGGGCCTACGTTCCATGTAGTCGGAGCGATTATCTGATAGTTCTTGATCTTGCCGCCTTCAACTTCGATCCAGTGGCAGAGTGCACCACGGATCGCTTCGGTAGCGCCCCAGCCGCGGCCATCCTTCTCTGTCGGTTTCACATACCACGAATCATTGAGCTTGAACTCACGCAGACAATGCTCCGCCTGACGATAAAGCTTAATCGTTTCGTGCATACGGGCGATCTGACGAAGGTGCAGGCTTGCTCCGCCCATCTTCTTATACATGTCAAGAATGAATGGATCGTAGTGCTGCCAATCTTCGCCCTGACGTCCGCCGGCGACCATCTGACGTGCGAACGGCCCGGCTTCGAGTCGTCCATAGTCCACGTCTTTTACTGCCGTTGCCCACGAATACTTCTGTTCAAAGTCAGTCGTATTCTTCTGAGTAGCTTTCGTCGTTCTGTCGAACGGATGCTGATCGGTCGCTGCTTCGTCGTACCAAGCATGCGTCACGTTCTCGCGAGCTCGTTCTTGACTCATCAGAAGGTGCGTATCCGTTGCTCCGTCATAAATGCCGCTCTTCATTATGAGAGATGCGTTGCGGTTCTCGATGGTCGGTTTCTGATACTTGTCTTCGTGCGGAAGGTATCCCCAAGAAACGTACTTGCCAACACCTCCGCCGTATTTGTCGAGTCCGACATCGAGGCCCATATTCCAATAGAACCCCAGATCGGAATTCGCATGGGCCGGGCTTTCGTCGAGCCAAACCATGAAATCGTCGTAGCTCTTGATCTCTTCATATCGTTCGAGCGAACAACCGAGCCACATCGATTCCAGCCAGTTTTGCTTGAAATATTCCAGAATGGACCAGGCACGCGTCACATCCGTTAAGGTGGGAGCGCACATAACGCCTCCCGGCACCATATAACTGGAGTGCGGCCATTGACCGCCAAGCATCGCGTAGATCTCGACAGGTTTCCCTGAGATCGTTACCCCCTGCTCATATGACGTCCCCGTGAACGGTGCGAAGCGCTTGCACGCTTCTTCGTAATATTTGCTGCCTCGATATTTCTTGTTAGTCATATCGATAGCATAAAGCCCGTAAAAATAACGCGGCTGGCTTTGCAGGCTTTCCGTGATCTGGCCAAGATTTCTTGCCAGGATCGCGTTACGCGGAACCTCAGCTTGCCAAGCCGTGTCTAATGCCCATGCCGCACAAGTTAAATGCGAAGCACCGCAGATACCGCAGGCACGCGGTGTAACAACGAGTCCGGCCTGCGGATCCTTATCACGCAATATGATCTCGAAGCCTCTAAATAGTTCGGCCTGGGTCCAGGCGTTTGTTACAACGCCGTCGGTGATGTCCACACGAACATCTAAGTCGCCTTCAACCCGCCCAACCGGAGAAATATCTAATGTTTGAACTGCCATGATTTTTGTTATGCCTCCGTTTACTAAACGACAAAGATGTCCTGTTCCGCCCACGCCGGGGCCGCATTCTTAGCTGCCGCAGTCATCGCCATATATCCTTTCTTATCCACGCCCTCAGGCATGTCTTTCGGAAATCCCATTACAGTTTGGGTTTTAAAGACAGTTCCTGGTGCCAGGTCGAAAAACGGGAATTCCGGTTCCGTACAACCAAGACACGGCATGCCTGCACGCGTCTTCGACGATTGGCGGTTCCACAGAATACGGTTGCAAGGGCTATGCGTCATTGGCCCACGGCAGCCGAGATCGTAATAGAGACAGCCCTTTCGCTGCCCAAATTCCGTTGCGGAAACCTTGTATGCGAAATGCATATTGCGCGTGCAGCCTGTCTGCGTAAAGCTCTGGAAAAACGTCTTCGGACGTTGGAATTCATCTAATCCTATGTCGGCGGCACGACCGGTTGCGACAGCAACGACGATCTGGGTGATCCAATCAGGATGGGCTGGACAGCCAGGAATGTTGATGACAGGCAAGCCAGACTTCGATTTGAAATCGGAACCGAGGGCTCCTCCATTTTCGCGTTTCAAGAACTGCAATCCGACCGAATCGCTTGGATTCGGAGCCGTCGCGGGTATGCCACCCCAGGTTGCGCAATCGCCGATCGCGACAACAAAAGTTGCTGCGTTCGACAATTCGTGCACCCATTGCTTCATCGGCCTTCCGGCAAAACGGTTCCATTCACCCGTACCGTCGGGCGCATTCACAACCGTACCCTCGAACACAAAAATGTCGAGCGGGATTGCTCCAGAGACGCAGTCCCGCAATATCTTCTGCAGGTTGTCGCCAAGCTCCACACCCAAGCTCGGATGCCACAGCACGTTGATACCAAAGTCGGTTACAAGATCGCACGCGCTCGGCTCTTCAGCATTGAGAAACGACATAGTGTTTCCCGAACAAGCACCGCCCTGCAGCCAGAGTAAGTTCGCCATTTTTCACTCCTTGATCGTCAATTTTTTACGTAAAACAAGAATTCCGATTTCGCCTTTTGAACGGGCCTAAAAACAAATCTTGGCTTCTAACAGTGCAATGCATATGCCAACCGTTGTTCCCGCCGCGATCCTTGAGAAATACTCTTTTAATTGGGATATGCGCGAAATATCAAATAACGGCGGGCGTAAAAATACCTGCTAAGTAAGTATGCAAATCAATTGGGGCGCAAACTAACTATGCAGAGTAACGTTGTGCTAGCGTGTTACCTTGAGCGGCGAAAGATTAAGGAAAAAGATATTGAGAAGATGTCGCATCAGGAACTGACGGAAGAGGTCGAGAAACTGAGACAAGGAATTCGAACGCACCGAGATAGCAGTCGGCACGAACTCTGTTGGCATCACCCGCAATTGTGGGCACTTCTTCCGGAAAAGACGGATCCGCTCCCGATAGTCCCCGAATGGCACGAGTTTCTTCAAGGCTGTTTAAGATACAGACAGTCACCGGACGAGCAAGCTCCTAATCTTGAAAGGACAGACGAGCCATATCCCGACTGATTTAGCCGTGACGGTTGCCGCAAACGGGACACTCGGCTTCCAGCGTGTAGCCAAACCAAATTCCCTGACAGCGACTGCACCAGTGTCCGTTTGTCTGTTCTGGTGCGAGGCCAAGCTGCTTCGCCAGCGGCGTGATGCCCAAATCGACGAATTCACCCTGAATCCTAAACCCTTCTGGAATAAGTGGCGGAAACTGAAAGATCATTTCATCTTGTTTTGAATCCCGATCGTCTTCGTTCGGCATATCTAATTCTCTCCGGCCCTTTTCGCGAGCGTCATCGTGTGTTCGAGGTTGTAACGCTTAACCT
>JBEBGW010000211.1:0-7854 GCA_040081025.1 Pyrinomonadaceae bacterium | reverse complement strand
ATCTCGGTCCACTCCCTTGACGAACTCGACGCCCTTCGCGACAAGACCTACAAGGCTGAAACACGACCGGTAGGGAGTGTGCCCGCTTAAGCATCATGATTCTTACCCCAACAAGATCAACGATCGTCTCCCTTCTGCTATCTGCCTTATGCCTTCTTCCGGCCTTCGGACAGATGTCGCGCAAACCATCGCCGACTCGCGAACCCGCAGGAGCGATGGATAAAAAGCCGGATTCGAAAAAGAATTCCCTGCTGAATATCGCGTCGCGTGAAGAGTTCGACATCATCGCTCGGACATATCATCCGAACACGCCCTATGCCATGCCGCACGCGATGTTCGTCATCGATCGCCGTTCGAAAAATAAGATCTTCTTCGTCAACTCACAGCGATATCGCTTTCACAAAGATTTCCTACTCGCGACCTATCTCGTCCCGCGTGGAGCCGATGTCTTCAAGCCGATCTATATCGATCTCGACCGCCGCTTCATCGTCGGAACAATTGCGTATCAGAAGACAGTTGAGAAATGGACGTGGGAGCTGTGGGAAGGCGACCTCGCGAACGCGGAACTACTGAAAACCGCTAACGAAGCGGTCAACTCGCACTTCTTTGAGCCTGTCACCTACAAGCCGAACTCGATCCGTCAGGAAGACGCTTCTGTGAATCTCGGTTTCGAGACGATCTCGCAGAGCGAGTTGAACAAAAATCAGGAATATCTCGCGCTCAATGCCGGAACTGCAGTCGGCCGCATCCACATAATCGACAAGCTCGACGACACGGTTGAGATCGGCAGCAACGAGATCATCGTTCTCAAGGAGCTGCCCGTTTCTCTGCCGCCGGTCCGCGGCATCATTGTCGCGAAACCGTCGTCCCCGCTCTCGCATATCAACATCCTTGCGAAGAACTGGAACGTGCCGAACGTCTACATTAAAGACGCCGATAAGCTCTTCCGTGAGCACAACACGTTCATCTTCAAGCTCGACGCGACGATGACCGATTATAAGCTCACGCCCGCGTCCGGCGACGAGGTAAAGAAGGATTTCGCATCGCCCGATCAGCAAATTGCACCGGCAAACTTGTCGGTCAAGAAGCTCGCCGGGCTTCGCGAGATGCGAAAGAAGGACAGCATCATTTATGGAGCGAAAGCGGCTAATCAAGGCGAGATTTTAAAAGCCCGGGTGCCTGGGATCATTCTGCCCGACGGTTTCTCGATCCCGTTCTATTGGTACGATGCGTTCATGAAGCAGCACGGCTTTGACGAGCGGATCGGGGATCTGATGGAAGACCTCGACTTCGTCCACAACCCCAAATACCGCCGAGAGAAGCTCGAACAATTTCGCAACGACATCCAGAAGGCAGAGTTCGACGACGGACTTCGCACCGCTGTAATTCAGCGATGGCGAACTCAACTCGGCGGGCGGCCGGTGTTCGTTCGAAGTTCGTCGAACGCTGAAGATCTGCCGAAGTTTAGCGGCGCCGGACTGTATTCGAGTGTCGCGAACGTTCGCGAGGCGGACAAACTTATCGACGGAGTGAAGAAGGTGTGGGCGTCGCTCTGGAAGTTTGAAGCGTATGAAGCTCGCGTGCGGAATTACGTCGACCAGAAGCGAGTCTATATGTCGGCGCTCGTCCAGCTCGGCGTCGATATGCAGAAGGGCGGCGTGATGATCACGAAAGATCCGTTCGACGAACAATCGAAAGATTCCGTCTACATCAGCGCCGTCTGCGGACACAATTCGAACGTCGTCAACAACACCGGATTGCCCGAGCAGATTCTCTTCAATCCGAAGTCGAATTCCGTTGTGGTAATGACGCTTTCGCAGCAGGAAAATGCTCTCGAATTCGACGACGTCGGCGACCTCAGATCGACGACCGACAAGTGTGCGAACGCATCGAAACGCGTGCTCACCGATTTGCAGGCTCGCTCGTTAGCACGCACCGCGATCCGCATCCGCGGCGTATTCGGCAAAGAGCCGCAGGACATCGAATGGGGAATCCTCAAAGGCCGCGTCTACATAGTCCAAGCCCGACCGTATATCGATTGAGAACTTGTTTTGTTCCGTGTTCTTCCTGTGAATTCCGTGTATTCCGTGGTTCCAAACCTTGAAGTACTGAGCTCTCGACAGTAAAAGATCGAACCACGGAGAACACGGAATTCACGGAATCGGAAAACCGAAATTATGAAAAGGACATCATTACTCATCCTCGCGGCTCTGATGGCCGCCTGCAACAACGCCGCACCGAGCGGGACACCGACAGCGAACGCCAACTCCGCCAACCGCCCGATGCGGTCTGAACAGATGCAGCAGAACACGATCGCTCACACGACCGAATCACGCCCTGGTGCAACGCCTCCGCCAAATCCCAACGCTCCCGGCAAGTTTGCCCAGGGCGGAGAGGCGATCGACACGGCGAAATTCGACGGCGTGATCGCCGAGGCTGAAAAGGCACTCAAAGCAAGACCGAACGACGCACCTGCCAAGACCGCCCTCGCCGACGCCTACTTCGACCGCGGATTCGCCCTAACCGAAGCCCGCCAATACGCCGCCGCCCTCGGCGACTATCGCAAAGCTCTCAAGCAAGTCCCTGATCACGAAGAATCCAAAAAGTGGATCGACCAGATCGTCGGCATCTACAAGATGCTGAACAAGGAAGCCCCGAAGGAAGGCGAAGAACCACCTCCGCTTCCGTTCAAGAAAGAGGTTTAGAGGATGCCGATCAACATTTACCGCGATGTCGATGAAAAGCAGGAGGTCGCGTGGCTTTGCGATGATAGTTGGGAACTACCAGTCCAGATTGATGCGCTTAGTAGTTGGATCGGGCAACAGGCATCGGAGCTAAATGACGGGCCGTATGTTGCTGATATAGGATTCTCGGTTCGCTCCGAAGCGTCGGGTGGCGGGGCTGTTCTTGAACCGGGTATCATGAAGCTTCTAGCAGAAGCTGATGTGTCGATCTTTCTATCAGAATATGCGGGTGATAGACCGAAACGAAGTGGCGAAGATGATTAGGCAACCATTAGTTTTCTTCTCGATCGTCTGCATAGCCTTGGGAGCATTGAATCACGCCGCCCAAACACCATCCCGCATCAAATTTGCCCGAGGGGCAGTCTCGGCAAACGTCACGGGCAAACTTAACGGATACACCGACGCAAAAACTTATGCGATCAAAGTCCGGGCTGGGCAGACACTTCGTACACAGCAGACGGGAAAGAACAACATCACGATCTCGATCAAGGATCCGAACGGCGAGGATGTGAGCGACGCGGATGCCTCATGCAACAACCGAAAAGAGATCACGCCGACCATTGCGGGCGATTACGTGCTGACCGTAGTTCAGTGTCAAAAAGCGGACGAATGGAACAGTTCCTTCCGATTTCGCGTGACGGTCAATTAGGTATTCTCCCGATTCGTCTCATGAACCGATGGAAATTGTGTTCTGATCCCGCAGCCAACGCCAATTCCAACCGCCGCTTAGAGCGTTATTGCAAAGTCCAGCACCCCGCGCCTAACGCGGATGGGATTCCAGATACCATACAGCCTCTCAAGCTGAACGGTCATATCCCGAAGATCGTTGCACCACGTCTCTAGTTCAGCCCCGTATTGCTTATACCAATCTCGGTCAGTGCGGTTCCCGAGCGGAATTCCTTCCGTGTAATTGGCATTCATCCGATGCGGCTGTTTGATCGAACTGAGATACATATTCTCGATCGTTACCGAGAACATCTCTTCTGGATGCGGGAAGCCTGAGAATAACGATGGCGGCAAGTTTGCCCACTTGCCACGAACCTGCCTGAGCGCGTGGTGAAGCTCGTGAACCAGAACTTGATAAGGCGATGTTCCAAAACCGGTCATCACACCTAGCATCCGCGACCAAGGCTCATACCAGATAACACACTCGTTTCCCTTCGGAGAGACCTTCCCTACCGGATTTGCGCAGGGCCGAATGTTCATTTTTGCCTGCTCGTTGCTCGTCAGCGGTATGATCCTGACCTTCCTTTCCGTTCGATGTATCGCATCCAACAGGATCTGGCCTACGGGGTCAATGCTGATGTCACGCAACATGTTCTGTACCGTTTCCTCGTAAAGAGCCGCATTGCCCTCGAGGTTGAACATTTGGCCTCTTGCAACATATTGCGCAAGCTCGGCCGCATTTGGCATGCGTGACTTACCCATCGGCGAATCGTAGTAACTTCCATCGATCTCGATAAACTTGCCCCAATACCGCATGAAGTAACCTCCTGCTAACCGCGTTTAACGTATGACATACCGCAGTCGGAAAATTTGCGTATTCTTTCGGTCGAGAATGGTTTCCTTTCTCAAATAGTTTTCATTCCTAGACAAAATACCCTGACGAAAATTAAACTATCTCTTTTGTTTCATACGGCAATTATTGAACAACGGAGTTAAGAGAAAGTTTTATGGCAATTTCGGCAAACGATATGAGAAAGGGCATGGTGTTCCTTCACGAAGGAAGCCCTGTTAAGGTGATGGAATTTCACCACCACACGCCCGGCAACCTACGCGCGATGGTTCAGGCCCGTCTGCGCAATCTGCTCACGGGTAACTCGTTCGAATACCGATTTCGGTCGAACGATACGCTTGAGAAGATAACGCTAGAACAGCACAAGATGGAGTATCTCTACTCCGACGGGTCGCACCACCACTTCATGAACACGGAGACCTACGAACAGGTCGCGCTTACGGAAGAGGAACTTCTCGACGCCGCACAGTGGTTGATGCCGGGACTGAAGATCGAGGTCGAGTTTTACAACGGCACGCCGATCGGCGTCGCACTTCCCGCTTCGATGGAACTGACCGTCGCCACGACCGAGCCGCAGCTAAAAGGAGCGACCGCTTCCAACTCGAACAAGCCCGCAACACTCGAGAACGGCGTCACCCTTATGGTCCCGCCCTTCATCGGCGAAGGCGAAAAGATCCGCGTCAACCCGACCGAATCGAAGTATATGGAAAGGGTCAAGTAAATTGCCTTTGGCCTTCAATTGCCATTGGCCTTAGGCAATGGATCTCAGTTAAATTGCCGTTGGCTTTAGCTCCAACGCCGGGCGTTGGAGCTAAAGCCTTAATGTTTATGCTGTTCTCAACCGTTGGCTAAAGCCAACGGCAGTTGAATGTATCTTCTCTATTCATTCCTGCTCGCGATCGGATTTCTGATAATGCTTCCCGCGTTCCTATTACGACGCGAAAAGTACGCAGCGGGCTTCAACCAACGCCTTGGCAATTATCCTGACTTCAAACACGACGGACGAAAGGTCATCTGGCTCCACTGCGTCTCGGTCGGCGAAACGAACGCCGCTCGTCCGCTAGTCGATCAACTTCTGGAGAAATTTCCCGATCATCGCCTCGTCATTTCAACGACAACCAAAACCGGCCAAGAGCTCGCGAGAGATATCTTTAAAGACAAAGCCGACGCCGTCATCTACTTCCCTTTCGATTTCAAATTCTCCGTCCGCCGCGCTCTGACTAATTTCAAACCTTCAGTCGTCCTGCTGATGGAAACCGAGATCTGGCCGCGGTTCATCCGCGAAGCAAAAGCCAGCGGGGCCAAGATCGCCATCGTCAACGGACGTCTGTCCGAGCGCTCCGTCTCCCGCTACAAACGCGTCCGTCCATTCATCTCCCGCGTGCTTCAGGACATCGACCTTGCCTTGATGCAGGGATCGAACGACACGAACCGCCTGATCTCGCTCGGAATGCCCGCGGCGCAAACGATCGTCACGGGAAATCTAAAGTTTGATGTGGACACCACTGACGCCGACGACGCGACGACTGAAAATTTGCGCGAACGCTTTGGGGTCAACGGCGAGCGACCGCTGATCGTCGCGGCCAGCACTCACAACCCTGAGGAGCGCTGGATGCTCGAAGCATTCTGCTCAGTTGCGAGTGGAGCAAAGCCACCACCTCGGCTGCTCATCGCCCCGCGACACCCTGAGCGATTCGACTCCGTCGCGAATCTCATCGACGAATTCCGCACCGATCCGGCAAACGAATGGCGACAGTACGCGGTAGCACGACGGTCAAAAGCAGAGAACCAAACCGACCGAACGGCTGACATCATCCTTCTCGACAGCATCGGCGAGCTACACTCCGCATACCCGCTAGCCGACATCGTCTTCGTCGGCGGATCCCTCATCCCCCACGGCGGCCAGAGCATCCTCGAACCCGCCGCCTCCGGCCGAGCCATCGTCACCGGCCATTTCACCCATAACTTCGCCGACGCCGTCAACACCTTTCACGCCAACCAAGCCCTGATCCAACTGCCCGAACTGGCGCCCGAAAAGATTGTCGATGAGCTTTTCCTTCATCTTTCCGACCTGCTCGAAGATCGCGGGCGCCGCACTGACCTCGGACGCAACGCAGCCGCCGTCATGACCTCGAATCGCGGAGCCACTGAGAGGACGATTCGCGAACTCGAAAACCGGCTGGAAGCCCAAAACTCATAGCTCGAAACTGGACGAATATAGCTGGTGGCGGATCTGAGACTTGTTGTAGGTATGATCACAGGTATCCCCCTGATCATGTCCGGTATAGCTGACGTATGATCCGCTCTTGCCGAAGTGCATTCTCGCACCTAGCGAAACCACGGAGTTCGCATGGGAAAATGCGATGCCAGGTGCGCAATTTGCTGGCCTTATTTTTTTAGCTATCATCACGGTTCGTGGTCTTTGCGTTCCTTTTCTTCGCCCTGGTGCTCTTCTATCTCAGCGTCCGCTCGTTCCTCGGCGGCGTGGCGTTCCTCGCCTTCTTTCGCTCGGAGCTAGAGAAACCCTTGACCGCCTTCGCACCATTCGTCGCGGTGATCGCCCCGTGCAAAGGACTCGACGAAGGCTTGCAAGAAAACCTCTCGGCGCTTTTGGAACTCGATTATCCGGAGTATGAAGTGATCTTCGTTGTGGATGATGAGAACGATCCGGCCATATCGGTCATCAATGAATTGAAACAGGATACACAGGATAAACAGGATGGAATTGAGATAACCAAAAGCAATCCTGTTAATCCTCTCCATCCTGTAAAACTGGTCGTTGCCGGGAGATCAACTGATAGCAGCCAAAAGGTCGAGAACATCCGCGAAGCTGTCACGCAAGCGGACCCGCGAGCCGAGGTCTTTGTCTTTGTCGATTCCGATGCGCGGCCCCAAAAACACTGGCTCAGAGATCTCGTGGTACCGCTGGAAGGCAAAAACGTCGGAGCTGCGACCGGGTATCGCTGGTTCATCTCCAGGAAAATGACTTTCGCCGGCGAACTTCGCTCCGCGTGGAACGCGTCGATCGCATCAGCCCTCGGACCTAATACCAACAGCAATTTCTGCTGGGGCGGATCGATGGCTGTTCGGCGGGAAACGTGGGAAACACTAAACTTATCTGAACGGCTAAAAGGCACCCTCTCCGACGACTTCACGGTCACCCGGGCCATGAAGGATGCCGGACTCGAGATCCGCTTCGTGCCGCAAGCACTTACACCGTCGATCGAAAACTGTTCGATTCACGAGCTTTTTGAGTTCACAACACGGCAGATGAAGATCACGCGGGTCTACGCGACGCCGCTTTGGATGCTGTCATTTTTCGGCTCAACGCTTTTTTGCGGAGTGATGCTTTCAGCATTCCTGATCGTCATGCTGAGCCAATCGAACGATCTTCTCGTTCGGTCGTCGATCGCAACGCTGGCAATCGTTTCGATCCTCAGCGTGGGTAAGGCCTGGCTCCGACTGAAAGCCGTAAGCCTAGTGATACCAATGGCTTCCAGACAAGCCATCCCGCAGCTGTCGCTTTGGCTTCTAGCTCCGCCGCTGTTCCTCTGGAACTGCGTAGCGGCCTCCTTAAGCCGGACAATAAACTGG
>JBEBGW010000210.1:0-7856 GCA_040081025.1 Pyrinomonadaceae bacterium | reverse complement strand
GAGAAAGGGTCGCCATGCCCGCAGATGCAGATCCAAAGCCAGGCCAGGACGGTGCGCGAGGGCCAGCCTGTCACTTTGACCGCACGAATAGCCGGCGGCGATAAGAACGTGACCCCGAGCATTTTGTGGAACGTTTCAGCCGGTTCGATCCGGGACGGCCAGGGAACGACACGGATCGACGTGGATTCAACTGGAGCCGGTGAATATCGTGCGATCGAGGCTGAGTTATGGCTGGGTGGCTATCCGCCGGAGTGTCCCGCGCAGTCAACTCCATTTCGGATTAACATTATCCCGCCCGCGACGAAGTTGGATGAGTTCGGAGTGATTGCTATAGATGGCGAGAATGAGAAACTTGTGCTAGCTGTCAAAGCTGCGCAGTACGGCAACGACAAGGTCTACGTGATCGGGTACGCGGGCCGTGGCAGTGAAAGGATGTTCGCAAGCACCGCTTTGCGGCGTATGCGGGATCAGATCCTCAGAAACGGATTTCCAACCGCTCGTGTAGGAGCCTATGACGGTGGCTTTCGCGAGCAGCCCGCATTCGAGGTCTGGATCGTCCCCGAGGGTGCCGAGCCCCCAAAACCAACACCAACCATCGACCGGAAGGACATCGTCCTCGCGCCTGTTACGCGCGCACGACCGGCTTCCCGCAAGCCCTAGCTAGTCCGGCAGACCGACGATCCTCGGCCGGGTCGATCCGGTTCCGGGCTTCGTTGTTTGGGTCGCAGGCGTATTTGCGACGATAATCGCTCTCGGGTTGCCGGTCCCTCGCGTAATAACAAGGGTCGAGGGAACGAGAGGAGATTCGCGCTTCGACGGCTTGCTGATCGGAACCGAAACAATTTTCTCAGGTTTCGCAGCCTCGGATTGGACTCGTTTAGCCGAGTTGGCTGACATCGGCTTTGATCGCTCGACTCTGTTGGTCTTTACCTCAACGATCTCATCCTCAACTGTCGAAACCGCGGCGGGCATATCGATCTGCTGAGCCGGAATATTCATCACCGCCAACTGAGGTTCTATCGGATCGGCCTTAACGGCCGGAGCCGAGATTTGAATCGCAGCCGGTCGAGCTTCGCCGATGTAGCCTCCACTGTCTTCTGCCAAAGCAGACCCGATTCGAAAGATCCCAAACCCGACAATAAGAAAACCGCACAGTGCAACTGCGTAGATCGGCAGCTTTCCGAGATCGCGTCCGGAAGACTGATACGCGGAGAAGCCGGAATCGTCTTCGGCGGTTGCCGCTACTTCCGTTTCACGACGTGATAAGAGAGTCGGCAGAAATGCGAGGGCGAAGGGCCGACGCTCCGATTCTTGCGACTCATCCCAATTGACCTCGATCCGATCCGTCGG
This sequence comes from Pyrinomonadaceae bacterium, assembly GCA_040081025.1. Classification (GTDB taxonomy): domain Bacteria; phylum Acidobacteriota; class Blastocatellia; order Pyrinomonadales; family Pyrinomonadaceae; genus OLB17. The sequence continues at coordinate 6,506 of JBEBGW010000210.1, read as the reverse complement.
CGGACGAACATGAGTGATCTCCTCGTCGGCCTCGAATGAGATCGATTCGCCGGAATCTGTCAGTTCGTCGCGAACCGCTTCGAGCGATGGAATGTCTTCATCCCCCTCAAGCGCGAACGTTTTGTCGGCATTGGCACGTACGCGACCGGAGCAGTAATCGGGACGATGTGTTCGACGAAAACTTCGTCCGGTAACTCGATCGCGGCAGCAACCGGAACTGCATTTTCGACCGGAACCTTCGTCGGCATTGAGATTGGAGCGGTGACCTCGACGGGCCGGATCGACACACGTTGCGCTTCCGGACGGATGTATGTCGGGATCGACCGGCTTATGGAAGGCACGGCTGCCCTAACAGCGACAGCCGGCGGCGGTGTTGAAACGTGAGTAGCAAGCTGTTCGATGTGCCGCATCTGACGTGCGAAGAGATCGGCGGTCGATTGGCGGAATGACGAATGCTTTTGCAGCGACTCGAATATCGTGTGCGTCAGCAGCATCCGCAGATCGAAGTTCTCGATTTTTATCTCAGGCGGCTTCTGGTGAAGATGCATGTCCGCGAGAGCCGCGGCTGACGACGCCTCAAACGGAAGGTGCCCGGAGAGAAGTTCGTAGAGCAGGATCCCGAGGCTATAAACGTCGGATTGAGCCGTCGCTGCTTCCCCGCGAAATCGTTCCGGTGCGAAATACCGCAGGGAATCGAGCGACGAATCCATTGAGAACCGATTCGACAATACGCCGCCGGCGAACGCCGAACCGAGATCGGTGTTGTGAACCTTTACTGACAGATCATCGCCGCCGCCGGTTATCCAAACGTTTTCCGGTCGCAACGCACCGTGATTGAGACCGGCCAAATGAATTGCGTGGATAGATTCTGCAGTCTGCCGAGCGATCCGTATCCGATCGAGCAGCGACAGCGAGCCCTCGCTTAAAACGTTACGAAGCGATGTTCCGCCGAATCCTTCGAAGACGGCGAAACCCGATCCATTCGAGAGTCCGCCCGATTCGACGACACCAGCAACGCCGGCGTGAAAAAGACCAGCAGCAAGCTTAGCGTCCGAGAGAAAAACGGTCGGGTCTCCGTCCGCGATGGCGATCAGGCATTCTTGGCCATATTCGATCTGTTGGGCTTGATACGCGACGGCATTGGGCGATGAAATGATCAGTCGCTCGATGCGGTAGCCCGGAACTATATCTATTGCGTGCGGCCCATCTGTGAGCTCGCCGTGATCGGGATCAAAACAGAAGGTCGCGTCTTCTTCAAAACATCTATCGCAAACCGAACAAATCTTCATATTCCCCCTTAAAACCGAGGCCGCCGTGGACGTTGACGAAAGAACCCCAATGGGTCTTCGTTTTATGTTTTGGGGAAAGTGGTCGGGAGAGACCTAAACGATGGGCCGAAGCTATAATCTGTTGATACTACGCCGCGGGTGGTTAAGTCAAGATTTTTCAGGGTGTACGGCGACCGCGGCGGCGGCTTCTTTTGCGTTTTCGCCCTTCGCTCGAAAGAAGAACCGGAGATAGTCATACATCGACCAGACCGCCAGCGCTACCGATGCCCACAGGGCACCGCGTCCGATCAGGTAGCCGAACACCTTCCAGTCGTTGAGCGTCAGCGAAAGGGAGGTGAGGTTCGAGAATGCCGTGCGGACCTCGGCGACCTCCCAGAATCGGAGGGCCGGAAGGTCTTCGCCGAAGTTGGATACCGGCGGATTTCCGGCGGCAGCGGCGACCAGCAGTGCGACGATCGCCACGCACTGCGCCCACATCTTTATCTTTCCGCTCGCTTGGGCTTGAATCACGATCCCTTCCGAAGCCGCGACCGACCGAAGCCCGGTTACGATGAATTCGCGCCCAAGGATGATCACCACCGCCCACGAAGGTGCGAGATGTTTTTCAACAAGGACGATCAAGGCGGCTGATACCAATAGCTTGTCCGCGATCGGATCGAGAAATTTTCCGAGCGTCGAAACCTGATTGCGGCTGCGAGCGAGATGGCCGTCGAGGATGTCGGTGGCGGAGGCGACAAGAAATAGAATTATCGCGAGGACATAACCACTGATCCCCAGCCACTTGTCCGCAACGGGAGTGAGCAGTGCAACTACGAGCAGCGGTACTACTAGGATCCGGGCAAGGGTAAGGTAATTCGGTAAATTCACGTGTCGGCCTCGGTAGCCTTCAGTTTAGGTTCGGCTCGTGCGAATCGCAAGAAGTAGTTGTCGACGGACAACAAAAGGCCGGACCCCGAAGCGTCCAGCCTTTCAAAACCAACGACGACGATCACTCTTAGAGGAGGAAGTCGAGAGCGCCGCTCGCCATATTAAAGTTGCCGATGTTCGGAAACACCGCCTGGAGCGTCGCCGCGTCCTGCGGGAGTCCGTACCACTTGGCAAGGGTCGCGGCGTACTGCTCAACCGAGGTGGACGGGATCCAGCGTCCGCGGGCTCCGGTTCCGCCATCAGCGTCGTCGGTACCATTAAAGGCAAGGTTCGGATATGGTGTGCCGTTAGACGTCGGCAAGCCGTAGAAGTTGCCGCCGACAACCGAGCCGCCAATGACCATGCAGTGATTGCCCCAGGCGTGATCGGTCCCGACACCTGCTCCCGAACCGGCCGGATTGAACGTTCGACCAAAATCGGAAAGCGTGAACATCGTCACGTCGTTCTGTACACCCAGAGATCCCATTGCGTCATAAAAGGCACGTGCGGCCTGACTGAACTGGGTGAACAGGGTGTTGTGTGCGCCGAGTTGATCCGTGTGGGTATCGAAACCGCCGATACGCACGAAGAATATCTGCCGGTTCATCGTCAGCGACGATCTCATCTGGATCAGTCGGGCAACTTGCCTTAACTGCTGACCCAAGCTGGTGTTGGGAAACTCGACCGCGACCTCGTTTGCGCTCGCGAACGCGGCATCGGCCTGCATGGCTGTGTCCAGGACCTCAGCAGCTTCCTTAACAAAGTTAGCGTTCGAAAGGACCTCTTCGGCACGGATCTGGTTGAAGGCCGTTCGCCGAGCCGTTCCGCCGGTGTTGGTGAATCCCGCGGGGCTGAGAATGGTCCTCAGATTAGGCGTAGGCAGCGGGGTGGGCAGCGGAATTGCCACCGTGTTGGCTTGCCCGATGGCGAGCGGCGGACTTGCCTGGGCTGCGGTGAAGATCTGGGCACCAGCGATCGATGTGACCATAGGTATCAGCCCGCCGATGTTGGCGGGATCGACCCCGGCTCGCATCGCATCCGCGACACGTCCGCCCCAGCCCGTAAATATTGGACGGTTCGCGTAGGCGTTTTGATTCTGGTTGGTTTGGTCCGAGTGGGAATACAACTGGTACGGTTTCGGGTGCGACGCTTGGCTCATTTGGGCTTTCGTCGTTGGCCTCACGAGCGTACCCACGTTCGGGACGATCGCCATCCTGCCTTGCTGGTAAAGCTCGTGAATACCGTTATTGATTATGTTTTGGCCAATGTCCCTGGTCATAGCGCCCAAGCTCGGGTGCAGTCCGTAGGTGTAGTCGGTACCCATTCGCGGAACGCTAATAGGAAGAAGAGCTCCGGTACCGGTGCGCGGTAAAGCAAGCCCCTGAGTGCCGCGCGCGTTCGTGTACGTTGTGTAATTACTGATGCCGGTCGTGCCAACAGGAACGTCGTGGATAGGGACGACCAGGTTGTTGCCGTCATTACCTCCATCGAAGTAACAAAGCACCAAAGCCTTATAGCCGGTGAGAGCAAGCGGGTCTATGGACTGAGCCATCGCATCTACCAGGCCGAAGTGGTGCATCTGGGTCGCGAGCGCGGTCATCCCAAGCGCACAGCCCGATTTCTTTATGAATTCTCGTCTAGATTCTGTCATGCTGATCACCTCTGTACCTGAAATTGCGATGAAGTCGCCACTAGATAAACCGCCTGCCGCGCACGCTGCCGCGGGTTATTCGCAGCTATCGCGTTGACAGCTGTGAGGATCGACGAACGCGTTGCCGGCGTCATCGTTCCGTGCAAAAACCGATTGTTGAGCGTATCGAGAAGACGATTGCTAGTCGTGTCTGCGGCCGCGATACCCTCAAGCTCCCGGATATCCAGAGAGGTGCCGTTGGGCGACGTCTCAGCGTTTATTCCTACCGCGTTGTCGTTCATTACAACCGTGTTGGTGAAATTGAGCCTACTGACCGCAGTTCCGCTTGTCATAAGCGCGAACTCGGGGCCCAGCAACGATGTTCCCGGAATCACGTAATCGGGCGGGTAATAATTGAACACAGTCGGAGAATAGAAGACGTTCTGGCCAAGCGGTGACGTGCGGCCGACGATGACACCATCGCTCAACCCAGTAAAGTTGGCACCGGTCACGCCGACCTGGCGGAAGAGGTTGGTCATCAGTTGGACCGGCTCGCGAAGCTTTCCGAAATTCGGGTCGGTCTTGACGTCGCCTCGGGCTTCAGGGTCCAGAATTATCGCTTTTACAACCGCCTTCAGGTCACCGCGTACTCCGAAACCGTTGTTGTTGAAGATCCCGGCAACGCGGGAAACATATGCGGGCGAAGGATCACTCGTGACCAGGTGCTGGATCAGGGTCTTGCTCACGAACGGTCCGACGTTCGGATGATTGAAGATGTTGTCGAGTGTCTGGTCGAGTGACGTGTTCGCGTAGCTGGCGATGCTTACCAGCGTATCGTCGCACGTTCCGGTGCAAGCTGCGATCGTCGGATTCGGAGCACCCGGGTAACTAAAGAGCGTTTTCGCCGTAAGGTCATGACGATTGTTTCCCAAGGTTGTTATTCCCGCATTAATGACGATCGGGTCCTTGAAATTAACGAGGCCGGGTCCCGAGCTGGGACAGCCGGTGTTACAAAAATTCCAGCCCGTGAACACCTTTGTGAAATTGTTGACGTCGGTCTGGCTATAGGTCTCGATCGGGTTACCGTTGTTGAGCTTTAGCGTTCCATCCTGATTCAGCTCGAACAGCCCCACCGAGAAAAGCTGAAGGATCTCACGAGGATAATTTTCGTTCGGGTTGTTACGCGTGCTCCGGACCATGTCGAGGTAGTTGCCCATACCCGGATTCAGCGTCATTTCTTCCATCAGATCGCGGTAGTTGCCGAACGCGTTTTTGGAAAGGACCTTGTGATAGGCGATCATCCAACTCGACTGTTCATTCACCACTCCGGACGTGACCCAGATCTGACCAAGCGCCCAGGCGACGCGATGGCGGAGCTGGGCGTCTCCGTACAAGGCTTCCTGGAAAAACCAGTTCTGCAGCGGGTACATGGTGTAATGGTTGCGAATGCAGGCCCGATAAACGGCCGTATCGGCGAACGGTCCGCAGCCGGTCGTAATGTCGTCGCGGTTCGTGTTCTTTAGCGGAATGTCCGGATACGGATAAGCTGGTGACGGATAGGGTTTCTCGAACTGTTCGGCTACCCAAACACGGAGCCCGATGCGGCGGATGCGTAGGTCAAGCGACGGCGTTGGGCCGAACGTCGCCTGTTCAAGAAATCTCACGCGATCGCCGGACCATTTGTAGCCGATCCCGACGTTATTCAACGACGCTGCCTGTGAGACTTTGCCGCCCTTGATATCGGACAACGACGAACTCTTCAGACTTTTTTCTTCGGAGAGTTTGCCGCCCTTCCCGCCGTAACCCAGCAGCAATTCGTTGCTGGACAAACCTCGCCACGATAGGCGCACGATCAGGTCCCCTATTTCGATCGGCTCCTGCCAATAGCCGACTTCGTCCTGCAGCCGAAATGTGAGCGCATAGACCTCAGGCTGGCCCGGGGCCGGACGCAGATCGATGACAGGGAACTTGTATGTACGTCCCTTTTCATCACGGGCAAAGATACGGAATGCGTTCGCGTCCTCACCTTCCATCAGGCTGAGGTTAGCGACGAACATCACGGCATTTCCACCCGGCCGGAGTGTTTCCGCCGGAAGCCGCCCAAGCGTGTGGTTTCGCGAACGCAAAGCTTGATAGGCCAAAAGCCGCGGAGACCCCTCGATGCTCACGATGATGGGTGTCGGCGAGTTCGGATTGGGATCGCCTTGGGCGAACACAGACAATGGCGAGACAGCAAAGATCACCGTCGCCAACCAGAAAAACTTTACAGGACCTCTCCGAAGCGAGAACATACCTGACCTCCCGGCTATTCTTTTGAGCAAATTGTTGGAAAGAGAACTACGTCGTTTCGACCGTGTGGAAATCTACGGCGTAAAATCAAGTTAAACACGCCTACTATAACAAAATTCGCAATGTTAGCAAGGCTTCAGTATTAATTTCGCCGTTAACGGAACACGGGACGTGAGATAAGACGTCGCGGCGGGCTAAATAGTCGGAAATCTACCTCGTTTGTGATCTTTTTTTCTGAGCATTAAGATTCTTATATGCCCCTCGAATTCTCGATCGAAATACCGGCGAATTTCAATCTTGAAACCGCAGTCTGCGGCCATGGCTGGTACGACCTCGCTCCGTTTGTATGGCATGCCGACGAGCAAACCTTGCATTACGTCTTCCGCTGTGAA
>JBEBGW010000209.1:0-7955 GCA_040081025.1 Pyrinomonadaceae bacterium | reverse complement strand
GGGAAACGAATCGGGCGTGAACTGATTCCAGAAGTAGCGGCCTTGTAGATAAGCATCGTGAGCCTCCGGATTGTCTGTTCCCCGTTTCGCGACGATCGCACCTTCGGTTCCGGACAGCTTCGGAAGCAGCGAACGCGTCACCTGCTCTGCGATAGAATCCTCAAGCTCGAGCACGTCGGAAAACTTCTCGAGAAAGCTGGCCGACCATCGAGTAGCGTTTTCCTTCACATCCAGTAATTGCGCCGTAACGCGGATGCTGTCGCCCACGTGTCGAATGATCCCGTCGACAACGAAATCGACGCATAACTGCGCGCCCGCGGAAAATGGATCCGTATCGCCTGCAGCGGTTTGAAGTACGGAACTCGTCGGACGCACCAGGAATTTGCGAACATTCGACAGCCGCATGGTCACGGAATCCGCCAGGCCGATGCTGAGATAATTCTCGTCGCCGGTGCTAACTTCAGGGCGAATCAGTTTGAAAGGAAGCACTGCGATGGACCGTATCGGTTCGGATGTGATCGGTTCCGCTGTGGCGTGCGGTTTCAACGCGATCGGATTATGTGTCGCCGAAAGGATCTCTAAATAGCGCGGATCGCTGCGGATGGCGTCGAGTTTGGGCTCGGTAGCGAACCACATCATCCACTCATTCTTCTCGTCAACGGCCCGCCGAAACCATTCGAAGGCAAGATCTATCTCGCCCGCCGCGACCGCCGTAATGCCGACGAAGAAGGGTTTAAGATACTGTTCCCGGGCGGTCTGGAGCATCTTTTCCAGGATCAGCTTGGCGGCGGCTTGATTGCCTTGAGCAGCCCGGGCATGAGCGAGCATATACCGCGGCATACCGGAACGGCCCCAACCTTCGGCGCTTCGCCGCAGCACCGCGATCGATTCTTCGAACTCGCCCGCTGCAGTCAGAACATTTCCAAGATGCAGAAGTGCTTGCGGCAGGTCACCGCTCATGGCGGCGGCCTTGCGTGCTTTCGCGAGGGCCTCGGGATATCGACGGCATTGATAAAGTGTCCAAGCGGACATCATTATCGCCCGCGGTGAAACCGGGTCAAGCTCCTCGGCCTTGAGGATCTCCTTTACTCCCTCATCAAACCTTCCCTGAGCGATGAGAAAGTTTGAGTAGTATTCGTGGGCAAGAGGGTAGTTCGGGCTCAGCTCGAGTGCGCGTTTGATCAGATACTCGGCATCGGTCCAGTTCCAATTGTAGAGAAAAACACAGAACGCGAGAGCGGCGTATGCCTCGCCCATTGAGTCATCGACCTCAAGGGCCTTTCGAGCGGCGTCGATAGCCTTCGGAAATCCTTCGGCTGAAGGTATCTCGCCGAAGATCGCCGACCAAACGTAAAAGTCAGCAAGTCCGATATATGGATGCGCGTAGTTCGGATCAAGCTCGATCGCCCGCTTGAATTCGGCGACCGCCTTTAGCAATCCTTCGTCGCTGAAGCGGCTCCAGAAATACCGCCCGCGGAGATAGGCTTCGTATGCTTCCGGCTTATTGGTTCCGCGTCGGGCGATCCGGTCGCGTTCCTCGGGCGAAAGCCGGGGCAGCAGCGAAACTGAGACCTGTTCCGCGAGCGAGTCCTCAAGTTCCAGCACATCGCCGACGTCCTTATCGAAAGCCTTTGCCCATACCGTCGTATTGTTGGACACGTCGTATAGCTGTACCGATACGCGGATACGGCTGGCGAGGATCCGGACATTCCCATCCAGAACGAAATCGGTGCCGAGATGCTTTGCCGCCTCGAACGGTGTGGAATTGGCAAAGGGAAGTACTGAGGTCGTCGGGCGGACAATGATGCGCGGAATGCCGCTCAGGCGCGAGATCAGAGCGTCGGCCATGCCGATCCCGACGAATTCGCTGCCCGTGTCGGTTGAACTTTGGCTCGTCAAAACGTTGAACGGGAGGATAGCGATCGAGCGCGATTCCGGCTTTCGGACACTGGTCAAGCTGGCTCGTGTCACAAAATATTCGGCATTGACAGGCTTGCCATCCAGATAGTTCGTGATGTCATCGGCGAGGCCCATTACCGTCCGATACCGATCACCCGGATCTTTTCGCAAGGCCTTAAGGATGATCTTGTCGAGATCGCCCGACAGTTCGCGTCGAAGATCTTCGGGAGTGGCGTTTCGGCCTTCGTAAACGCGGTCGATGGTCATATCGCTTCCATTATCCGGAACCAGATCATGGTCACTCGTGATCGTGCCGCTCGGGTTGGTCGGCATCTCCTCGCGGATGATGCGTGAAACTTCTTCGGGGATGCTTCGCCGGAGGCGATACGGCCGATGTCCGGACAATAGTTCGTAAAGGATCACACCGAGCGAGTAAATATCGGAGGCCGGCCCTACTGTCTCGCCACTGATCTGTTCCGGCGACGCGTACTCCGGCGTCATCGCTCGCATCTGGGTCGCCGTCGGTTCCGCGTCAGTCGACGAAAGGTCCAGATCCAGCATTTTCGCGATCCCGAAATCAAGGAGCTTCGGCTTGCGGTCGTCCTTGACCATGATGTTCGACGGTTTTAGATCACGATGAATGACCTGTATCTCATGGGCCGCAGCAACCGCCCAGCAAACCTGTCGGAAGATGACGAGACGCTCGCGAACGGACAATTTATTGCTGTTGCAAAACTTATATAGCGGCAGGCCGTCGATGAACTCCATCACGAAATAAGGAAGTCCGTCTTCGGTAGAACCGCCGCCGAGAAAGTAGGCGACGTTAGGGTGATTTAGCGAGGCGAGGATCTGGCGTTCCCGGCGGAAACGTCGGAGGATCAAGTCCGTGTCCATTCCGCGTTTGATCAGCTTGACGGCGACGGTCTGATCGAACTCGCCGTCGATACGGATGGCTCGATAGACAGCACCCATTCCGCCGCGGCCGATCTCTTCTTCGAGTCGATACGCACCGATCCGTTGGCCGATCATCGAATTGTCTTCGGCACCGTGGGCACCGCCGGGTTGGTCCATTGAGGGCAACAGATCGAGAAGAGATCGTCTAGCTTGAGCGTTATTCTGTCATCTGTCGGAACGAGGGTCAAACTACTTTGAGCGCAGGAGTTTCTCGATAAGGCGTCGGTATCGGGGCGAGGTCTGAAGGCCCACGAGGCGCGGGTCAGGCTCTATCATATTGAAGCTGTGAGTACCTGCTTTTTCAGACCTCTCAAGCCAATCGAGAGCCAGTTCGCGGTTGCCGAGGTGCTCGTAGGCGAGGGCTATTTCAAACGCATATGAGAAATCATTCCCGCGAACGGACTCAGCGTTTATCGCGGTCTCAAGGGTCGAGAGCGCCGCTCGTCGGGAAGAGTCCTCGAGCGGAGCGAGTTGCGCCTCTATGACTTTCCAGCCGGGAGCGTCCGGCTCCCCGGTTGCTTGCCGCTCGGCCTCGAACGCCTGGCGAGCGGCGGTCCAATTACCCTGCACGGCGTAGATCCAGCGTTTCACCTTGTGTGCCGGTACAAAGTCGGGCCGGATCGCAAGCGCCCGATCGGCTGCCGCCAGTCCTTTTTCATACTCGCCTCCGAAGAAGTGCACGATCGCGGCGGCGGATTTGATCGACAGCGAACGCGGATCCAACCGCTCAGCCGTCTCGATCTCGCTCAAGGCGTCAACCGGCTTGTTCATCGCCGCGAGAACGAGGGCGAACCAGTGATGAGCCTGAGCGTAGGAAGGGTTCATCTGGATCGCACGGCGAAATTCGAGTTCGGCACCAGCTCGGTCTCGTCTCGAGTAGAAATTGATATATGCCAGCGAGGCGTGAGCTTCGGCCAGGTCCGGGTCGATGGCGAGCGCCCGGTTGGCGTATTCAAGAGCTTTGTCGTACGCATCCTTGGGCGGATCAACGTCGTACAAATTCAACAGCGAATGGGCGTCCGCGAGGCCTACGTACGCGGGAGCGAATGTCGAATCCTCCCTAACCGCGTCCGCAAATAGAGTGATCGCATGTCGGAGGCTCGAAGGACTTCTGCCAACCATTGCGGATCGGGCCGTGAGGTACTTCTCATAGGCCACGAAACTTGCCGTGTAGCTCTTCTCCGCCTGCTGCCTTTCTAGCGGCAGTGGGTTTATTCCGAGAGTTGTCCAAAGCTTTTCCGCGATCTTTGTTTGGACGGCGAAGTAGTCTCCCTCGGGCGACAAGAATCGCTCCTTCCAGAGAACGGCGTTCGCGGGCGCATTTACGAGTTCGGCTTCGATGATCGCACCACCTTGCGATCTATCGAGATGGCCGCGTAGGACGTATGTCACGTTTAATTCCTTGGCGATCTGCTCGATAGGTTCTTCGTGGACCGATCGTCCGGTATTCGCAGACAGGACAGTTAGTGCCTTCAGATTGCCGAGTCGCTGCGTTATCGAATCCGCGATGCCCACACCCAGATTCTCATTCGCAGGGTCACCCGAGGTGAAGGGAAGAACAAGCAGAGAGTGATTTTGAAAGCTGATCGGCCGCAATATCGCGCTTTGGCCGGGCGAGCGGGTGTAAAAGAAGTAATATCCAAGACCGGAACCACCGACTAACAGCGCCAAGCCGGCGGTGAATGCTAAGAGCTTTCTATTTCGTCTTGCTGCAAATGCACCCGTTGAGCCGTCGGAAGTTCGATGACCTTCCTCGATCATCAACGTGGTCAGATCGTGGACCGGACGATCGTCGTCGAGAGTCGTCGGGTCGGTGCTCTTATCACGGAGGACATCGGATGAACTCTTGGCGAAACTGCTGAATAGCGGCCGATAGCCGGTCTGTTCAAGGATATGTTCGAATCGATTGTCGCTTCGAAGTGGGTCGAGAACCGGATCGACGCCCATCCAATTCAGCCATGCTTCTTTGATCTCCGCGGCCAGCTCGAGCTTAAGCATTGCATTCTCGAAGTCGCCGAGAGCGCAATACACAAGAGCGATCTGATAGGGCGAAACGTATCGATCGTTGGAAAGTTCAAGGATGTCGTCGAGTTTCTGTTTGGCAACCCCTATCTGCCCATCCGCCGCGTAGGCTTCGGCCTCGGCGAGGCGAGAAAATAGACTATTGCCCATTAGCTCGTTCCCGAGCTTCACCTGTTCAATGGCGTCGGTCGTGTTGCCGATCTTTCGATTGACCTTACTCAGTCCGAGATATCCAAAGCTGTAATCCGGAAATGTTTGGATAACCTTCTGATACTGCTCGGCAGCCTCTTCGTAGCGGCCGCCGTAGTATAGTCCCCAGCCGATGTTGTGATGATTGAACGGCGTGAGAGGGTCGAGTTCTACTCCACGGCGGGCGAAGTCAAGTCCTTCGGAGAAACGCCTTTCGGTAAAGAGAACGATCGAATACCAGACGAATGCGACGCCGTTGCCAGGATTCAACTCGATCGCACGCTTCAGGTGTTTTTCGGCGGACGCCCAATCGTAGTCGCCGGCGTGAAGCGCGAATCCGAGGGTCGCGTGTGCTTCGGAAAGTTCGGGATCAAGCTCGGCGGCCTTCTTGGCAGCCTCGATGGCGGGAAGAAAGCATTCCTGCGGCGGGAGGACGCCGATAATGCCTAGCCAGGAATAATAATCGGCAAGGCCGCAATAGGCGAGTGCGTAATCGGGATCCGCCGCGATCGCCGAGTGGAATGAGACGAATGCTTTCGCTAACCCTTCTTCCGTAAAACTATTGAAATAATATCTGCCGCGGAGATATTGTTCGAAAGCTTCCGGGACATCAGTACCGCGTTTGGCGAAATCGGCAAGTTCACTGCCGGTGAGTTGCGGCAGCAAGGCCTCGATTACCTTGTTCGAGATAGTGTCTTCGAGTGTCAGGACGTCGGCAAGCTTCTCATCGATCGAGGTTGCCCATATCGCCGCATTCTCTTTTACGTTAAGAAGCTGGATCGTTACCCGCAGGCGGTCGTTCGCCTTCTTTATACTACCGTCGATGATGTAGTCGACATTCAACGCATGTCCGGCCTTGATCGGGTCGGCGATGGTCTCGCTGAACGCCAGGATGGAACTTGTCGGACGGACAAGGAATTTTCTGATCTTGCTGAGTCGAGTGATCAATGCGTCGGCCAGTCCGAGGCCGAGAAAGAGATCGTCACCTTCCAGAGTTGGGCCGAGGTTTAGGAACTTGAAGGGAAGGATCGCGATCGCTTTACTTTGCTCGGCCGGCGGAGCGAGTTGTGCGACTGATGCGTCTGTCTGCGGCCTGTATTTTGGCGCCTCTACGCTAGAACCTTGGAGATAACGTGATACGTCGAGCGAAAGATCCTTGACGCTTGCGTACCGACCGCTTGGGTCTTTCGCGAGGGCCTTCATCACGACGTTGTCGAGGCCGCGAAGCAGCTCGACCGACAGTTCGGTTTTCGCGGTCTCCCTAGCTGAAAGGGCCTTATCTAGATTCCCGCCGTAATGTGCAAGCAGATTCGCGTTAACATTCAGAACCTGGCTCGGCAGGCTCGGCATCTCCTCGCAGACGACCTGCGTGACCTCGTGAAGTGCACGTCCGGTAAAGTTGTATGGCCGGTGGCCGGTCAGGAGTTCGTAAAGAAGCACCCCCAAAGAATAGGTATCGCTCGCCGGACCGACGTCCCGTCCACGGACCTGCTCGGGACTCGCGTAGTCCGGGGTCATCATCCTAAGCATCGAGCCGGTGGGATTCAGCGACTCATGGATGAGGTCCGGATCGAGTATTTTTGCGATCCCGAAATCGAGAAGCTTCGGCGATCCAGACTGGTTGATCAGTATATTGCTGGGCTTGATGTCGCGATGGATGATCTGTCGTTCGTGAGCGTATTCGATCGCCGAGCAGATCTTCTGGAAGATCTTCAGCCTGTCTCGGATCGGCAGGCGATTCGTATCACAATAGTTGTAGAGCGTCTCGCCGGAGATATACTCCATCACGAAGTACGGAACACCGTCTGACGTGGTCCCGCCATCCAACAGGCGCGCGATGAAAGGATGTTCGAATGAAGCGAGGATCTGACGTTCGTGACGGAATCGGCGGACGATGAAATCCGTGTCCATGCCGCGTTTGATCAGCTTTACCGCGACGGTTTGATGGAACTCACCGTCGGCACGCTCCGCCTGATAGACGGCTCCCATCCCTCCACGGCCGATCTGTCGCGTAAGTTTATAGACGCCGATCTGCTGCCCGAGGAAGTCGTCATCACCGTTCTTTGCATCATCGAGAGATCTGGAAAGTTCTCGCTTTGCCTTGGTATTGACGAAATTGCTGTCGGTCCAGATGGGCGATTCGATGAACTGGTCGGCGTCGTCGAGGCTCGCGACCACGAGGCCGGCCGCGACGGTGCGGGTGCTCGCATCGGCGGAGCCGAGGAGCGCATCGCCCGGTCGAGGTCCATCGTCCAGAGGGCGGCGGTGGTGGCGAGGAAGCGCTGGCCGAGCGACCGTACCGTGGGCCGCGCGTCACCGAGGAGCGCGTCGACGAGCGTCCAGTCGGGGAGCTTCGGGTCGAAGCGCCGCTCGAGCTCCGCGGAGGCGATGGCGACCACGTCGTCGTGGGGCGCGCCGAGCATCGCGAGGACGTCCGCGTGCGACGCGTCGTAGAGCGCCTCCGGGTGGCGCTTCACGCCCTGCACCGCGAACTCCAGCACCTCCACCAGCTTCGAACGGGCGAGGAGCGGGACGTAGGCCCCGGGCGCCGCGTCCCACAGCTCGGGGAAGGACTCGACGCGCCCCTCGGGCGCCTGCGCCTGCCCCTTCGTGAAGTACTTCGTGCGGAACGACAGCGTGCGCGCCATGAAGTCGAAGCGCTTCGACTCGCCGCGCAGCACGCGGTGGAAGACGTAGGCGCGGGCCCAGACGTCGTAGGCCCCCTTGTGGTTGCCGCGGTCTTCGGGGGTGTAGGCCGCGAGGGCGTGCGCCGCGAGCCAGGGGTACAGCGACGGGCGGTGCCGCGCGTACTGGACGAGCTGGCGCCACGCGAGGCGTCGCATGTAGCCCTGCGTCGCCCGCTGGAAGATGTGCGTGCTCCGCTGCTGGCC
>JBEBGW010000517.1:0-2080 GCA_040081025.1 Pyrinomonadaceae bacterium | reverse complement strand
ATCCCTTACCATCCGGATTGGCCTTCAGACGATAGTGCGTAACGACCGCACATTCCTTCGCAAATCCCTCGGCGTGCTCTTCTTCTTTCTCAAGAAACGATTTCGGCACAAAAAGAGGGAAGTAGGCGTTCTGATGACCGGTCGCCTTGAACATATCGTCCAACGCCCGCTGCATCTTTTCCCAGATCGCGAAGCCGTACGGCTTGATAACCATACATCCGCGAACCGCCGAATTCTCGGCAAGGTCGGCCCGTTTTACGATCTCGTTGTACCACTCGGAGTAATTCTCCGATCTTTTCGGAAGTGCTGCTTTCGCCATAGTTGAATCTCAAAAGATGCGATAAAACGAAAATAGTAATGGAAAACGAGGGCTCATACAATTTTACAATCTAGTAATGAAGGAATAATCTGTCAGTTCGTGCCGCGAGAGCGGCCATTTTTCTATGAGCGAGTTCAAACTGAACTTTCGGGATACGGAAACGGCCTTCGCAGATCGATCGACTCCCGAACTACAGGAACGTCAGCGCCTGTTCAAGGTAATGAACTCGCCGTTCCTCAATTCCATCGGAACCAGAGCAGCGACCTTCGCACTCGGACTGGGCCTTCCCGTTAAGGGACTTATCAAGACGACCGTGTTCGAACTCTTCTGCGGCGGCGAGACGATCGAGGAATGTGAACCGGTTATCGAGCGCCTCGGGCGATCGGATATCGGTTCGATACTCGACTACTCGGTGGAAGGAAAGAGCACAGAAGAGGATTTCGAGAAGACCAAGGAAGAGATCATTCGCACGATCCAGCGAGCGAAGGATGACCCGCACGTACCATTCGCGGTTTTTAAGGTAACTGGCATCGCTCCGCTCGGAACGCTCGAGAAAATAAGCAACAAGAAGAAACTCGACGCGAAAGGACAGGCGAAGTGCGAACGCATACACAATCGCGTCAACGAGATCTGCGAATACGCCCATTCGATCGGTCAACCCGTGTTTATCGACGCCGAGGAATCATGGATACAAGACGCCATCGACCGGTTAGCCACCGACATGATGGAGAAATATAACGGCGAGACCGTCATTGTCTATAACACCATCCAGCTCTACCGAAAGGATCGGCTCCAGTTCCTGAAAGAATCGCGGCGAGCGGCTACAGACGGCGGATATTTTCTTGGCGTGAAACTTGTGCGTGGGGCCTATATGGAGAAGGAACGCGAACGTGCCACTCAGCAAGGCTATCCTTCGCCAATAAACGACACGAAAAAAGCGACGGACGAAGCTTACGACGTCGCGGTCGAATATTGTGTAAAACATGTTGACCGAGTCTCAATGGTTGCCGGCACGCACAACGAAGGCAGCACACAACGTCTCGCGCAACTGATGTATGAGAAGCGAATCGTGCCCGATCACCATCACATCTACTTCTCACAGCTCTACGGAATGAGCGACAACCTTTCTTACGTCCTTGCCAAGAACGGCTACAACGTCTCGAAATACGTCCCCTACGGCCCGGTCGAAGACGCGATCCCATACCTCGTTCGCCGTGCCCAGGAAAACTCCGCCGTCGCCGGTCAGGTCAGCAGGGAACTCGACCTCATCAATACCGAACTCAAGCGCCGCCGCTCCGGTTAGTTCGATGCGGCAACTCATTTTCGAATTCCCGGCGATGCAAAAAGGCGAAACCGAGATCGGAGAAAAGCCCTCAACGGGTCTATTTCTTTCCAAGAAGTCCCAATGCGTAAGCGCTTAGGCCGTCTACCAGGGCTTTCCCCGCGATCGCCATATCCTTTCCAGCCGCTCGAAGGTCTACTTTGGAGAACGAGAGTTTTTCGACCTCCGACCTTTTATATCTATGGGCCCAAAATGGGTTGAAGTTCGTCTTTACGTCTGAAAGAAGGCCGTAAAAAAACTTATCATCCTGAGAAAATCTGGTGATTATTTGTAGCACCTCCGGACTGCTTCCGTAGAAACTAACTGAACCAGCGAGTCCTTTTTCTAGAAGTTCATGTCCGTTATGCCCGGCGCGTAACCCGCCGCCTTTGTTTGAGATATAGACATTAGTGATAACAACCGCCAAAAACTCCTCCATA
>JBEBGW010000208.1:0-7988 GCA_040081025.1 Pyrinomonadaceae bacterium | reverse complement strand
GCTCTCATATTTGTCGAGCGGGTTTACGAACCGGTCGTAGACGTTGTACATCGGCACGTCGTGGTTGCCGGGGATGATGAGCTGCGGCTGTGGAAGTTTGTCGAGGAAGGCTCTGGCCGCCTGGAACTGGACGGTTCGCGCCCGCTGAGTGAGATCGCCGGAGCAAATTATCAGGTCAGGTTCGAGCGAGGTTACGCACTCGATCAACCGCTCGGCAACCAGTTCGTCGGCGGCTCCGAAATGGAGATCTGAGATGTGTGCGATCTTACGCATTTCACTCACGCGGACGGGGCGTCCGCGTTCCTTTTGGGTACGATCACTTTTAACGCCTTCGGCCGGATGCGGTATTCGAGCGGCGGTCGCATCAAGTCAGTCTCACCGTCGAAAGCGACCCGTATGCGGCGCCGTCTGGCTCGGATCGTGACGTGCTCGGTTTCGACAGCTTCGAAATCCTTCCACTGTTTCAGTCCGCCGGTCACTGTTTTCCAAAGGAGCATTACGAGTCCGGCTCGGCCCTCGCGGTGAAGGAAGTATAGACTGAGCTTCCCTTCTTCGAGACTCGGCCGCCTACCAATGTTGTACATATCCATTTCGTATTCGTTGTTGCCAACGAAAACAAATGGTGTCTTACGTTCGAATACTTTGCCGTCGAGTTCGATATCCACCTTCAGGAACGGCGAGATGCGGAACAAATGCAGACTCGCCCAGAAGGCCGCTGCCCATTTGCCGCGACCGAGCTTGTGCTGCTGCTGTTCGCGACGGACGACCATTTTCGGATAAAGTCCGATGCTCGAATTGTTGATGAAGATGCGTCCGTTCACCTCGGCGAGATCGATCTGGTGGACCTCGCCCTCGGCGATCACGCGGACCGCAGCTTTGAGATTCTGAGGGATGCCGAGGTCTTTCGAGAAGTTATTAAGCGTTCCGAGAGGCAGAATACCGAGCGTTTTCCCCGCCGCCGACACCTCGATCGCAATGGTGCTTATCGTTCCATCGCCGCCGCCCGCAACGATAAGATCCGCCTCACCTTCAGCGGCGTTTCGTGAAAGTTGGACGATTTCTTTTCCGTTATTAGCAAGATGCACTTCCGCCTTGATGCCGAACGCGATGAACCGCTCGCGAAGGCTCTGCGCGGTCTCGTCGCCGAGGACACTGCCGGAACCCGCGTTGACGATGACAAAGACAGGAGCACTCATTCGAGGTGATTATCGCAAAGTACCCACGGCGATGACAGTTGGCCGCGGTTAGATACTTGGTGACGCCGTCCGCTGGCCTATGCGATAATTCACGTCGATATTCATTTTTTTGGACCACTGGCCGAAAAGCGATCTATGCATCTGCAAAAGACGTTGGGCAAATTCCGCTTCTTGAGAATTCTTTGTCTCGCCCTGTGCGCGTTTAGTTTTGCCGGCACCGCGGTCGGCCAGTCCCCATCTGCAGATACGTCAGACCGCATTTTGCTCCGGCCCGGAACGACTCTCAACCGCGAAATCTCGGGCACACAGACACATCTATACAGGATCGAACTAGCGGCCGGGCAGTCCGCAACCGTTACTGCGAAAGAGATTGGGATCGACCTTTCGTTGCGGCTGCGCGACGCCGACGGCAACCTGATCGCAGCCGTTGACGCTCAAAACTCGGCAGACGACGGCGAATCGATCTCGTTCGTAGCGGAAACTGCCGCGACATTTGACCTCGAAGTATTTTCGGATGTGCGGAAGGCAGGATTGAGTGCTTACTCGATCACGCTATCCGAAACGCGGCCGGCAACTAGCGACGACAAGTCTCTCTACCAGGCTCTTCGAGATCACCACGAGGCGATCCGTATCCTGAGCGGAGGAAGCCAGGCTGAAAGGGCTGTCGAATTAGCCGCAAGAGCCTTGGAGGCTCGCGAACTAGTGCTCGGAAGCAGTCATCCGCTCGTCGGCGAATCGCTCGTCGTGCTCGGACG
Source organism: Pyrinomonadaceae bacterium (assembly GCA_040081025.1). Lineage (GTDB taxonomy): Bacteria > Acidobacteriota > Blastocatellia > Pyrinomonadales > Pyrinomonadaceae > OLB17. Next base: position 6,037 of record JBEBGW010000208.1, on the reverse strand, counting down.
CTCTTACGCGATGAAGGGCGATTTCGCTCAGGCAGAAAGAACGATCGATCGCGCACTCGAGATATTCGAGAAGTCCGGCGGCAAGGAATCCTTGCGGTACACGCTCGGCTTGTTTGCCATAGCACGCGTCAATTTCGGCCGAGGCGAGATGAAAGCAGCCGAGGCACAGATGCTTCAGGCGCTTGCGATCTTCGAGAAGACGCGCGATGGCGGCGGGCTTCGTGCCGTGACGGTGCTTTCGAACCTTGGACTGCTCTACCGGACGATAACCGACTTCCGAAGGGCGGAACTCACATTCCGAAGGGCTATCGATATTCTGGAAAAGCTGGCCGGTGAAGATAATCCGGAAGGCGGCAATCTACGGAACAATCTCGGCCTGATGTACTACGGTGCGGGCGATTACGCCAATGCGGAAAAAGAGCTGGAGCGGTCGCTGGCGATATTCGAACGGCTGCGAGGAGTAGAGAATCGCGAAGGCGCGATCGCATTGAATAACCTTGGACTTGTCGCCTGGAGGAAAGGCGACTACGTCAAGGCCGAGGCGACGTGGAACCGGGCCCTAAAGATCTTTGAGAAAGTAAATGGTCCGGAAAGCGATGGCGTTTCTAACGTGCTCGGCAATCTTGGGATCATTTACAAGGAGTATTATCAGGACTTCAAAAAGGCAGAAGAAGCGCAAAAACGCTCGCTCGCGATAATCCAAAAACTGAGCGGCGAAAATTCGCTGCAGGCGGGAACGGCAACGGCAAGCCTAGCCTTGATCTACCGGTCTTTGGGCGACGTTGCCCAAACGGAATCATACGCACTCCAGGCGGATAAGATCTACGAAAGATCGATCGGGCCGACCCATCAAAACGTTGTACTAAATCTTGCCGTTCTTGCTCAGCTGAGCGCGATGAAAGGCGACCTCGCGGGATCGCTCGCGTATCAAAAGCGGATCGACGCCATCGACAGCGCAGCAATTCAAACGAATCTTGTTATCGGTTCTGAGCGGCAGAAGATCGCCTTCTTTGGGCGGCTGCGGAACACCGATCGGGGTATCAGTTTTCTCGTCAGCCTGGCGCCGACGAACGTCGAAGCCCGCGATCTTGTGCTCACCCAGATCCTTCAGCGAAAGGGGCGCGTTCTTGATGCTCTCTCGCAGAATCTCACGGAATTCAGAAAGCGCGGCGGCGAGCAGGATGCGGCATTGCTTACCAAGCTGAACGATCTTACGTCGGAGATCTCAAAACTATCTTCCCAGGGACGGGCAAAAAGATCGCAAGCCGAATTCGGATCGAGCTTGAACGCTCTTTTAGCGGAACGTGAGAAAGTCGAATCCGAGATCAGCCGACGGACAGCCGGATCATATGTTCCGACGAAGCCGATCCAGCTTTCGGCGGTCCGCTCGGCCATACCTGCTGGATCCGCGTTGATCGAGTTTGCGGTATTCAGGCCATTCGAGTGGAATTATGACGAAGCGAAAGAGCCATACGGCGACCCGCATTACATCGCGTTCGTCGTGCGTAGCCAGGGTGACATCGGCTGGGTCGATCTCGGCGATGCGAAGGCGATCGACGACGCGATAGGAAAATTGCGTTCGGCTTTTCGCGACCCGAGCCGTTCGGACGTTGCGGATCTTTCGCGGATCGTTGAACAAAAGGTCACTGCCCCGCTGCGGAAACTAGCCGCAGGCGTCAACCATCTGATCATCTCGCCCGACGGCGAACTCAACCTGCTGCCGTTTGAGGCATTGGTCGATGAGGAACAACGATATCTGGCCCAACGCTACTCCTTCACATACGTTTCGAGCGGCCGCGATTTGTTGAGAATGCGTTCGGCCGGGTCAGACAGTAAAGAATTAGTGATCGTCTCGAACCCGACGTTCGGCATGCCGGCCGACGCTTCATCACCGCTGTCCAATGGAGAGCGGAAGCCGGCGGTCAGACAGAACCGGCTGATCACAAGGAGCTTGTCCGACACGTTCTTCGCTCCGCTCTCCGGCACCGCCCGCGAAGCTGCCGCTATCAGGACGATCTTCCCGGAAGCGAAGCTGCTGACCGGCGAGGACGCCACCGAAACCTCGCTGAAGCAGGTCAGATCTCCTGACATTCTGCATATAGCGACACACGGCTTCTTTCTGAACAACAGCGCACCAGCGTCTGCCGAGGCAAAGCCGAGTGAAACGCTCTCCGAGAATCCGCTGCTGCGGTCGGGCCTCGCGTTCGCCGGTGCGAATATTCGCAAAGGCGAAAAGGACGACGGGATCCTCACCGGCCTGGAAGCATCCGGGCTGGACCTTTGGGGAACGAAGCTCGTGGTGCTTTCAGCGTGCGATACGGGGCTCGGTGAGATTCGAAACGGCGAGGGTGTTTACGGACTGCGGCGCTCGTTCGCACTGGCCGGAGCCGAATCGCTGGTCATGAGCCTCTGGCCCGTTAGCGATAACGTCACGCGGGAGTTGATGACGGGCTATTACAAGAATCTAAAGAAAGGAATGGGCCGCGGCGAGGCTCTGCGGCAGGTTCGTCTGGAAATGATCAAGCAGCCGGACCGGCGTCATCCGTTCTATTGGGCAAGTTTCATTCAGTCCGGCGAGTGGGCGAACCTGGACGGCAAACGTTAGACCAAAGCCAATCTACTAACGAGGCATCCGATCCGTCGATGCCTTTTTTGCGCCGTTTCCTGAAACGTTTCCTGCGAATCATTCTTATCCATGTGACCGAGCAAGCCGTAGACAGCGAAGGTCTTCCGGATCATCCGGTAAAAATATATGAAAATTGCCGGAATAGTCCTTTTTTTGATCGGGTCGGTTGTTCTGCTGATCGGCTTGGCTGTATGCATTACGACTCTAACTTCGGATTACGCGTCATTGGCCTGCGAAAGGGCCGCCAAGGACCAGAAGGCGATCAGCGATGCGCGGGCGCGATGCGCAGGCAATACGGAATGCTTTAGACAAGCAATCGTAGGCCTGACTACCCAGGATGATTGCGATCAACGCAAGTCTTTCATGAACAAGCAACTGGTAATGGGCATCGTGCCCGCGGTGATAGGCGGTGTGTTAGCCTTCATCGGGCTTCTCCTTACCGTGTTTGGGTTTGTTCGTGCTCGAAGAAATCGTCAAGGTCCGCCGCTGGCTTCGAGCTGAGGCCGGGCACTGGGTCCTTTTCGAGCCTGTGAAATGTTTTGGGACGAACTGCTTGTATTAGCGAAACGGTTTCAAACCGAATTTCTATGGAGGAATGCTAATGCAAGTGGTTCGTATTTTTTGCGTTTGTTTGTTGATAGTTTTTGCGGCGGCGGCCGCGAGTGCTCAATTCCAGATCAAGATCCCGAAGATCCCAAAAGAAAAGCCGAAACCGGCCGCGCAGGGACAAGACCAAACTCCCGCGACTCAGTCCGGCTCGGCTCCCACGACTTCGCAGCGGACCGCGGCGGCAACGGGCGGCAAGACGATCTACGGGCCTTACCATCCGGATTCGACGATACGGTTCGACAAGGATTCGATCAAGGTCGAGACGGTAAATTATCGCGAGTACTGGAAGGCGAAGGGCCAGTCGAACTATCACAGTTGGGTTCCGAAGCTCCGGCTTAAGACCTTTTACAAGAGTGATCGAAAGATCGAATGGACGGCAGATTTTTACAATCCCGACGGCACGCTTTGGTATTCCGAGCCAATGGAATGGGGCACGCAGGACGCCGACCGCTCCTGGCACTTGGAAAGCTCGACCGACTACTCGAGCGGCCAGGCAAAGTCATCGGTGGGCGTCGGGATGTTCCGATTCAAGTTGAAGGATGCCGCTAACGGAGAGGTTTTCTACGACGGAAAGTTCAAGGTCGGCAAACATCAGCCGAGCCACTATTCAAAGAACCAATGGGACTTTTACGTCGATCACGATTGGGAGATGCCGATCGGGAACGTTTCCTATCACTTCAGCGAGTTTAACGGTGCGAGTGACAGCGGCGGTTTTGAGGCGATGGTGAGCATGTGGTTCAAGGGGAACCTCGACGACAACTCGCTGACGGCGAAGATCTATTACAAGGGAGCCGAGCTAGCTACCGCCAACGGTATGAAAGAGTCGTACGCCGCTGGTCAGCGGTCGACCGAACAGAGCATCTTCAACGCCGCGAACACCCATTGGCAGCGATGGAATTTCCAGTGGATGAAGCGGATCATCGTCCACAATAACGGCGATTTCAATATGGATAATTATCCGAACGCGCATTACATCGACCGGAACCCGGGCGAATATGTCGTGAAGGTCTTCAAGGGCGCGACTCAGGTCCGCGAGACGAGCTTTACGGTCGGTGCCGATGGCCGAATCGTCGACGCGGGATACTACAAGCCGGGCGACCTTTTCTATTACAGAGTTTTGATCCCTGTGAAGATCCTGGACAAGACCGAGAAATGGAATCCGACGGCGTGGAAAACCGAGGCTTTCTATGGCAATCCAATGACGGGATTTCCGGCTAACTAGCGAGAAACGGCGAAATCGATGAAGCCGTTCGACGTATTGGCGGAGAGAAGTTTCACGTCGATCTTCTCTCCGACATTTAGACCGTGCTCTCCTCGAATGATCCTTCCGTCAACCGGCGGACGAAGTATGCGGGCGAACGTTCCGTGGTCGTTCACTCCGGTGACGATCGCATCGAAGCGTTCGCCCACTCTTTTCTTCATCACGACCGCGGCCACGATCTTCCGCATTTTTCGCTCGACCTTGCGTGCGGCCTTTTCGCGATCGTTACAACGCTCTGCGATAGCGTCGAGTTCGTTGGCCGAGTACGGCTGCGGCTCGCCGGCGATCACCGATTTCACTAGCCGCTGAACGACAATGTCCGCGTAGCGACGATTTGGCGCGGTCGAGTGAGCGTAGTCGCGAACGCCGAGGCCGAAATGTCCGCCCGCGTCCTGGCCGGGATGTTCGACGACGTACTGGCCGCTGCCGATGAGTTTGATGATCGAGAGCGAGAGATCGGGGAAACGCTCGGGATCGGCCTTGCGGCGTTTTTCGAGAAAGGTGGCGAGTGCGGGTTGATCGGGTTCGGGAGGCAGATGGTCACCGTATTCGGACGCGATCCTCACGATCCCATCCCAGTTCCTCGGCGTGTGAACTATCCGGCGGATCGACGCGACGCCGTGAGATTCAAGAAACTCGGCCATCTCTACGTTCGACGCGACCATGAAATTTTCGATCAATCTCCGCGCCGAATTCGGACGGACGGACCGCAGCTCCTTCACTTCTCCATCTTCGACAACTGCCTCCGATTCGATCGATTCGAATTCCAATGCACCCTTCGCCTGCCGATACTTATGAAGGCGTTCGGCCGCTTGTCGCTGCAATTCGAGTTGTGCGATGAGTGGGAGGTTATTTCTGATCTCTTCAGGGACCGGGCCGCCGTCATCGAACCATTCGCCGACGGTCGGATAGTCGAGCTTCGCACGGTTGCGGACGATCGCTCGGTAGAAGGTGCTCTGCGGAACGTCGCCGTTTTCCTTGACGATGAAATCGGCGACGATGGCAAGGCGGTCTTCGTTTTCGTTGAGCGAAGTTAGATCTGTCGAAAGCTCTTCCGGCAGCATCGGAAAGACCTCGCTTTCAGTGTAAACGCTCACCGTGTTCCGAGCCGCGCGCTTATCGATCGGCGAGCCTTTCTCGACCGCCGCATCGACATCAGCGATACCGACAAGCACGCGAATATCGCCGTTATCGAGCTGTTCGGCCCACTCGACCTGATCGAGATCGCGCGAGGTTTTGTTGTCGATGGACGACCAATCAAGCTCGCGAAGATCTTTGGCGTCGGTGGCTTCGGCGATGAGATCGCGATCGGCGATGGACGCGAGTTGATCATCCATCGCGTTGGAAAACTCCGGCTCGAAGCCGTTGTCGATCATGGCCTGACGGGCCTTCCCGTCAAGCCAATTCTCGTTTGGTCGGTTGTCGTTCATTAGTTGGCAGGTTTCTCAAGGATCGCCGCGAGTTCGTTAAGCCTGAACTTATCCGTCGCGTTCTTTGCAGAAGCAGCGGCTTTCTTCACGGGGCCAGCGTGTTTCTTGAGG
>JBEBGW010000207.1:0-8043 GCA_040081025.1 Pyrinomonadaceae bacterium | reverse complement strand
ATTCGTCATAGTTAATCCGATCCCGGGTCAGGAGGAACGCAACTCGGATCACCTGCTCGAGAACGGCTGCGCGATAAAGTCGAATAATCCGACGACTCTCGCCTACAAGATAGAAAAACTTCTCAAAGATCCTCAGCGAATGAAAACGATGAGCGAGAACGCTCGGAGGTTCGCACGGCCTGACGCGGCGAAGGTGATCGCCGATACGATCAAAGCCGGAGCTGCATGACTGCATTGATGCCGACCGAATCGCCGTACGGAAAGGTCAGCGTCCCGACGCGTTCAAAGCCGTGCTTATCGTAGAACGACCGTCCGCGTTGGTTCTCCTCCCAGACGCCAAGCCACATAACGTCCTTTCCCATCAACCGCGCTTCATCAAAGCAAGACTCCAGCAAAACATCGCCGATCCCTGTTCCCCAAACACGCTCGATCAAGTAAAACCGTTGGATCTCGATCGCTCTTTCACTCTCGACTGATTCATGTACCGAACCGTCCCGCAGCTTTGCGTATCCGACGGCTTTGCCTCCGCGAAAGGCGATTAGATAGATGGATTCCGAACCAGAAAGATCAGCCGAGATCACGTCCGGTGAAAAATTCTCTACCAGATAATTCGCAAGGTCGTGCGAATCGTCTTGTTCGAAATATGCTTCGTAGAACGAAACGGTCGCGATCGAGGCCAGCAGGCTTGCATCTTCCGGCGTCGCACGCCGTACCGTTATCTCAGACATCGATCTGGTATGTAGCAACGCTGGTCGGGGTTTCGTAGCAGCGGACCTTGTAGACCTTCACGCGGTCGTCGCCGACGCGGCCGTTCAGGTATTCGACAAAATAGCGGGCGATGTTCTCGGCCGAGGGGTTCAGCTCTTCATCGAACGGCGGCAGCTCGTTCAGGTTTCGGTGGTCAAGATACGTAACTATCTCATCCGCCGCTTTTTTGAGATCGCCAAAATCGATCAGCAGCCCGATGTTGTTCAACTCCTCGCCGCGGGCAAAGATCTCGATCTTATAATTATGCCCGTGCAAGTTCTCACACTTCCCCTTATACCCCCGCAACTGGTGCGCGGACGAGAAGTTTCGCTCGATCATTACTTCAAAAAATGACGCCATACAGATAGCTTTGAATCTTAACGAATCCGAACTCGAAAGAGAATTCTCCGTCCCGATCAAGAAACTTACAGCGTGCATTTAAGCCGACGCGCGGCCAATTAAGGTGCTGCGAGGGCGATTTAAGGTGCCGCGAGGCCCAATTATGACCCCAAATCGGTGTCGAAACGGGAGCGATTTTCGGCCTCAGATCGCGTGAGAGGCCCATTTTATCGAGGTCAAGTGTCCCATGTCCCAGTGTCCCAGCGACTGCGAAATTTTTGATCCCTGTTTTCAGTTTTCAAATATCTTGATGTTGCGGCCATAAAACGGCCTGCACTACCCGCAACATCGCTGTTATAGTACATCGCACGAACGTTGCACGTCAATGTTTGTTTTGGCTATATGGACGATCTTCGAACGGAAGCTTATTTCGATTCGCGGCCGGCGAACGAATGGATGAGCGAGGCCCGCATCGGCCGAACGGACACGCTGTTCGGCGAGCTGTGGATGACGGGCGAACTTTGCGTGATGTTCGGCGAACCGGGCATCGGCAAAAGCCTGCTTGCGGTTCAGATAGCCGATTCGATAACGAAAGGAAAACCGATCGCTCCTTTCGGTTTGTCGGCCAAGTCGAAGAAGGTCTTGTACGTCGATCTCGAAAAGACCGCGGAGCAGTTCAAGCGGAGATACAGTGCAAGAGGCGATGGTGAGAACACGAGAAGAAAGCGGTACAAGTTTTCGAAGCATTTCCACCGCGCTGTCCCGGCGGAAGGCAGCGAAGTTCCCTTGAGTCAGCTCGAACGAATGGTGGAAAAGGGCGGAACGAAGATAGTTATCATCGACAATCTGCAGCATCTCGTGACAGGCGGACAACCCCGCCAGGCGGGACGCGTGATGCGCGAACTTCGGCGGCTGCGAAACGCTTACGGACTTTCGATACTCGTGGTAACCCAGACATCGCGTTCGACATCACGTCGCGGAATAGCGGCGGCGGACATGGTATGGTCGCAGACCGTTACCGCACTCGCCGACAACATCTTCGCCGTCGGCAAGGGCGGTTCGCCATCAGGCCGTTACATCAAGCACATCAAGACAAAACTTGCTCCGATGATCTTCGGAGCGACTACCGTACCGCGGTTCGAGATAGACGATTCGCGGGCGAACTTTCCCTCATTCATACATTCCGGCTTCGGAGCCGAGATAGAGATGCATCAGGACGAAGACGACCGTTGGGAACTGGACACGATAAGTGAGATAAGACGGCTTCACGAGGTGAAAGAGTATTCGGTACGCGAGATCGCCGCGACTCTCGAAATACCCAAATCGACCGTTCACAGATATCTCCAGATCATACGAGCGATGACCGACGCTGCCCGCACGAGCGAACACTTCGGACTGGATGCCTGTGTCGTCGACCGTTGTGATTTTTGCCAGGTCTGTTGGGGCCGTCGGGGAGCGATCGATCCAGACATGATCCGCGAAAAAGGGCATGAAGGCGTCTGCGAAGACGACTGCGCAGATTGCGGACCGCTGGTCTATGACGACGGCGACACACACGAAGACCCGGAGATCCGCCGGGCATCGAAAGAGTTTCACGAAAAGCTGCGAGATTGGGTGCTCAGCGACAAGATCGGACCCCGACCCGTTTACGTGCCGCCAGTCTTTGATGAGGATGAGGGGATCGGGAATGAGATAATTAGAGCATGCTTGACGAAAGGCAAGATTCTTTAAGTGAAGTGGATCGCGATGAGTGGGATAGAGTTTGGGCTTCAATGGGGAACCGGACAATCCCTGATGCGTCCGCCCTTCATATAGAACCCGATATGAAGCTGGGAAGAATCGCATCCGCTACGATCTCTGAGTTTCCCGCTCAATATATGGATCGAATGTGTGCTCAGTCAGAGAATTGCCCGTTATGTGCTGTATCTACGGTAGACGGAGACCGACTTCCTACGAGCTTGAGCCTAGAATATCCCGCGATCAATGGATGGATCGGCGTCTTCGCTTGGGTACATCGTAATTGTTTCGACAAACTTGAGACATCCGAGATGCCTACACGGATTCCGTGGTAACACTTTCAAACTGACGTACTACCCGACGTGCCGGCAACTGAGGATGCGTCGTCCGCATCTACAACACGAAAAGGGCGGACACGGTGGCCTAGTACACAAACTTTTGTTTATTCAGGAGTTCACAACCATGACAAAGCTTCTTGGCGTATTTCTCACACTTTTTGCGGCAACGATAGTTCATGCCGATCAGAATTATTTGGTTAGCGATCAAACCGTTTTCAACATTGCGGAGATGAACTGTCTCGCCGGTGATGTGCTTAATTGCATGGGCGGAGCGGACGGGCATCACATTTATGAGAAGGAAACGGAATGTCCCGTCGGAGGCGAGAAGTTTAAGGCGCGTTATCTGGGAACGCATTCGACTTTCGGTCGCCATCTGGATTGGGAACCCGTCTCGTATATGCGATTCCCCGTTCCGCTTCCTGTTTGTCCGAGCAACGGATTGATAGTGGCTGAAGAAAAATACAGCAAAGAAGAATCAGAGAAATTAAAGAAAGTCGTCGAATCAAAAACCTACAAAGACTTATATGCCCAAAAACATGCGACATATTATCTATTTGCGAAGATCAAAGAGTTAAACGCAGAAAAGTATGACGATTACTGGTGGCTGTATCTCAATGCAACCTGGGAGGCCGATAACTGTAAGAATAAGGTCCGGTACAAAGAATATGCCCTGGAGGTGATCTCAGCAGGCAATAAAAGGCTAACCGAATTAAAGGATTCCGAGCAGCTCCATTGGGTCCTGAAAGTGATCACAGCGGATATGCATCGGCGGATAGGTGATTTTAAGTCATCGCAGGAATTGGTAGATAAATTTGGCACTCCTTCCTTGAGTGATAAAGACGCCAACGAATATTTTCTGTTAGCGAAAAAACTCTTGCAGAAAGCGATCAAAGACGGGAATACCGACCGAGTCGAAATTAAGGATGCAGCGGCGAAGACTGATTAGTTAGTCTATCGGTACTCTACTTTCGAGGAGTAGAATAGTTCGCATGAACCTTGAGCAGAAGCTTAGATTTGCGGACGCAGCCCGGATACTTGGGGCACTGTTGACCGGTGCCGCGATCTATAGTGCGTTTCTGAAAGAGGGGGCGAACTGGATCGGCCAACTACCGCTCCTGATCCTCGGTCCCGGGCTCGTTATTGTTGGGACACTCTATCGCAGAAAACAAGCAGCTTCCTAAGGCATTAACGGCCTCGGCTACTCATTGAGATTCGTGAACGGTTTTGCTCGTACGGCTCTTCCACAACCCATAAAGAAACGGATACGCCTCCCGCGCGTCCTGTTCATCTTCCCCATCATCGTCTTGAAAGCTCATAATCGTCTCACGATCTAAAACGAATCGGACGACAATAATGCCATATGATGCGAGGATTGCAAGGAGTATTGTGGATGCAACAGCGAAAATCGGCTAAAATCAGCGTATGTGCGGAAGAGCTTCACAACTGAGAGCAGAAAAGTTTGGGCATCTGATCGCCCAGTGGTTATATCCGGAGAACTTCAAGCCGCGGCACAATCTGCGGCCAACGGAGCCAGCGTGGATCGTGGCCCGGCGCGGAGATGGACTCATCAAAACGCTTGAGGCTCGGTGGTGGTGTCAGTGGGATGGTGCATACCAGTTCGAGACGAAGTTCCCGACCTTCAACGCCCGGGTCGAGACGATGCACACAAAGAAGCTCTGGCCCGATCTTCTTCAGAAAGGTCAGCGGTGCATTTTCCCGATCGACAGCTTCTACGAATGGCCGGTGAAGGGCAAGGGCTTGCCGCCAGTTGAGATATTCGTTAAGGGCCGTGAACCTTACGCACTCGCTGGATTGTGGAGCCGATATTTCGAAGGAAACGAGACGCGTTACTCCTTCACATCCTTCACGACCGAAGCAAACGATTTCATGAAGCCGATCCACGAGAAAGCAATGCCGGTCATCCTCAATTCCATCGAAGACCAAAACCGCTGGCTCGAAGAAGGCGACGAATCATTGCTGCGTCCCTTCGAAGGCGAAATGGAATTCGACCAGTTGCCCGACACGCTCGAACACCTATATCCCGAAGAGAATCAGAAGTATTAAGCGGCTGCGCTATCCACTGATCATCTACCGCTCCGCCTTTCAAATATTGTTGTGGAGATATGCTCAACCGTCGAGTCATGGTGTCCTCGCAGCGTGCCCGGATATAGCAATTTCGCAGACCTGACACCACTTTCTCCGCCCCATTCCGCAAAAAGGTCAGCAGCAGTAACTGGCCGGAAGAGGAAAAGGCAAGCCTGATCGCCAAAAGCTATTTGTGGTGACACCCGCGGGGGCCGTTTGAAATTGATAAACGCTGAAACTTTGCTCAAGCATCCACGCCCGATGTTAGAATGGTGGCATGTCGATGAAGAAACGTATCCTTCTAACTTTCGCGGCGCTGCTAGTAGTTGCGACGGTCACGTTAGCGTTCACTCCGCATTACGGCTGTGCCTGCGGCGAGAACGAAAAAGTAAACGGTTCCCAACTAGAATACCTGCCTCAAACCATCGTGGAGTTTGTAGTGAACACCGTCAAGGCGATCTTCAAATAGTCCTATGCCAACATCCCCCGCGATGTCAGTTGCGGGAAATGGCTTTCGGTGATAAATTTCCCAGCAATTTATAGTATTGTGTCCAGAAGAGCCATCATCATCCTTTCGCTGGTCGGTATGATCTCCGCGGCGGGGTGCAGCAAGTTTCTGCATAAAAAGCCCTGGCGTGATTACTCGAAACTTCCTTTCAACGAACAGCAATGGAAGAACGGCGACACCATCGAGCGCGGAAGAATGCGCAGCGATATGATCGACCAGATAAAAGGAAAAACACGCGAAGAGGTTATTCGAATGCTGGGCGAGCCCGACAAAACAACGAATGTTGATGGCGTCGATTACCTCGTGTATAAAACCGAACACGTGGGCCGGACGGATCTGATGGAGACTCTCATAGGATTTGATAAGAACGGAAAAGTAATGCGCGGGATGTAAAAGACGGCATGTTTTAAGCTAACTTTTCCACTTAAGACATGCTCAGCCCCAGGCGTAGAGTTTGCCAGCAGATCCGGAACGTGTGGCTTCCATGATCCTAGCTCGATTGATCATTATTATCAGTTTCGTTCTTCTCGTTGTTTCACCCCTATCGGGCCAGAGCGATCCTTTGATTCCGAAATTCTTCAAGATATCTCCCGCTGTATCGAAACAGGTGGATGTGGAACGTCTCTTCGGAATTGGCGAGAGCGGGGCAGCGACGTGGTATTACATCGACGATCGTTCCGTCCGGGTTAAGTATTCGGATGGCACATGCACCGCTGATTGGTTGACGCCCAAAGGCACCGTCGTCGAAGCCGCAATGAAGTTCAAAAACTACAAACCTCTTAGTGAACTGACTAGTTCGGTGAGACTTGATCGTCTTAGAGAAAAGAAATCACTCGATGTCGATGGCGAGCGATACTACTTTGATGATAAAGCGGGAATTCGCTACGACATAAACAAAGCACAAATGGTTTGGATGTCAGTCGAACTTTACCCGTCAGAGAAATACAAGAAGCTTCGCTGTAAAGGGGATTAGGATCAGCCTTTGATGGTACACTTCGGCTCAATTTAATAAAGGACGTGCTCCGCCCCAAGCGAGCGCAAGCTCTCACACCGAAAAAGAACATCTTCCATGTTCCGCTTCTCTCTACCGAAGGCTTCGCTCAAACCAAGGCGAAGCTTTTTCCAAATGAACGAGAAAGAACAAATTGAAGTAGCACGAGATAACCTTTCGAGAATCCTAGGATTCTTTCCGAGAGTCGACACCTTGTTGTCGGTGATTCTGGCAGTTAATTTGGGACTCATTGCTGTTCTTGCTTCGAATGCCCCTGCGGTCAAGAGTTTGGACGGTAATGCTTTTTTCGCTCTCGTGTTTCTTCTTGTGAGCGCGTGCTCGTTCCACCACCTCTATAAATGCGCGTTTCCAAGGCTGGATGGCGGCCACACGTCCCTAATTTATTTTCGAGAAATCGCGAGAAAGACCGAGATAAAGTACAAGGAAGAATTTCGGGAAATAACAGAAGAGCGATATTTAGACGATTTGATCGAGCAGGTGTGGCGCAACTCGAAAATTCTCACCGAGAAGTTTGATCACATTCGGCTCGCGTTTGTTTTCATGCTCATCTCACTCATTCCGTGGCTACCTGCTTTGATGATCTTTATCTCAAAAAATACCGACAAGTTCCTCGCAAAATAGATATGTCGCTAAAAGATGACGTCACGAATGACGTAGATTCAACTATTGCTAAGGAGTGGGACACGCGGGACGGCCAGGTGGTTCCGAAAACCGAAGATGTGAAGTTAGCGGGAGGCGCGGTGAAACTCAATGCGACAATTCTTTACGCTGACCTTGCTGATTCCACTAAACTGGCGATGGATTACGACAAAAGGGTAGCTGCCAAGATATTCAAATGTTATCTGTCAAGTTGCTCGCGGATAATCAAGAATTTTGGAGGAGAGATCCGAAGTTTTGACGGCGATCGAGTCATGGGCGTCTTCGTTGGTTCAACAAAAAACACCGCCGCAGCAAAGACGGCTCTAACAATTAACTGGGCCTTTATGAATCTAATCAAGCCAAAGCTTGAGGCAAAGTATGCAACACTCAAGAACGGAATTTACACGCTTGCGCAATGCGTTGGGGTTGATACTAGCGAGGTATTAGTCGTTCGAGGTGGTGTTCGCGAACAGAATGATCTCGTCTGGATTGGAAGAGCTCCAAACATTGCAGCGAAACTTAGTTCTCGGCGAAACAGCCCCTATCATTCGTACATCACTAGAGAGGTTTTCATACCGATGTTGGAAGAAGCGAAGTACGCTTCGGATGGACGACTAAGGTGGGAAGTATTGTCTCAG
>JBEBGW010000012.1:0-28383 GCA_040081025.1 Pyrinomonadaceae bacterium | reverse complement strand
CCCGTCCGCCGAGTCGGCGCCACCGACACCTTCGTCGCCTACGCCCCGCAAGTCGAAGATTTCATTCTTCCCCAGAGCGAGGACGTGGAGAAGGCAGTGCAGGACTTGATGAAGTATTAGGAGAAGAAACGAATTAACCGCAGATGGACGCGGATGAACGCAGATATTTTCAAAAATGATTGAGCGGGGTATTGGTGATTCCGTAACCTACGTAGTAGACGATCCGACCTGTCTAAAAATTTATCTGGGTCCATCCGCGTTTATCTGCGGTTAATCTCCTATGACGGAATCTGAACTTAACTCCCTCTCCGAGAAGGTCATCGGCTGTTGTTACACCATCAGCAACGCTCTCGGCAGCGGTTTTCTTGAAAAGGTCTATCAGAACGCTCTCGCTCACGAGCTTCGAAAGCTAGGACTTAAGGTCGAGATTCAAAAGCCGCTCTATGTTATTTACGACAGCGTTGTCGTTGGCGAGTACTTTGCTGACTTGCTTATCGAAGATGTTCTTATCATCGAACTGAAAGCCTGTGATGGATTCAACGAAGTTCATAAGGCCCAGTGCCTCAACTACCTAAACTCAACCAGGCTTCCACTATGCCTTTTGATCAACTTCGGCCGTCCGCGGGTTGAGATCAAACGAATTGTCCAATCGCAATTCCTCGTGAATATTGCGTAATCATCTGCGTCCATCAGCGTTCATCTGCGGTTAGTTTCAGCATATGCATCGTGACTTCGAGATCACCGACGGCATTTATCTTGTGCAAGGTACGTATGAACTAGACTTGCACAACTGCTTCGATTTTAATTCACTGAGCTATTCAGTAGAGAGCCGAACGCTCTCATTGAATTGGAAACGGTCGGATGGCGACTGGGTTGCTGTGGGCACTCCGAACTCTGTTGTCGTAGAGTTTGGTGATGTCAGTGAGTTTCGCTTCCTTCCTCGCGACGCGGAACTTCCGTTTACAGAGGACGATTGCGTGGATACCTTCGGATATTGGTCGGACGAAGAATGGGCAGAAGGCGTTATACTTGTCGGTCCCGAGCAGGACCCAGACCCAAAGTGGCCAATCGCCATTGAATTCAGATCGGGAGCAACTATTATCGTTCAGGCAACTTCAGCTTGCGCACTAATCGAACCATGAAGAATTTAGTGTCGATCATATTTCTCGTCCTTTCGTTCGCACTTACATTGTCCGCCCAGAACGTGTCGACTAACCCGATCCGTCTTTATCGTCAGGCAAACGAATATCGTCTTCTTAGCGACTTCATGGAGCTTCTGAAGCTTCCGAATGTCGCTTCCGACACGCCTAGTATCCGAAAGAACGCCGACTATCTTGTCGCTGAGATGCAGAAGCGTTGGCTAAAGCCGCGGCTGCTTGAGGCGGCGGACAAGAAAGTTCCGCCGGTCGTGTACGGTGAGTGGATGACGCCGGGGGCGACGAAGACGGTTATTTTTTACGCGCATTATGATGGGCAGCCGACTGATCCGGCGGATTGGACGGGGAGCAAGCCGTGGGAGCCCGTGCTGCGCAACGCGTCGTTGGAGAAAGGCGGGACGAACATTCCGTTTCCGCGAGATGGAGAAAAGATCGATCCCGAATGGCGCGTATACGCTCGTTCGGCTTCGGATGATAAGGCGGGCGTGTTCGCTATCCTCTCGGCATTCGATGCGTTAAAAGCCAACGGCATAAAGCCGACCGTCAACATCAAGTTCTTCTTCGAGGGCGAAGAGGAGGCGGGTTCGGGCAATCTCAAGGAGATCCTTGAAAAGCACAAAGATCTGCTCAAGGCCGATGCGTTCATCGTGTGCGACGGGCCGGTGCATCAATCGGGACGAAAGCAGGTCGTGTTCGGCGTACGTGGCGATGTGAACGTCGATCTGACGGTTTACGGAGCGAAACGGCCGCTGCACAGCGGACACTACGGCAACTGGTCACCAAACCCTGCGATGACGCTGGCTCGGTTGCTCGCCTCGATGAAGGATGCGGAGGGGAATATCACCGTCAACGGATGGGCTGATGACGTCGAGCCCCTAGGGAGCGCGGAACTGCAAGCGATCAAAGATGCACCGCAGATCGACGACGAGGTGAAAAAGCAGCTTGCGATCTCGTTTACAGAAGGCGGCGGTAAGAGCCTGCTTGAACGCATAAATCAGCCGTCGCTGAACATTAATGGCTTCAAGAGCGGAGATGTCGGCCAGTTTGCCCGAAACGTCATTCCGACCACGGCCTCCGCCGTTCTCGATCTGCGCCTAGTTAAGGGAAATGATGTGGCTCGTCAGATCGCAAAGCTCAAAAGACACATCGAATCGCAAGGGTTCTACGTCATCGACCGCGACCCGACCGATGCCGAACGGTTGAAGTATCCTTTTATTGCGAGATTCACGCAGCGAGACGGCGGCTATAACGCTCAGCGGACGAAGATGGACCTGCCCATTTCGATCGCGATCGTAAATGCGGTTCAGGCGGCCTCCGCTCAGCCGATCGTGCGAATGCCTTCACTGGGCGGCAGTCTTCCTCTGTCAATCATCAGCGACGCCCTGGACCAACCGACGATCACCGTCCCGATCGCCAACCACGACAACAACCAGCACGCCGAGAACGAGAACATCCGCATCCAGAATCTCTGGGACGGCACCGAGATCTTCGCCAGCCTGATGACGATGGACTTCAAATAACCCTTGACATGCCGTTGCATCTATGGAATATTGATCAGCCCGGGTTTCCTCGCCCGGGCTGATCTTTGAAAACCTCCGCGGTTGCCGCGACCAATTCCGGAAGTGAGACACCTGTGGAAAAGTACTAATTGACTGGCTGTAAGTTGTTGAAAGTTCGTGTAAGTCGTAGATCTTGTTTCAACTGGAACAAAATCACCGTCGCAGAATGGAACGGAACAAACAACTTAGTGACCCTCCGCTAAGTTGTTGAAAGTTGGTGTAAGTCTTAGATCTTGATTCAACTGAATCAAAATCACCGCCCGCGAAATGAATCGAATCAAACGAGTTACGCAAAAGCAAATACCACAGCGCGTCATCGTCTTTGGTGTTAAAATACGCGAGATTTAGAACGCTATGAATACCGGCGACTATCTGGGGCGTTATCGCATTGTCCGCAAAATTGGCGAAGGCGGCATGGGCGAGGTGTTCCTTGCGGAAGACCAAAAACTTGCCCGTCAGATCGCGGTTAAAGTGCTGTCCGCGGACTTCGCGTCCGATTCGGACCGGATGGCGAGGTTCGTATACGAAGCCATCTCCGCATCGTCGCTCAATCACCCTAACATCATTACCATCTATGAGATAAACGACGAGCATGAGCCGCCGTTCATCGCGATGGAGTATGTTGACGGCGAGACGCTGGGCCGCCGGATGAAGCGTTCGCCGCTCGAGGTTCACGAAACTCTCGATGTTGCGATCCAGATCGCAACGGCTCTCGCCGCAGCTCACGAAGCATCGGTAGTTCACCGGGACGTAAAGCCTGACAACGTTATCCTTCGGCCTGACGGCCTCGTAAAAGTACTTGATTTCGGTCTCGCCAAGCAGATCGAACCGCGGTCGTCCTCGTCGTTTGAAGAGGCTTATGCCGTACCCGAGGTTAAAACGCACCCTGGCCTGGTGATGGGGACAGTCGCCTACATGTCGCCCGAACAGGCCCGCGGCAAGCTGGTCGACGCCCGGTCGGACATATTCAGCTTCGGAGCGATGCTGTATCAGATGGCGTCGGGCCGTCTCCCTTTCATCGGCGAAAACGACATCGATGTTGTCGGATCGATACTTCATAAAGATCCGCGGCCGCTTGGTCAATCGGCCCGGCCGATCCCGCACGATGTTGAACTGTTGATCAAGAAGGCTCTCCGCAAAAACCGCGACGAACGGTATCAGACGATGCGTGAGCTGCTCGCCGATCTGAAGGAGATCCGCGAGGAACTCCGCCTCGATAGCAAGAACGGTCACAAGAGCAACGGGCACAGCAACGGACATTCCGGCGAAGGCCTGAGCGAACAAGAACGCGGAATGCCGACCGAAAAGATGCATGCTGCGGGGATCATGTCGACTCGCGAGCTAAGCATACCGCCGAGTACCCTGAGCGGGATATTGTTCAGCGAGATCAAACAGCACCCGATCCGCTCGCTCAGTTATTCACTGCTGTTTGCTGTATTGCTGACCGGGCTCTTCTACGGCGTCTATTTGCTCGCCGAATCGTGGCGGCGGCCGGAAGCGTTTCAGACGATGCGGCTCGCAAAGCTGACTTACTCCGGCAATGTCGAATCCTTCAACGCTGCGATCTCGCCCGACGGAAAATATCTCGCGTACGTCATCAAAGATGCAGGTGAAGAAGGCCTCCTGATCAAGCAGACCGCCACCGACAGCGGCGTCACGATCGTCCCTCAGGGACAAAACGATGTCACCGGTGTCGCGTTCTCGCCGGATTCTAATTTTGTCTATTACTCGATGGCTGAACGAGGCGGCCAGTCGGCGCTCTATCAGGCACCGGCGATGGGCGGACCGCCGCGAAAGCTGATCGCGGATGCAGAGAAGAACGTCACGTTCTCGCCCGATGGCAAAACGGTCGCGTTCATTCGAGGCTCGGCGCAGATCATGCTGGCGGACGCCGCCGACGGGTCAAACATTCGCGGCCTTGCGAAAGCGGCTGAGGGAAACCGGTACATCAATCTCTCATGGTCCCCCAAGGGTGACGTGATCGCGGCGGTCTACCTCTCGCAAACGGATAGCAACGATCACCTTGGAAAAATTTCGGTCGCTGACGGAGCCGAAGGCCCCGTAAGTTCGACTACGCCGTGGCTTCGGCTAAGAGGCGTATCGTGGCTTCCCGATGCGAGCGCGATCGTTGTGAGCGGTCGCGACCGTGATATACAGACGTCGCAGCTGTGGCAGATCGATTATCCGGGCGGCACCACACGTCGGATCACTAACGACCTCACCAATTATCAGGGCGCGACATTGACCCGCGACGGCAGGTCGATCCTCAGCGTCCAGGAGAATTATCGATCGAATCTGTGGATGGGAATCGGCGGCAACGCTCCGCGGCAGATCTCGACCGAGTTAGGGCGCGATGAGGGAATGTCAGGCGTGGCGATCGCGTCCAACGGGAAGACTGCCTACACGGTGAGGATCAAGGGCGATCAGGACATCTGGACCGCTAACGCGGACGGGTCCGACAACCGCCAGATCACCTTCAACGCGAAGGCTAACTTCTCCCCAGCATTCTCGCCCGACGGAAAGTACATCGTTTTCATCTCGACCCGCGGCGGCAACTTCGACATTTGGCGAGTGGATGCGGACGGCGGCAATCCGCTTCAGCTTACAAACAATACCGAGCAAGATAGCGATCCCTATGTCTCGCCCGACGGCAAGCTTGTCTATTTCGCCTCGTTGGATGGCGGCGGAAAACAGCTAATTCAGCGTGTATCGATCGATGGCGGAGCGGCCGAACCCGTAACCGAATTCGCGGCCCGACGGCCGGTCGTATCGCCGGATGGAAAAACCCTCGTATGCGAGGCTCGGGAGTCGATCAACGATCCTTCGCCGAAGCTAGCGATAGTAAATATTTCGAACGGACAGATCATCACCGCGCTGAACTCGCCGGCGGCCGTCCGCTCACGAACTATCCGTTGGACCGCCGACGGGAGATCTCTGATCTTCATCGAATCGAAGAACCGCGTCGATAACCTTTGGATTCAACCGATCGACGGTGGACAGGCGAGACCGCTGACAAACTTTGAAGCTGACCGAATTTTCCGGTTCGATGTTACTCGCGACAGTTCCGGTTTCGTCATGGCCAGGGGCAGTGAAGATTCGGATGTCGTTATGGTCAGTGATTTCCGCTAGCGCTAACCCGGCGTTATAATCTTCGCAAGATAAAGCTTCTCACCTTATCGGCAAATTTATTTAGTTTGGAACGGAGGTTCTATGTCGAACATAGATATTGGCACGGATTGCAGCGGCCGGCAGTGCGGCTATGGTGAATTTGACGGTGACTTGGGCTGCACAGATGGCGGAAGCTGCTTTCACGCACAAATGCTGCAGGCGAAAGAGTCTCGGTTTCACGATGCAACACTCGCCGAAGCGACCGATCAAATAAACCGGATCCTCGCTTCGATCGGCGAAGACAACGAAGGACGACAGCTCTCCTTCCTTCATACGCGGTTCGGGACCATGCTTGCTTGGGTACGGCATGATATTGAGGTGCCAAAAGAAGCGATCCGCGCAAATAGCTGCCAAGCGGACGTCATCTCGTCACTCGGTTTGATCGATCCGCCCGCAAGAGATTAGTTAGTCGTTGTCCATTTGACCGCTCCTTGTTCGTTTAGTCGGTGAAAGCCGGAAACGGTTCAGCTACAAACTAAACGCAGGAGAGAATCTTAATGCCAAATTATTTATTGCTTCTTCACGAAAAACCGGCCGACTTCTCGGGCCTTTCGCCGGATGCTATCCAGGCGGTTATTGCCGAATACGTCGCCTGGTCGCAGAAGGTCGGGGGACAGGGAAAACTTGTCGGCGGTCAGAAACTAAAAGATGAGGGCGGCAAGCACCTCAACGGATATGGAGGGGAGTTTCGCTCGACTGACGGCCCTTTCGCCGAAGCTAAGGAAGTGGTCGGCGGGATATTTACGATAGATGCCGCTGGCTATGACGAAGCAGTCGAGATCTCGAAGGACTGTCCACACCTGAAATATGGCGGCTGGATCGAAGTTAGAGAGGTCGAGCCAACTCACTAGGATGCCCGCGGAAGATCAGGTTCGCGATTCGATAGACCATCTGTTCAGGCACCGGGCCGGGCAGATGGTTTCTATTTTGGCGCGCAGGTTCGGCGTCGTGAATATCGAGCTGATCGAGGATTCGGTTCAGGACGCGCTGGTCGCCGCAATGAAGACCTGGCCGTATTCCGGCGTGCCCGAAAATCAATCCGCGTGGCTGATCCAAACGGCGAAGAATCGCGTGATCGACCAGCTTCGCCGCGGAGCGAAGAGCGAATCGATCGAGGCGAGTGAGTTAGATGTTCCCGACGATCGCCCGGACGACACAAGATTTGAAAGCGAGCTTACCGAAGATCAGATAAGAATGATGTTCGCGTGCTGCCACCCGGAAGTGCCGGCCGATTCGCGTGTGGCTCTGACGCTAAAGATCGTAAGCGGTTTCAACGTAGTCGAGATCGCCCGGGCATATCTGGCCAAGGACGAAGCGATCGCAAAGATGCTGACGAGGGCGAAACAGAAGCTGCGGACGCTCGATCTTGAGATCCCGGCCGGGGCGGCGCTTAACGAACGCATTGATTCGGTCTTGCGGGTTCTCTACCTGATGTTCAACGAAGGCTACTCGGCCTCGGAAGGAATTGATCTAACGCGCCAGGATCTTTGCGAGGAAGCGATCCGGCTTGGCAAGCTATTGGCCGATCATCCGCAAACCTCGTTGCCAAAGGTCGAGGCGCTCATTTCTTTATTCCTTTTTCAGGCCGCCCGGCTATCGGCAAGGACCGATGCAGCTGGTGACCTTCTGCTCCTCGCCGAGCAGGATCGTTCGCTTTGGGATCGCGGCATGCTCGCCGCCGGACTCGAGCATTTCCGGATGGCGGCCGCTGGCGACGATCTTTCCGAATATCATATCGAAGCCGAGATCGCGTCGGTTCATGCATTATCTCCGGACTATACCGCGACCGATTGGGAGCGGATAGTCGCTTGTTACGACGAATTGCTCAAAAGAAAATTCTCGCCCGTAGTCGCTCTAAATCGTCTCGTTGCGCTGGGCGAGACTCATGGAAATGAAGCCGCTCTGATCGAACTCTCGGAACTCGCTTCAAACTACCTAATGACGTCGTTCAATTTGTATCATGTCACCCGCGGGCATTTTCTCACACGCGTCGACCGTGTCGCAGAGGCGATCGAATCTTACAAGCGGGCAGCGGAACTGACCAAGAACGAACCCGTCCAGCGGTTTATCAGGCGAAAGATAGAGATGCTAGAATCGTACGAATGAAATTGTTGTCGTTGCTGTTTATACTCGCCTTCACCGTCACTCAGATCTTCGCTCAAGTATCAGAAACCGACCGCTCGTGGAATCAACCCGTCGAGCCATTTCGCATCGCGGGAAATGTCTACTACGTAGGCGCGAACGAGATCACGTCTTATCTCATCACGACACCCAAGGGACATATCGTGCTTGACGGCGGATTTAAAGAAACGGTCCCGCAGATAGCGGCGAATATCGTTAAGCTTGGATTCAAGGTCGAGGATGTGAAATATCTGTTGAATAGCCAGGCTCACTACGATCACGCCGCGGGACTCGCCGATCTCAAATCGCTCACGCGCGCCAAACTTCTCGCCAGCGTTGAGGACGCAAAACTTCTCGCCCGTGGTGGAAAAGATGATCCGAACTTTGGCGATCGGTATCTGTTCGAGCCGGCGATCGCTGACAAGACTTTCGCGGATGGTTGGAAGCTGAAACTCGGCGGCGCGACGATGACCGCGAACATCACACCGGGACATACGCCGGGCTGCACGACGTGGACGACCACGGCTAATGAAGCCGGGAAAGATCTAAACGTGATCTTCGTCTGCAGCACAACCGCGCCGGGTTACAAACTCGTGGGAAATGAAAAGTACCCAAACATCGCGTCGGATTTTGAGAACACATTCAAGCGACTACGAGGCCAAAAGGTCGACATCTTTTTGTCTGCTCACGCGGGCCAGTTCAGGATGGATGAGAAACTATCGGCCATGCGCGGCGGAGCGAAGACCAATCCGTTCATTGACCCCAAGGGCTACCTTGAATTTGTGGACGCGACCGAAAAGGCCTTTCGAGATCGTCTCGCAAGTCAATCGGTGAAGCCCTGAACCTGTTACGGCTGCGTGACCCCGGCTTTGGTAGTGGGTCAGTTTGAAATCTCAATCCAATTGCATCCACGACAACAGGGCGACCAATATCATTATCACGATAATCACAATTCGGGTTTTCTTGTCGCTCATAAACTCTGACTCCGTTTCTTGTAAGGACCGCGTTCCTGTGCTTCCGCTTTCGGCAACAAGGCAACTATATCCTCAATATCCCAAAGCCGATTCGTGACGCCCGCCGCCATCGCCGGAGTGCATCGAAGGCTTTTGTGTATCCTCACGAAATTGTAATACATGTAGTGCAAGGCGATAGCGTGAGCATGGTTTTCGATCTTCTTGCTGAAACCATTCGTTAGGCGGGTGAATCGACGCATGCTCATACGCATGGTCAAATTCTGCCTTTCGATGTAGCTAGTCGAAACGTGAACCGGATTCGGTGCACCTGAGATCACTTTCGGCTTTGCACCTTTACACTCAGCCGGAGAATATCGCGTTTCGTCTTTACGACCGCCTGACGCTCCGTAAATCTTGATAAGCATCGCATAGTCGATGTTACCGCCGAAAGCATTCTCAACGGCTTCTAGATACGGATGATGACCGTCTGTGGTTAGCTGTACTTTCGTGGCGAGACGCGAGGCAAGATCACTGATGACCCTGTGAGCAGCTTCCGTGTTACGCGGGCCTACGAGCCAGCAAGGAACGAGTTTCGTATCTGCATCCATCGCAGCCCAAGTCCAAACGTCGCCCCAGTTCAAAGCCTCTTTCTGTTCGTCTGTGACGTTCTTCGCCTTTGCTCCGACGAAGCTCCAAATCTCATCGCATTGAACTCGCTTGCAGTTAAGATTCTGAAACGCTCCGTCCTGATATTCCGCGCACGCCATGCCTACATCCTCAAGAAGTTTGACGATGGTATTCTTGGCAACTCCGGTCATGCGAACCGTTGACCTGATCGAATTACCTTCGACCAAAGCGGCTATGACCTGCGTGCGTTTCTTGTTATCTAGCGAATTCATACTGACCATTATGCTTGAGCAAATAGACAAAGTCAATCTAAATTGACATGCTCAAGAAAAAAATAAACTAGTATGAATTCAATGATTTGAGATCATTTTGAGATCATCTTGATATGATTTCACTTGCAACCTAGGGCTAAAATGATGATACTAATCAACGATGCTTCCGCGAGCGCGGTTGGCCCCTGCCGATTGAAGTTTTGCGAAAGCAGTCTATCTAGTCTTAATTGACTGGGTTTGGTTTTGGCCCTTGAACCGTTAAATCAAGGGCCATAATTCTTTAGAATCTCCAAATACATTTCCCAATCCTCTGATAGAAGCGTAGGTCTTGCCGTGTCCCTGTGTAATGTGTTGAGTATTTCCACTCGCCGTTAGCACGAGGTTCTAGCCAAACAAAGAAGTTTTTCGGAAGTTCCAAATACAAGCGGTTATCCGGTCGGTCTTGGTTGGGGACAATCCAACATTCGGAGTCAGGTATGTTCCCCGCAATAAGCGGCAGGATCCACGGCAGTCTTGCTACCCTCGCTCGGTCGATTCGCACCTTATCCGGCGATATGAAGCACCCGTGCTCGAACCTACGTTCCCAAAACTTCACCTCGATTTCATCATGCGTAAATCGAATACCACGATAGGCATTGTCTAGCATGGATTCGGCATAGTAGTCACGACCGCAGCGTTCGATTTCTTCATCGGTGAGTCCCGACAAATCTAGAATAAGTCTGTTTAGGTCGTAGCCTTTTTTACCTGCCATTTGCATTTAAATCTCGTCGTTTACTTCACGCCCTTTCGTTGGTCGCTCGTATTCGTCAAAGAGCTTGATTAGAGCAAGCACAAAATCCATATCTTTACCGCTGCGAATCTGGAACATGTTGGCGTCCGTACCAATCCAGATTGCCTTATTGCTCTCGGTGAGTTGAATTCGACGGATCGCATTCTCGGGCAACTCGTCCTTTCGATCATCTTCGCCTTCGGCATGCAATACCGGAGTTTGCTGACCTGGTTGCTCCATCGGCTTGCTCACTGGCGTCGAGCTGCCAACATCAGATCGAACTTGAAACTTACCCTCGCCTCGGTCGATCAAAAGACCTGCGAACAAAGCAGAATCTTTAAAACTCTGGAGCCAATCTTGAGCGAAGGTTCTTGGAACCAACTCGGCAACCGAGTTGATGAGAAATTCATCTTGCGGCAACATTCGCCCCGCGTATTTCTCGTACACGTTCTTATAGACGTCCATGCCGAGAAAGGCTTTCTTTAATGCCGTCATTCGCTCAAGGGGTTCTTTAGGTGCGACGACATTAAGCCCGACTGGAGAAATAGCGACCTTACTACCCTCGCTTTCAAGCAGATCATAGACTCGGAGATTGCCTAGTTTTGCCCGAAACGTAGAACTGGACACTGAGTTGTCCATAATCTCCGACAGAGCATCTTCTGAACCTTCACCACCAGCGAGTTCATAAAAGTCCTTTATGATTGCAACCGCTTCGGGCAGGTTCACTTTCGGCGGCTTGCTTCCACGTTTAAGCCTCTGATTATTTGCTTCTGCTTTCTCTTTCGTGTCTACGGGTTCAGTTGTGTCTGGGCGGGCTGACGAATCCGGCTCGACTGGATTGCCCACCGGGCCAGCATCCGTTGCTTTCTCTGGACTCTGATCAACATTGATTTCGTCGTTCTGCATGATACACCTCTAGCCTCCGAGATTACTCGTTTTTTCTTGAACTGGGCCGCCGGGTGTGCTAAGGTAGGCTCTGTATTCGCCTTCGCCCTCGCAGTAGGTCGGGCCATTTCAAATCGACGTCAATCAATAATTGAAATGACCCATCCGGGGGTACCAAGTCCTCAAATGAGGACCGAGGCAATAGTAACAGGAGATTTATGTCTCCGCAACACAAAAAACCATCCGAAATGGGTGGTTTTTTGTTTTTCACCGTTCTCAAGAGCAGGCTTCATAACTTGAAGCCGAGATTGAACCGAAATGATGTCAGGGATAACCGCTATCGGTACAGAGCCTATAGCCTGTATTTACAACGACATATGGAAACACTGTGGTTGACATTGTCGATCTTCCGCGATCCGCCCGGTTTCATAATTTGAGGATTGGTCGAAAAAATAGGTGAGTGAAAAAAGTTTTCCGAATGCGAAGTTTTTCTGAAATACCCGGCGACTTAGGTCTTTTGCCACCGCTTTTCAGCAGCTTTCTTAGCAATCTCTGACCGCCTTTCCGGTGTCAGCGCTTCCTTACGAGCTTGCCCACCTTTCAACCCGCCTAACTGCCCGGCTTTCTGTTTGACGTTCATCTCCGGTTCGGATTCGTCACCCGTTGAGAGATCAACGATCATCTTGGCTAATTGGTTTGCGTCTCGCGGGCGCTTTGGAGTTGGCATGTTTATCCCAGCACCTTTTTAATGATGAATCTGAGTTTGGATATTGGCGGCTTTGCGTTGATAAGGTCTTCACCGCATGCACAGCCGTAATGTGGAGTGAACGCTAACGTGACCGTCGCAACTACTAGCAACGCCGCGAAAGTCAGAAGGATACGTTTCTTCATCGACATGCGGTTATTATAACATCGGGCGTTGATGCTTGAGCAAAGTTTCAGCGGCTATCAATTTCAAACTGACCCACTACCCCGGCTTTCGACAGGTGGTCACGCGGTGGTTGCATCGGATATCATATTTGTTTGCCTCGCCAGCCTTGGTTTTTGCATGAATAGAATATTAGTCGCCTCTATCGTCGGTGTCGTTTGTATTGCGGGCTGCCTGTTCGGCTGGCGTGCGTCGGCACAATCGGACTCGGCGGCGCTCGTGTCGCCGCATCTTGTGATCTCGCAGTTTCAGCCGGGGACGACAGCCGTTCCGAACGATGAGTTTGTCGAGATCCATAACACGAGCGCGTCAACGGTCGATCTGAATGGCTTTCGATTGATCTATCGATCGCAGAACGGATCAAACGACGTTGGCCCACTCGCCCTGTGGTCGACTAGCACGATCCTTCAGCCCGGACAGTTCTATCTCGTCGCATCCAGCTCTTATACCGGCGTAATTACACCCGACGCCGTTTATGACAACACGACCTGCCAGTGCTCTCTTTCCGCTGCTAACGGGGGCCTTGCTATCCGACAGGGCGATCAGAATACCGGGGCGGTCATCGACGCCGTGGGCTGGGGCACCGGCACGAACATTTTCGTCGAGGGTACCCGAACGACGGCTCCCGGCTCGGGGAACAGTAAGTCTCGCCTTCAGTCGGGATGCCAGGATACGGATAGTAATTCGGCCGATTTTTCCACATCCACACCTTGGGCTCCACGGAACACTGCAACTTCGGCCGCAACGTGCGCAAGTGCCGGAACCAATCTATTCGCGGCGATCAACGCGAATCCGTTGTCTGTATCGCCGGGCCAGTCGACACTTTTGACGGTCACCGTAATTCCGGCGACTACGCCACCGAGTACAGGCATTGCGGTCAGCGGTAACCTTTCGAGCATCGGCGGATCGGCGACTCAGGCCTTCTTTGATAACGGAACGAACGGCGATGTCACGGCGGGCGACAATGTATTTTCGTTCGCGGAAAGTGTCCCCGCGGAAACGGTAGGCGGCACAAAGAGCATTACCGCTACGGCCTCCGATGCCGAGGCACGCACGGTCAACGTTAACCTCAACATCACCGTTAACGCGCCGCTGCCTAACGACGATCCGCTGTTGCTCGGCAACCCGAGCAATGCCACGCCGAACGTTGCGAACGAGAACAACTATTTGATGCAGAAGCCGCAGTACACCCTCTCGTACAACCGGCAGAACGCGACGCCGAACTGGGTCGCGTGGCGGTTGGACAGTTCGTGGTTGGGGAGTACGCAACGACAGGACGACTATCGGCCTGATCCGGCGCTTCCGGCAGGCTGGTATCAGGTCACCGACAATGATTACAGCGGATCAGGCTATACCCGCGGACATATGACACCGTCGGGCGATCGCACCCGGTCGATCCCGGACAACTCAGCGACATTCCTGATGACGAACTTCGTTCCACAGATCGCCGACAACAATTCGGGCCCGTGGGAGGAGTTTGAGTCATACTGCCGCACCCTCGCGAATCAGGGCAACGAGATCTATATCGTCACAGGCGGGCACGGGACGCTCGGAACCATCGCACAAGGAAGGATCACAGTGCCGCAGGTCACGTGGAAAGTCATTCTCGTATTACCCAATGGCGAAAACGATCGAAGCCGAGTCCACAAGGGCACGCGCGCATTCGGGATCATCGTCCCAAACTTTGAACCGCTTGATCCCAATACTCCATGGCGAAACTTTAGGGTCACTGTCGATCAGGTCGAAAGTCTTACCGGACACGACTTTTTCAGCGCAGTCGGCGCGATGACCCAATTGTTTATTGAGCGACGGCGCGACAGACTATGAAGTGCTTTATTCGACCGTTAGTATTGCTTGCGGCGTTAATTGCCGTGGCGCCGGTCTTCGCTCAAAAAGACCAGACGATCGCTCAAATCCAGGGGATCAAGAACACTTCAGAACACGTAGGTCTCGCTGTTAAAACCACTGGCATTGTAACGGCGCGCCTTCGCTCCGGATTCTTTCTTCAGACGCCCGACGGTAAGATCGACGGCGATCCGCTTTCGTCCGAAGGCATTTATATCTTCACAAAGGACGACGCTCCTGCCGAGGCGGCGATCGGCAATGAGATCAGCGTAACGGGCAAGGTGGAAGAATATCGATCACGGAGCGAAAATTACGGACTAACGATCACCGAGGTAAGTCATTTCATCGGGAAAGATTCGATCAAGGTCATTTCACAGAATAATCCGCTGCCGAAGCCGATTACACTCACACTGCTCGATTTCAAATCCAACGCCATCGATCAGCTGGAGAAGTATGAAGGAATGCGGGTGGCGGTACCGGAGATGACATCGGTTTCGCCGACCGGCGGACGAGTCGATCCGAAGACAGAAAGCGTCTTTTCAGACGGAGTGTTCTACGCGGTGGTAAAGGGAACGCCCCGGCCGTTTCGCGAACCCGGAATGAGCGTCGTCCAATTTCTCGCGACCGAAGAACGCGAGCGTGACAAGTGGAAACGCGAACTTCCGCGACTTCCGATCTTCGATAACAATCCTGAAGTGATCCGCATTGAGACGACTACTCAGGTTGGCTCATCGCTTCTGAACGTAGCATCGAAGGCGGAGATCAAAGATGTAACCGGCGTGGTCCACTATGCATTCAATCGGTATTCGATCCTCACTGATGCGAACGCAAAACCCACCGTTACGAACACGATCAAACCGATCGTGATGCCGGCGACGACCGAGCGGCAGTTCTCGATCGCGGCGGCGAACATCGAGACATTTGTCGATGACGACGATGACCCTGGAATTCGCGAAGACATCGCGACGCCGGAAGCATTTCAGAAGCGGATCGGAAAGATCTCGCTCGCCGTGCGCGATTATCTTCAGCTTCCCGATGTTTTCGCAGTGATCGAAGCCGAGAATCTCAACGTTCTTAAGAAACTGGCCGCGAAGATCAATGCGGACGCTGTCGCCGCCGGCAAACCCGATCCGAAGTACGAGGCTTATCTCATCGACGGCAACGACCCTCGCGGGATCGATTGCGGATTTCTCGTTAAGACAACCCGAGTCAACGTCGTTTCGGCCAAGCAGTTCGGCAAGACCGAAAAATTCAAGAATCCGGTGACCGGGAACGAAGACATCCTCAACGACCGTCCGCCGATCGCTCTCGAGCTAACGATCGCCGACACGAAGTCGGGCCAGCCGTTCGCGTTTACGATCGTCAACAATCATCTCAAATCGTTTCGCGGCATGGATGATCCGAAGGACGGTCAGAACGTCCGGATGAAAAAAAAGCTGCAGGCAGAGTTTCTCGCGAAATGGGTGAATGAGCGGCAGAAAGCGAATCCTAGCGAGCGTATCCTGCTGGTCGGCGACTTCAACGCATTCCCTTTCAATGACGGTCTCGTCGATCAGATCGGCACCATCATCGGAAAGCCGGCGCCAAAAGACTCGGTGATCGAGTCGTCGCCGGACCTGGTCGAGACGGACCTCATCGATCTCGTAAATCTGATTCGAGCTGACCAACAATACTCATATTCGTTCGACGGAAACGCACAAATACTCGATCACTTCATCGCGAACGTACCGATGCGAAAGCACCTGGCAGGCTTCGGGTATCTGCGAATTAATGCCGATTTTCCACAGATCCTGAGGGCCGTAGCCGATCGACCGGAGCGATTTTCGGATCACGATGTTGCGGTTGGATATTTTATGTTCGATGCTCCGGCGACGGCTGCTGGAAACTAGCGTTCGAGGATCACGTGAGCAACGGCGTGTTCGGCTGTGTGCGAGATCGAAAGATGGGCGATCTCGGCTCCGCGATCGGTGAGGATCTTTGCTGCCTCGCCTTTCACATTTAACGACGGAACGCCGTCAGCATCGTTCAAGATCTCAATATCGTGCCACGTGATCTTTCCACGCCAGCCCGTTTTGATAGCTTTCAGAAACGCTTCCTTCGCCGCGAACCGCCCTGCATAGCTTTGTGCCGCGGCCGCTCCTTTTGCATCGCAATACTCTCGCTCCGCGGGCGTGAAGACGCGCTCCGTAAATCGCGGAGTTCTCGTCATCGTTTCTGCGATGCGATAGACTTCAACTATGTCGATGCCCGTCGAAATGATCATGGATGAGTCGGAACCGCCTGCGTCAGCGGGTGGCCAGATTTCTGAGTACGAACGCCAAATTCTAACTGATTCGGGCTTCTGTTGGCGAGAACGGGACGGCTTAAAGGTGCTCGTCTGCAGGCCACTCGAGGACGCGGGATTTGTAAACGCCTTCTCGACCCGGCTAGGCGGCGTGTCCGATTTTCCCAAGGATTCACTCAATCTAGCGGGCTTTGATGAGGATTTGGCTGAGAATATTTACGAGAATCGCCGACGGTTTCTGAACACGATCGGCGGTGAATTCAAGCTCGCGACCGCCTGGCAGGTTCACGGCGATGGCGTAAAGATCGTTAAGGATCAGAGTGACGTCGACAACAGCGAGGAACGATTCGACGGGCTGGTCTCGCAAATGTCAGACGTCTTTGTCGGTGTTAAGACTGCGGATTGCGTACCCGTATTGATCGGTGACAGAGGTAAGAAAGCCTTCGCGGCGATACACGCGGGATGGCGGGGAACGGTCAGTTCGATCGTTGTCCGGGCCATCGAGAAGCTGCAATCTGAGTTCGGCAGCGAGCCGACGGATATGATCGCGGCAATAGGACCGGCCGCAGGATGTGGCAACTACGAGATCGGCAACGATGTGATCGAAGCCTTCGCCGAAAAGTTCGACGGCAGCGAGAAATATTTCAACGCTACCCGCAAGGGACACGCACTGGTCGATCTTCATCTTGCGAATAAAGACCAACTCCTCTCATGCGGCGTCCCGCTCGACGCTATCTACACAGCTCCGTACTGCACAATGGAACGGCCCGATCTGTTCTTCTCGTATAGGCTCGAGAAGAAGAAATTCGGCAAAACCGGCAGGCTTCTGTCGGTTATAGGCCGACGCTGATCGTCCTCCGATTTTCGTTGACCCAACCTACCTCGCCGCAATAGCATCAGAAGAGCACATTTCGCCTGATGCCTAAAAGCCTTGCAATCCTTGCGCTACTAATTTCCGCGACCTTTGCGATCCCGGTTCGGGGCGCCACGGTCGAGGGATGGACGCGCATCGAGACCGAGAATTTTGAGTTTGTCGGCAATGCTCCCGAAGCCTCGATCAGAACGGCCGCGGATAGGCTTGAGCGGTTTCGGGAGGCACTTTCGAGTGTATTGCAGCTTCCGGCTCGGACTTCGAAGACTCGCGTGATCATCTTCAAGGATGCGCCCACGTTCCGCTCATTCAAACCTTTGAAGGCCGATGGGACGCCTGACGATAGGGTGCTTGGCCTGTTCGTCGCCGGTGACGATGCGAATCGCATCGCGCTCGCGGCCGACGATCTTGATCTCGGAACGATCTTTCACGAATATGTTCACGACGCAGTCGCGGCGAAATTTGGCTCGGCACAGGTTCCGCCGTGGTTGAACGAAGGGCTTGCG
This sequence comes from Pyrinomonadaceae bacterium, assembly GCA_040081025.1. Classification (GTDB taxonomy): domain Bacteria; phylum Acidobacteriota; class Blastocatellia; order Pyrinomonadales; family Pyrinomonadaceae; genus OLB17. Next base: position 10,438 of record JBEBGW010000012.1, on the reverse strand, counting down.
TCATATTTTCAAACCTTCCGAATGCCGGACGAAAAGAGCGCAACCTTCGGATCGCCGCGGCCGGAGTATCTGGCATTGCTGCGGTCCAACCAGTTGATCCAGTGGGACGAATTCTTTGCGCTCGACAACTTCACACTGCACCGCGATGCCTCGAATATTCGTCCTGTATTCTACGCGCAGGCCTGGGCATTGACGACGTACCTGATGGGCCATGCCGAACCGGTCCATAACGCGCGAAAGGGAATTGTTAGCCCGGCATCGCTGATCGCAACGCTTAACAAACTCAACCGTTCCAAGCTCAACGACATCCTCAGTTTCGCCGGGACCGAGCCGGCGATGCGACGCGTCGAGTTCGCTGGTGCCCCTCCCGTGTACGGAGTGACTGCGACGGTGATACCTGAGGCAGCTACACATGCGATCCTCGGCGATCTTCTCTATCGTCAGAGAAACCCTGCAGCGGAAACGTTCCTAAAAAAAGCGGTCGAGATCGACCCAAAACTCGCGTTACCATACACCACGCTTGGTCAACTTCGGATAAGGGATCGCAGATTTGGAGAAGCGAAAGGTTTCCTTGAAAAGGCAATCGCGCTTGATACGCAGGATAGTCTTTCTCACTTTTACTACGCATTCATTCTGATTCGCGAGAATCTGGACGAGGCGGCGATGCTGCAGCCGTTGAAAAACGACATTGCGGCGAAGATCCGGGAAACTCTGGCAAGGTCGATCGCACTTAACGCAGGCTTCGCCGAGTGTCATTACCTGCTCGCCACGGTCGAATTCTCAAGCGGCGATATGAGCATCGCCGAAACTGCGATCCGTCGAGCCATCGGTCTGAAACCGGGAAACCAGAATTACCCTCTGCTCCTTGCTCGGATCTTGCTTCGGCAGGAACGTATTGACGAAGCAATTGCCATCGCCGAGCCGTTATCCAGATCAGGCGACGCGAGGTTCATCGCCGACGCCCGGGCGATCCTGAAGGACGCCAACGAGCTTGCCAAAGCGAAGCGGTCAACAGCGAGCGAAGAGTCGCAACTTCAATTTGCGGGCTATCGAAAGCCTGTGATACTTCAATACCGCGACCTGACGGCGGAACGAGTTGCGAAGATCGATCGCGACCGGGACAACTACAACTACAACGTCATGATCGAACGTCCTGCGGCGGATGAATCTCACGTAGTCGGATTCGTCGACCGAATCGACTGCGTCGACGACCGGATCGAATTTCGGATCAGGTCCGAGTCGGTGCGACTTAGCCTCTCGACAAAACAATTCGACGACGTACGCTTTCGGGTCGCCGTTCCGGGCACTCGCTCGTTTGCCCTTCGGTGCGGAACGCGACTCCCAAACGACCTTGCGGTGATCGTTTACAAACCCGTCACCGGCCGTTCAACCACAGTTGGTGAGATAAGGGCGATCACGTTCGTTCCGCAAGACTTTGAATATTTAACGCCGCAGGAGCTTCAAAACGCCCCTTTTCTCGTGGTTGAGGGGCGGCCCGCAGGTGACATTTCTCAGAATGCCGAGATCGCTGTCAAAGAACGCGAGGCGATGGAACGCGAGATGCGCGAGACGCAGTTGAGCGACATCGAGGAAAGGCTGCGGCAGCCGCTGGCCGGTGAGGAACGTTTGATCGGGATCCCGGAGAAACTTGAATGCTCAGCGGGACGCATGACGGTAAGCGTTAAGGTCGGCGACGCGAACCGCGTTTTCTCGGCGGCAATCGCAAAAATGTTCGAAGTGCAGTCATTCAATTCCAATGCTCAATTGATCGAGGTCGGATGCCTCGCCCAATTGCCGAACCTTTCGGCGGTCATAACTTACAGGAGGGCCGACAGCGAACTCATCTCGGTAGAATTCGTCCCCAGCTACTTCACGCTTCGTTAGCGAACGCGCGCGGTCATGGTTATCTCTTTCGAGCGAGGCGCGTAGCAAACCTCCTCGGTGCATGCCTGATATTTTACGACGGCCCGGACCGAGATGGTGCTGCCGCGAAAACCCGGGAGAACGGTCACCGTGAACGGGAATCGGACGGTGCCTTCGTAGACGTTGATCGTTTCGTCTGAGAATTGAAATTTTCTATTGATGCCGCGCGGATATGTCGGACCGCTCACTCGGGCGCCGGCAGCCGAGAGTCGAATCGCCGTCGGGATCTGATATCGATTTCCCGGCCGGCTGGAATTTACGTGAAGGCCGCCCGGAATGCTCAGCACGACCGAGCCTCGGGCAGCTTTCCCCTTTTCAACCGTACCGCCCGTGATCGAACCCGTCACCGTCTGAGCGTTGGCGGCCGACGCCAGCAGCAGACTTCCAAGCAACAATCCAAAAAATTTCATTTTCATAATAAGATCGAATGTGATGATTTCCGGCCTCGCCGGGATGGTTCTATTTTACCCGAACGCTATCGAGCGCCGCTTCAATTATTTCGGTTAACTCTTTACGATACTCGGCCAGGATCTTTCCGCGCGCCTCCCAAACATCGGCACCTCGAGTTACAAGCTTGTGGGAGACCTCATACTCGCCGCCATCGATGATGTGAGATGAGGTCATCCATGCCGCTTTTTCCTCAGCGTCGAGGTACGCTTCATAAAAGGCTATCTCTTCCGCTTGCCCTTCGATCGCACTTTTTACCGATTCGATGTCGGTTCCTGCGTGACTCTCGATCTCGATCGTCGCCCGCCGCACTTCTTTGTCCCCGATCTTTCCAAAGTCTTTCGAGTAGGAGCGAAACGCAAGGCCCGAATCGTCGTTCAACACATGAAGGAAGCCTTCGGGCTTTCGAATGGAGAACCGATCGGTTTCAACCCCTTCCGCATCAAACGCGGCTGCGGCATTTTTCTTGATGCGTGTCGACAACCACACCATCACCGCAACCAAAATTAGTCCCGGAATTAGAAGTTCCATCTATACAGTTTGGATCTGAACCAGATTTGGTTCTTGCTTCGCCGCAAGCTGGCCGCACGCCGCATAAATATCGCGGCCGCGAGGCGTTCGGATGTACGCGGATACACCGCGGGATTCCAGTATCTCCTTGAAACGCCGTACCTGCCCGGGCGTTGACGGGTGATAAGGAAGCTGTTCGGCCGGGTTGTGCGGGATCAGGTTGATCTTTGCCTTTCTTAGACCGTGTCTCTGCAGCAGGTCGGCAAGGTCCTCTGCCTGTTCATCCGCATCGTTAACGCCGCCCAGCAATACGTACTCGAAAGTAAATCGCTCTCCACGCTTGAGCGTTTTCTCAAATGCTTTCGCGGCCGCAAGCAGTTCGTCGATCGGCCAGCGCTTGTTGATCGGCATCAGTTTGTCGCGAAGCTTGTCATCAGCCGACGAAAGCGATATCGCAAGATTCGGACGCCGTTCAAGCTCAGCGAACTCGTATATCTTGGGCACGATGCCGGCAGTCGAGACCGTCACGCGGCCGGGGACAATATGAAGCCCTTTTTCATCCGACATTATCTCGAGCGCCTTGATCAGGTTCTCGAAGTTGAGGAACGGTTCGCCTTCGCCCATCGCGACGAGATTTGTGCCGTGCGGCGTCTCGTTCCCGACACCATAAACGTCGTTGATCACAATAATGATCTGCTCGATGATCTCGCCAGCAGTCAGGTTCTGTAATATCCCGAGCTTTCCAGTGAGGCAGAAATCGCATTTGAGTGCGCAGCCTGATTGAGATGAGAAACAGATCGTGTCTCGGTTCTCTGTCGGGATAAACACGGCCTCGACCGGGTTTCCGGCGGCGGTATGCATCAGAAATCGTCGGGTCCCGTCGACGGAAGTATATTTCGATTCAACGCTGAGCGAGGTCGCGGTGGCTGCGTTGTTCAATTTCTCACGAAGTGGTTTCGGCAGATCCGTCATTTCCTCGAACGACATCAACCGACGTTCGTGCAGACCGCGAAAGACCTGGTCGGCACGAAAACGCGGCTCTCCCAGCTCGCCGAAGAATTCGATCAATTCGGCTCGTGAAAGACCCGTCAAGTGCCGTAATTCACTCACATTTAAGATTTTATCCCACATTTCGACCTATATCGAGCGGTCTGTTTCGTTTCATTTCGCGTCCGTGCTTTTGTTTCATTCGAAACAAGATCATACGTTTACGGGAAATCTTGATTCGATTCATTTCGAGCCTGAGTTTTTGATTCATTTGAATCACGATCAACAACTTACGGGTTTAGAGTTCAAGATTAGCCTGTTTCTGTAACGCATTAGTGCCTCGTTGGTAGCGGATACAAGCTAAAGCTTTAACTCTGAACATCTTCCGCGGTCCATTTACCGCAGATCGAGCTTAGACCGATTCGCTTGTCGTTGGAATGGCAACTTGTGAGGAAAACGAGATACGTGAGAAAAACGCAATTTGGATGATAATTCGTGATTTGAAAGATCACAGACCTGAAGCGGAGCAGAACATGATGCGCACCAGTTTCGAGTTCTCACTTTTGAGTTTTACCGGTAACTCGGAACTGACCACTGAAACTGGTGAATCTATGTCCTTGCCATTTTGTTAAACTCGCATCGGATGAGGTTAAGTGCGTGGAGAGTGTTGATAATTGCCATGGCGATGACGGCGCATGGCTGCGAGCGCATTCATGATCCGTTTCGCGTCAATACGAACTCCGAAGAAGCGAACTCCAACTCGAACTCGAAACTGAGCGCGATTCCGGCCAGCGTTCATCTGGCATTCGGCAATCCGTCGAACGCTACACAAGATCCGGCTAACGAGGACAACTTTCTGGTCAGCAGGGAGGGGTCAGTGTTCTCGTACAACAACTCGCGAGGCGGAGTTAACTGGGTCTCATGGAGAACGACTCGCGACGACGTGGGTGATTCGATCCCGCGACCGGATTTCCGTCCCGATCCGCGGCTGCCAAAGTGGTACAACCGCATCGGTTATTACGACTATTCCGGCAGCGGATACGACCGCGGCCACATGGTGCCGAGCGCGGACCGATTTGCGAATCCGAGGCTGAATGAAGAGACATTTATGATGTCGAACATCGTCCCGCAAACGGGTGCGCTCAATCAGTATCCGTGGAACAAGTTCGAGATGTATGTCCGTGGCCAGGCATGGCGGAAACTGGATGTTTACCAGATCGCAGGATGTTACGGCGACGCGGGCCGGTTGAAGAACAAGGTCACCGTCCCGACGAACTGCTGGAAAATCGCGATAATCCTGCCCCGCGGACGCACACCGGATCAGATCGACGCGAGGACGAGAATATTAGCTGTTGATATGCCGAATATCGACGGTATCGAGAATGCAAAATGGGCGGCGTATCAAACTACCATTCGCGAGATAGAACAGCGTACGGGACTCAACTTCTTTGCGGACAGGCCACAGCAGCTCCAGGATGCGATCGAGAATCGGATAGAAATGGTTAGTCCCTGATCTTTCCGCCTCAGTGTTGTTCATCCTTTTCTTCTTGTTCTGTGGTCAAAAAGCTGTAACCACAGAACGAGATGAATAAGAAGAGCAAGAAGAACAAAGCCGAAAGCAAAAATGGACCTCTTGGAATGAAACCTGCGGTTAATAACGTTCGTAGATAGCGGGATGAAACTGATAACCATTGGTCTGCTTCTATTTCTTTCGTCCGTTTCGATCCTGGCTCAAACGCCTCCAACATCGGCTGCAGTGGTAAAGGAAGCCAATCCGGCTGATGTCGGCTCGCTCGACGCGATAATGAAAGCTGTTTATGACGTTATCTCGGGCGACGCGGGACAGAAGCGTGATTGGGACCGTTTCCGCACGCTTTTTCACAAGGATGCGAAGCTCATTCCTACGGGTAAGAATGCGCAAACCGGCGTGATCGGCGCGCGGTTTCTGACACCGGAAGACTATATTCAGCGTGCCGGGCCGAACCTGGAGAAAGACGGGTTCCACGAACGCGAGCTGGCTCGAAAGGTGGATCAGTATGGAAATATCGCGCAGGTTTTTTCGACCTACGTGAGCTTTCGAAAGAAGGACGACAAAGATCCGTTCATGCGCGGCATCAACAGCTTTCAGTTGATGAACGACGGGAAACGCTGGTGGGTGGTGAACATATATTGGTTGGCCGAAACGCCGGACAATCCGATTCCCGCAAAGTATCTCAATTAGCGGCTCCTCGCTGGATGGTAATGAGTTGTTCGACCTTATGTCGAGCAACTCTTTCTGTTTCAGCGCATCATTATGATCGATGACCATACGATTCTCGCGATTCAGAACCTTCCTATTGACCCTAACTTTTGGATTTGCGGCAATCAGTATTTGGGCTAGGCTGGCCGGGTATTTGAATGAGATTCCTGTTGACGTCCCGAGCGTTCAATCCGATACGCCGATAATGATCCGGTTATGTCGTGAACCGGGTTCCAGTAAGGAATATCAGGACAATGGATACCTATATTTCAGTAACGAAAAGGCAATGTTGTGTACTCTAAGTCAGGGCGGCGTGTAGCCAATTAGGCGCGAAACTACTTGCGCCGAGCGATATTTACCGGGGTGTGTTTCTTTTCGCTGACGGCGATCACGAACGAGCCGTCAGCGGAATACGCGACCGCCTCGCCGAGTTCACGTTTACCGAGGTCGATCCGACCTGGCCGCTGTTTCCAGATCTCATCAAAGTTCGGTGAGCCTTCTGGCAAGACCAACTCGTATCCCGCAAAATAATCGCACAGCACGACGCGTTTTCCGTCCGGCGAGACGTCCCCGCCTGTAATACTGCTGTTCGGGATGGCGGGAACGGCTATTTCACCAACTTTTGTCAGCGCCTGCGTCTCGCCTTCGAATTTCGGCATGAATTTGTAGATGTGCGACGGCGCGTTTTTCGACTTTGTAACGATATAGACCTCGCCGTCAGTTGGATGGGCCAGCAAGGCTTCAGCATCATGCTTCTCGCTTGGGTAGGTGATGTATGAGACGTCTGCATTCGCTCCGGAAAGTGGACTTTTCGCAGACGAAGTGCTGTCGTCAGCCGTTACTACTGGTTCTTCCACGCGATAGACCGCGATCCGCTCATGCTTATGGTCGTTGTCGCCGGTCTCGCCGATCAGGACGAAACACTTTCCACCTGATTTAACTGCTTCTATGTCTTCCCAATCCCGGTTTGCCGCGCCTTCGACCTTCCAGACGCCGAGATGTTTGCCCTTCGAATCGATAGCGTATAAAAGAGCTTCGTCGCCCGAATCGTTCTGAACCCAGAATACGTCGGACTGACATTTTGACGCGGCGATGCCACTCGCCTCTTTTAGATCCGGCGATTCAAGTTTTCCTGATACGACAGGCTTTTCATAAAGAGCGTCAGATCCCGCGTTGTCACCGGCCGCTCCGCTCGTCGAAAGCAAGCTGCAGCCGCCGGTTCCGAGCAAAACGAGGAAAACCAAAATGACAAATGGGGCAAATTTGTTTATATTCGTGTTCGGCATAACTTCTACCGTTCCCAAAAGATAACGTAACAGGTTAACAAGTTGTTCAAAACATCAGAGGCTCAAAGTTCGTACTGCTAGTTAATGATCGTCGGGACTGAATGGTTGATCGAAGCAACGGGATGCGACGCCGAAAGGCTGCGTGACGAGACCGTGCTTCGCGCTGTTTTCGATTCGATCATCGCAGACCTTGGACTGAAAGCAATTGATTCGATCTGGCATACGTTTCCGGGTGAAAGCGGCGTCACCGGCCTCGTCGCCCTGACCGAATCGCATCTCGCCTGCCATACGTATCCCGAACACTGGACGGCTACCTTTAACCTTTATTGCTGTAGAACGCGGCCTGAGTGGGATTGGGACGCTAATTTGAAGGCTTCGATGGGAGCGGCATTTGTCAGCGTCACGAAGATCGAGCGGGGCAATTCCGCAGACGAAAATTTGAGATCCGAGATTCGAGATTTGAAAAGCACCGCGGCTGGAGGTGACTTATAGCCGTCCTAGCCGCCAATTGCCCCTCGTGTGCCGGGCCTGTTGAGTTCCAGTCGGGCTCGACGATCGTGCTTGTCTGCCCGTACTGCCGATCGGCACTCGCGCGGACCGATCGCGGCCTCGCGGATCTCGGTAAGGTTGCCGAGATCGCCGAATCGGAATCGCCGCTGAAACTTGGCCTGAAGGGCGAATTCAAGGGGAATCGGTTCGAACTCACCGGACGCGCGCAGCTCAAGCATCAATCCGGCGGTTATTGGGACGAGTGGTACGCGACGTTTTCGAACGGATGGGTCGGCTGGCTTGCCGAGGCTCAAGGCAGATTCTATCTAACTTTCTACCAGCCGCTGCCGCAGGGCGTTTCGCTTCCGAGCTACGACGGGCTTCAACTTGGCCAATTCGTTGGCGAGATCCCGAGCCAGACGCCGCTGATGGTGCAGGAAAAGGGCGTCGCAACATCAGTCGCGGCTGACGGCGAGATCCCATATCAACTCACCCCGAATGAGGAATCGCAGTTCGCCGACCTCGCGGGTAAAGGTAACGCATTTGCGACCATCGATTACAGCATGTCGCCGCCGTGGGTCTTCGTCGGCCAGCAGGTAACGCTTGAAGAGATCGGGCTAGGCGATGCGAAGTCCGCAAAGCGCGAAGCGAGACGCGTTTCCGCGGCCGGTATGGGCTGCCCGAACTGCGGCGGCCCGCTGGACCTGGTCGCTCCGGACAAGACCGAACGCGTCACCTGCCCCAATTGCGACTCGCTGCTCGATGTAAATCAGGGAAATCTTTCGTACCTGCACGCCTTGAATCCCGTTCCGGACGCTCCGGCGTTTGTCCTGCCGATCGGCTCGGAAGGGACATTCATGGGCGACGTGAAGTTCAAGATCATCGGAGCGGTCGCTCGCAGCGTGACATTCGAGGGCATCAAGTATTTCTGGCACGAGTATCTGCTCTACAACCCGACGGTGGGCTTTAGATGGCTGGTACATTCGGACAATCATTGGAATTTCGTCGAGCCGGTCAATCCCGCTGAAGTGGCGAGCACGACGATGTTTCAGACGGGCTCTACCGTCAGTTACAACGGCCGTAACTACAAGATCTTTCAAGACGCGCCGGCGACGGTCGAATACGTCAAAGGCGAATTCTATTGGCGCGTCGAGCAGGGCGAGATGGTCCGTGCGGTCGACTTCATCTCGGCCCCGTATATGCTCTCGCAGGAGATGACGGCCAATGAGGTGAACTGGTCGGCAGGAAGCTATATGACGAATGCCGAGGTCGAGAAGGCGTTCGGGATATCTGACCTGCCGAAGCCATGGGGCGTCGCTCCGAACCAGCCGTTCACGGGTTCGTTCTACTACACGTGGGGTGCGTTGCCGCTGGTGCTTCTGGGATTCGTTGCGTTGGTGATGGTCGTGTTGACAGGGAGCACGGCTCCAATCCTGACCGAATCGGTAACTCTTCCGGCCCTGGCAAACGCACAGGCACCGCAGACCGTCTTCTCAAAGCCGTTCGACATCAAGGGAAACCGCAACGTAAGGATCACCGCGAGCGCGAACGTGAGTAATTCGTGGGCCGATCTCGATGTTGATCTCGTTAACGACCAGAGCCAGGAGGTCGAGTCCGTGAACGTCCCGATCGAATACTATAGCGGTACCGATAGCGATGGGGCATGGACCGAAGGCTCACAAGCGACGGACGCGACGCTTTCATCACTCCCTGCGGGCAAATATACGCTCCGTGTTGAAGGAACGTGGGAGAAATGGCAGGAACCAGTCGCCGTTAGTGTGAAGGTCGAGCAGGGCGTGAATCGCGGCGTTAATTTCTGCTGTGCACTCGTCGCACTCGCGATCGTCCCTCTATTTGGTCTGATAAGAAAATGGAGCTTCGAGGCTTCGCGTTGGAAAGACAGTATGTTCGGAGCATCGTCCGGGTCGGATGATAGTGAGTGATTATGTTCAAGATCCTATACGCATTGTTTGCCGGCGGAGTACTTCTCATGTATTCGACCGGAGCCTGGTTCGGCTGGGAACTGGCGAATTCAGGCAGTAAATCGCGGCTTGGCGTGCCGTTCATCTATACCGGATTTCGTGGAGGAAAGTAAATGTTGATACACACGTTCGGAATGATCGTAAAGGTCGAGCAACTGGTTGAGGTTTTGGTCACCACGCTGATCTTTGTTTTTATCGGCCTGGTGATATTCTCGATCGCTTACGGCGTGCTGGGATTTATGTATCCTATTAAGAAAGAGATCGAGGAAGACCAAAACACGGCGCTTGGCATCGTTATCGGGTCGATCATGATCGGCCTTGCTCTGATCATTTCGGCGGCTATTCAGGGTAGTTAAAAGTTTCATGTCAGAACCGGGAGCGGTGGCTACCGGGTTGCGTTACCCTGAGAGTTTCCGGGTAACCGAACCCTGTCGCTACTGCTCCCGGTTCTGACTTTAGGGCATGAAGACTCCGCTTTTATTTCTCAACGTCGTCATCATCGCGACCTGCGGCTTGATCTACGAGCTGCTCGCCGCGACGGTCTCGAGCTATGTGCTTGGCGATTCGGTCATGCA
>JBEBGW010000516.1:0-2102 GCA_040081025.1 Pyrinomonadaceae bacterium | reverse complement strand
CTCAGGAAACGTTCGTACGGGTCTATTTCGCGATCGACCGGTATCACACGGACTACGCGTTTTCGACATACATCTATCGGATCGCATCGAACCTCGCGATCAGCGAATTGCGAAAACGAAAACGCCGCTCGATACTTTCGCTCACTGGACTTTTCCAGAGCGACGAGTCCGACACGACAGAGTTTCAGCCGCCCGACCTGCGGCCGCTTCCGGATCGGGACCTTGTGGAGGATGAAAAAAGTCGCGTGATCGCAAAGGCGATCGCAACGCTGCCGCCGAAGTATCGTATCCCGATCATTCTTCGCGATGTTGAGGGGAGAAGCTATGAGGATGTCGCCGCGTTAATGCAGTTGGGCCTCGGCACGACGAAATCGCGGATCAGCCGGGGACGCGGGTTGCTTAGGGAAAAGCTGGTCGGGTATATGGACGGGTCGAATGGATGATCGAATGAAGGACGAAGAAGAAATATCGAGGATGCTCGCGAGTCTAAAGACAGTGGACGCTCCGGAGAACTTTGAAGGTGGGGTTCACTCGCGGATCGCTCAGCATCGCGACGAACGATCTCTATCGAGGCCGAGCCTGCTGCTCGCGGCGAAGTTTGCTCTTCCGCTGGGGCTGCTTTTAGCGGCAGGTGGATTTTTAATAGTTTCCAACGATGGGACCTTGAACACAGATCTGGTTCCGCCAGTCGACGACCCAACTCATAACATTGCCGTTGTTGACGATCCGCAGGCGACCCAGTCCAATACTTCGACAACGATTAACGAGAATTCACAGATCGCTCAGGTCCCGGTGAATCGTGTCGGTGGAAATACGCGTACCGTTCCACAGGGTGGATCAGAAGACATAGGACTGTCGTCGGACGATTCAACACTTTTTCCCGATGGTGTCGACCCACGGAAGGCAAAGGTAGTTAATGGCAAGCCTCCGACAGGAGGGGCAATCTCACCGGCGAGTGTGCTTTCGATGATCGGGATCTCTAGTAGCTGCTCATCAAAAGGCTGTGTCGCGACAGCCGTTCGAGAGGGAAGCATCGCGGCCACCGCCGGGATCGAGAATGGAGATCTGATCTCGGAGATCGACGGAAGGCCGATCAACGCAAACGGCATCAGCGGCCCTTTCAGTGTGAGCGAAATAACTCTGGTCCGCGCGGGCAAAAAGATGACCGTTTCGATAGCACGTCGTTAGGGTTGAGTAGTTGAAGATTCACCAACCTTTGCATCTTTCACTTCGGTTGTGAACTTGCGATAGTCGTACGATTCGATCCGCTGGTTGAGGTCAATACCCTTGACAAGCAGAACACGTACGGAGAGATTGATGTCAGCAACCGAAGGCAGCCAGATCTCGTTATTGATCCGCTGCTGTTCGAGCACGAACGATGCCCCTTTGCGAAGTTTGGCAAGCACGCCCCCGCCGACGTTGTAGCTGTCGCCGAGATACGCTTCGAGCCTGGCGACCTGTTTATCCTCTTCGTCTATCCACATCACGCCTGCGGTCTTGCCGAAAAACTTTAGGATACTTTTAGCGTTCTTATAGTCGAACGTTGGGTTTGGTTCGAAGTCGAACACGATAACATTTCGTCCGCGGAAACTCTCACGGCGAGGATTGACGAGGTTCGATGCTCTTAGCAATTCGGCGATCGAGACGCGTGGTCCATCTTCTCTCGGCGGCCCATTCTTCATCTCACGTTTCGCGATGATCTTTTCTATCTCCTCGACGCGGTTGCCGGCGCTTTTGTCTTCGTCACGCTGATCTTTTTCGCTCAGCGGCTTGCCGTTCTTCTCCGTGATCCGTGTAATCCGGTAGCCCTTGTAGAACGATAGCTGCCGCGTCTCCGATTCGGTCTCGCGGAGAATGCCGTCTTTACCAAGTTCGCGCTTCGTGCTTTTCTGCACGTATGAATAGCTATCGAGGATCTTCTCTACTTCATCCTCGTTCTGCTGAAGCTGAGTCAGTAATGCGCGAATATCCGGAAGCGGTTCGCCGGAAACGGGTGGGAAATCGAACGCCGCACGCGCGATCTGAAGGTTGACGCGGATATCGGTTAACGAGATCTCGAGATTCTCGTCACCTGTCGCGACCTTAGTGCTGAACGGAAAAAG
>JBEBGW010000515.1:0-2108 GCA_040081025.1 Pyrinomonadaceae bacterium | reverse complement strand
TGTCGTAATCGGGCAAGATCTCTTCGACAAACTTCTTCAGCCGCTCTCGCCCGTTCGCGGTGCCGCCGCGATAGACGTTTGAAGGTTTTACCGAATGATCGATATCGCATTCGGCTACGAGCGATTCGATATTGTCAGCAGTCACGATCGTCTCCGGGCAATCGACTTCCAGCTTCAAAGAATCGATCTGGACTGATTCCTCGACAAACGGCTTCAGATAGTTCGGCAGCAGCCGATTGATCTTCGGCCTGATCGTATAAGCTGCGTACTCTTCCTTTTCAAACTTCGACATCGGCACGATCCCGTTCGAATCGACGGCGTGAACCGGAATGTCAGCCCGCTCGGCGATCCGCCGGTTGTGCCCAGGAATGATGAAGCACGGAAAATCGTCAGTGACGATCAACGCGGCATCTTTCGCCAGCGCTGCAACCGTGTTCTTCGGAGAGCTTTGATCTTTTTGGAGATAGAAGATGTATCGGATCCCAAGCCGGTCAAACTCCTTCCGCTTCTCCTCAACGCCCTCCAGAATAAACGTATGCAGCCGGTCGCTTGCCCACGGGTAGTAATATTTCAACCCCTCATAAACCACGAGCGGCAGCTTGAGTTCGTTCGCCTTCCGTATCGCCCAGATCAACGCATGGTTATGCGACGTCCGCTTGAACATCTGCATCCAATACAAAACGTACCGCCCGTTCGTGTTCGTTTCCTTATCGTTCATTTGAACGACTCTTTCGTTGATCCGCATTTTGTAGCTAGTATAAAGAAGCAGAACCACATAGACACAGAGGCCACATAGTTATGGAACATCAAGTTCTCCAGTTTCCCATCCGACTTTCTGTCCGATCACTGCTATCCGGCCTTCTATGTGTCCTATGTCTCTATGTGGTTGACCTGACCGCGCAAGACTTCAAACAACTCCACCCCGGCGTCGAGCATGCCCAAGTCGAACACAAACTCGGCAGCGACCCCGTGAAGATCAACCTCCTCCGACTCGATCTCAAGAAGGTCCGCCTAGACGTCCACCACGCCCTCGACAAAGCCATCGGCCTCGAAACCACATCATCCATCGCCAAACGCAAAGGTGCTGTTGCAGCGATCAATTCTGGCTTCTTTCGTCTGGACAAAAGTATTTGGGCCGGAGATGCCGCGGGCTTGCTCATGATTGATGGCAAACTTCTCAGTGAGGGCATCTCAGGCCGACAGTCGCTATGGATTTCAGGTCCGATGGGCGTACCGCACACACGAATAATGAGTGACCAGCAGTATGTAGTCTTTAGCCGCCAAGTACTGCGTTGGCGAGTTAGGGTTGGCACGGTAATAAAGGTCCTATCGGGAGTGAATCGCGAACGAAAATCCAATGAACTCGTGATCTATACACCAGAGTTCGGTCAAACAACACTCACCGACGACAGCGGAACCGAAGTTGTCGTTAAAAATGGGCGGATCATAGATATCTCACCAAGAAAAGGAAGCAACAAAATCCCTCGTAATGGTTACATTGTTTCGGGCAGCGGCGATTTTATTGACGAGTTGCTAAAGTTTCGAGTAGGAACAAAGGTAGACATCGGTACCCAGTTTTTTGATCCGGAAATCTCTACTAATTCGTCCGGCAATATCAAACTTCCCACCTATGACATTGTTGGTGGCGTCCCTCAACTCATCAAGAACGGCCAGATCGACATCACCTGGGAGCAGGAGAAAGCGAGCAAGGCGTTTGCCGAGACGCGGCATCCGCGGACGGCGGTGGCGAAGATGAAGGACGGGAAGTTTCTGATGATGACGGCCGATGGACGGCAGCCGGGCGTGAGCGTTGGGATGTCGCTGCAGGAATTGGCTGAATATCTTTTCTCGCTAGGAGCGGTCGATGCGATGAACCTCGATGGCGGCGGATCGACGACGATGTATCTCGACGGCAAGGTCGTCAACACTCCGTCCGACAAAGAAGGCGAACGAAAAGTAGGTGACGCCATCGTTGTTACTCTCAGGAATAAGAAAAAATAGGTTCTTAAGTGGTGTCTTATATACGAAATAGTGTATTGACACTGACTCGCCTCTGTGGAATACTGTTCGGCCCGGGATTCGACCCGGCCGGGCCGTTCTTTGAAATC
>JBEBGW010000514.1:0-2121 GCA_040081025.1 Pyrinomonadaceae bacterium | reverse complement strand
GATCATGCCCAGAAGGGTAAGGAACGACCGAAGCTTGTGCGCGAAGATCGCGGCGATCGCAAGTTTTAATGTCTCCGCCAGATTCATTAGTTCTCTAAGTATAACCTCGCCGAGAGTTTACGCAGAAGCTACTCAAGCAGTTTAGATGCTCTGCGAAGGCTGCGTCCGTAATGAATTGTAAAGAGATGCCAAATGTGCGAACAGGACGATCGGTACGACAATAGATGCTAACCAGATAAACGGAAGATACGTTAGACCCACATTCGGCTGATCAAAACCGAAACGCTGGATAGGTGACGGAAACGACATGAACGCGATCGCGACAATGTTTATCAGAAGGCCAAGGGTCAGAAGATTCCAGACGATCAGTAACGTCCGGTTTGTCCTCCCACCGCGAAAAGCAACCCAATAAACTAGCGGAGCGGTGAGGCCCGATAGGATGTCGAAATTCCATCCTTCGTAGGTCATGATCCGCGGAACCTGACCACCTTCGTATAGCCAATGAAGGACCAACTCGACGGGAAAACGGATTAAGTGAAGAAGCGTTAGCGTTTTTAGCGAAAGTTTGTCTACAAACCCTTGGCGGAAGAATACGAAGTAAACGTGAATCGTGATCACCGACGGCAAAACGGCGAAAAACGGAACGCGCGGCGGTAGTGCATTCGTACGATAGAAATCAGTTGTTGCAAGCAGGTCCGTGAGGACCATCCAGAGAGGGATCAAAAAGATCAGTAGCTTGAACGGCAGCGCCTCTCGTCGGACGGACCGGGCGGCCGAAACTAAGAACCAGATCGTGGCGAGCGTGGTAAGAAAGAATACAGCCGGGACGTAAAACGGCAGGCCGTCGATCATTTCGTCTTCTCGTCGCTCTCGATCTTACCGTCGCGGATAGTGATGACGCGATGGGCACGTGCGGCGATATCGTGCTCGTGGGTCACGAGAATGATCGTATTGCCTTCCTCATGAAGCCGCTCAAACAGCTCCATGATCTCGTAGCTCGTTTTTGTATCTAGTGCACCAGTCGGTTCGTCGGCGAGCAGGATCGACGGGTGATTTACGAGCGCGGGGGCGATTGCGACGCGCTGGCGTTGACCGCCGGAAAGCTCGTTCGGTTTATGCATTACGCGGTCGCCGAGTTCGACCGACGCGAGCGCAGCCTGGGCCTTATCGTGGCGTTCACCCGCGCGCATCCCTGCATAGATCAGCGGGAGTTCAACGTTGTGCAGAGCGGTTGCTCGAGCCAAGAGGTTAAACGTTTGAAAGACAAAACCGATCTCTTTATTACGGATCCGTGCAAGCTCGTCGTCGGTCATTTCCGAGACGAGATTCCCGTTGATCCAGTAATCGCCCTTCGAAGGCGAATCAAGGCAGCCGATCAGATTCATCAGCGTGGACTTACCCGAACCGGAAGGACCGATAATCGCGAGATATTCGCCCTTCTCGACCTTGAACGAGACGTCACGAAGAGCGTGAAGCTCTTCGACGCCCATCTGGTAAGTCTTCCAGATGTTCTCCATCGAGATCAGCGGCCTACCGCCAGTGTTCGCTCGGGGTTGACCTGCGACGGAGTTTTCTTCGTCCATGAACTTGTACATCGGATCGGCCTTTGAATCTAGCATACTCACCTCAGCCTAAGATCCGCTACCGCCGCCGCCCGGTTGTTTTTCCTGCTTGCGGACTTGAGTGTCTTCTTTGAGCGTATTCAAGATCTTACTTGGCCCAGTTATAACTTCTTGGTCAGCGGACAGACCCGAAAGAATTTGGATATCCGAATCGCCGGTGATACCTGTCTCGACCGCAACGAACTTTGCACGTCCATTGTCGAGCACAAACACGCCCTTCTGAGCTTTCGGCTTATCGAATGATTCCTGTGCATTCGGCGAAGTCGCAGGTGAAGGTGAACCTTCAGGCTTCTTCTCGACGATCGCCTGCAGAGGCACGGCGATAACGTTGCTTTCGGTCTTCGTTGTGATCTCGGCTGTTGCGCTCATTCCGGGGCGTAATGCGGACTGCATTTCCGGTTTCAGGTTCACGAGGCGGATGACAACACGGAATTCCTTTGCTTCCTGCACGTTGATGTTCGTAGAAAGACCACCGGTCGTTTGCGATTTGCCGACCGCC
>JBEBGW010000206.1:0-8137 GCA_040081025.1 Pyrinomonadaceae bacterium | reverse complement strand
ACAAAATGCCCCAAAAACAGCGTCAGCAGGGAAACGTGGACAATGTAGGCCCGATCCGGTTGAATTTACCCGACTGGCCGAACACCACTACCTGCTTTCGACGAACAACGTTTGAAAAGTCCTTCCGGCCGTCTTCGTTCAAGCCGTATTCCGTCGTTTCCGACTCGGAGACGATCGATTTTAACTTCTCCGACTTAAAAACTCCCTTGATATGCTCGGCCGCGGATAATTCGCTTTCGGCTTGCAGTCTAAAGGTTCTATTGACCTTCTGATTCAGGAGCCAATCCTTAGTTGCCTTTATCTTAGGATTTGCTATGTATGACCAGGCGGTGGGAAATCGATCAATCGAAGCGAGAACAATATTCAGCGACAGGATCAGCAGCAGGACGTTGTAGTACCAGCTGTGATAGATGTCGAGTACGCCAAGAGCGCCGTAGACAGTCCTTTCCGCGGGTGTCAATGAAGCGTAGTAGCTATCGAAGCCCTGTACGTTCTGCTGGATGATCACCATTCCGATGATCGACAGCACGACCAGGCTGATCAGCAAAGACACGCCGAAACGGACCGAGCTCAGGAAATCGACGAATCGATTGAGGATCGGCTTGACCGAAGGCTTGGCTATAACCTTAGCCTCGAAAGTGTCCTTTGCGGCTGACATTTATCTAGTCAAAATGATAACCAGCGTTTCTTACTTTGTCACACTCCGATAAATTAGAATCGCTTCTCAATCGTTCAACGCATGCCGGATCAGCCATCCTTTGAATTTAGCTGTTTAACGGCTATTCTGTTGCCGTATAACAATGGACTCAGCCGCAGTACAAATTACGTCGATCAGCAGCCGTGAACGCATCGCCGCTTTCGTCGAGCTTACGAAACCGCGCATTGCCTTTATGCTGCTGCTGACATCAGCGGCCGGATTCTATCTCGGAAATAGAGGCACGTTCGATCTGGTGCTATTTACGAACGCAATGATCGGCATCGTGCTGCTTGCGTTCGGGGTTGCCACTCTCAACCAATGGCTGGAGCGAAGGACCGACGTCTTGATGGATCGGACCGCAAAACGTCCGCTCCCAACCGGAAAGGTTACTTCAACCGAGGCCCTTGTGTTCGGTGCGACCCTTTGCCTGAGTGCAGAGATCTATCTCTATTTTCTCGTTAACCCTTTAACCGCGATCCTCGGCATCAGCGTCATCGTCGGGTACGTTCTGTTGTATACTCCTCTCAAAACCCGCACATCGGCGTCAACCGCGATCGGTGCAATACCGGGTGCGATGCCGCCCTTAATGGGCTGGACGTCATCGGCGAACGAGATCACTTTAGGGGCCTGGGCGCTTTTTGCGTTCCTGTTTCTGTGGCAGTTTCCGCATTTCCTCGCGATCGCCTGGATGTACAAAGAGCAATATGCGAAGGCCGGAATTCTGATGCTTCCCGTTGTTGAACCGAGTGGACGGATCACTGCACGCCAGATCGTTCTCTTCACGATCATGATGGTGCCGGTCTCGCTCGCGCCATTCTTTCTGGGATTCGCTGGATGGGTCTTTCTGACGGCGGCCACGATCCTCGGCATTTGGTTTCTCATCGAAAGTGTAAGAACGGCACGAGCCAAGACGCCTGAAATGGCACGTCGGCTGCTGCTCGTGTCGGTCCTATACCTCCCGATAATCTTCGCCATTTTGGTTCTGGATAAACGGTAGCTAGATGCAGATAGGAACGGCCGAGATCGATGTCGACGACCCGCAACCCCGGCGGAAGCGAATTTCGCATCCGTCATCCGCCGGCCTAAGTTCCAGCGGCAAGGGCAAGAACGGCGGTGACGGAAACAGCGGCGGCGGCGGCAGTGGCGGAGGCAGCAACGGTCCGCGATACGACGAAACGGCCGACGACATAAACCGCGACAAGTCCCGCGTAATCTCATGGTTTCTGCTGTTGATCGTCCTGATGACTTTCGGGGGCCTGATCGGAGCCTATATAGTCATTGCGACGAACGGAGCCATTGAGTGGAGGCCGTTCACGCTACCTGCCCAGGTTTGGATCAGTACGTTCGTTATCCTCGCCAGTAGTATCGTCTATGAATTGTACCGTCGCGCCGTCGACAGACGCGATCTCACCCGGTCCCGACGCTATCTTGTAACCACCACAGCTTTAGGCGGCGTCTTCATCGCGTCCCAGTTGATCGTATGGGTCGAACTGGTCAATCGCGGTTTCTATATGCGGGGAAATCCGTACGCCGGTTTCTTCTACATCCTGACCGCTGCTCACGCGATCCACGTTATCGGCGGGATGGTGGCGCTCGGTGCGATCTTGCGGCGTTCGTGGTATCCAGCGGTGAACGAAACAGAAAACCTATACAGGTCAAACGTCGCAAAGGCCGTTGGCTGGTATTGGCATCTGATGGGCGGATTATGGGTCCTGATATTCTTGCTTCTCGGATTCTGGAAATAGATGGACTACCTCTATATTTTCCCCCATCTGAACGCCACGCTGAATGCAACCAGTGGCATTTTCCTCATCGTCGGGTTCTACTTCATTCGGACCAAGCAGATATCGAAGCACCGAGCCTGTATGCTGACGGCCGCAAGCGTATCGGCCGTGTTTCTGGCCTTTTACCTCACGCACCACGCACTTAGGACCTACTATTTTGGTCTCGGCCCAACTCGATTTACCGGTGAAGGATTGATCAGGCCGATCTACTTTACTATTCTGACTTCGCACACGATCCTTGCCGCCGTTGTAACGCCATTTGTCCTTCTCACCCTCTGGCGAGGGCTGAAAGGGCAGTATGACAATCACCGGAAGATCGCGCGACTGGTATTTCCCGTTTGGCTCTATGTTTCCGCGACAGGTGTGATCGTCTATATTCTGCTGTATCACCTCTATCCGGGCCGATGATTTGTCGGAAAAATCCTTGTATCACGACAAATCCTGTGGTATTCTTTCATTGTTGAAAAGTTGATCACCGAAGTTATTTCGATGTGGAATAACACGGGGGAACCACAGTCGACCGGAAACGGAAGACAGGGGCGAAGAGCTTACGATAAGCTCAGGGATAATCTTTCGTTCCTAGCCCGTCAGCTAACCTCGTAGGTGTGGCAATGAAGTTGCTGCAGGCCCACAAAGCCTTTAGGCGCGATTTTGTTATCTGCTTTCCAACGATCAAGCAGACATCCAGTCTTCTCAAAGGAGAAAAGTCCCGCAATCTGCGGGGCTTTTCTTTTGCGTTTTGAACATTGGACTGTTAGCTTTAACCTATGAATAGACCGCCGCCATACTTTCCGCAGAATCAGTTATCGCCGCCCGACGAGAATCGTTATCGCAAGTTTAAGTTTGTTATCGGAGGGTTGATCTTCGCGGCGACGCTATTGCTCTTCGGCCTCGGCATCGGAGCCTACTACCTGATCACTTGGCTGGTCTCGGGCTAGCTCCGACAACGCATAAATAGAAAAAGAGTCGCATCCAACTGTCGACTCTTTCTTGTTCTAGATGATGCGAAACTAACGGTCTGGATTAAGAGCACCGCGCGAACCCGTTGCATTCGCCCGCTGTCCGTCGATCGCAAGCTGCTTCGCTTGCGGTAGCAGATCGATCGCCTTCGAGAGTTGGGTATCGAACTCGTTGAACACCTGCAGCGACGAAGTAGATCCATACGCCGCCGTGATCAATTCCGAACGGAGTGTTCTTTCTACGAAGCGGCGTTCCTTATCGAACTGAGCCCCCGGAACCTTGTACTTGTTCGCAGCGTACTGCTTGAGCGCGGCGTAGAGTTGATCGGTGACAGGGAAGTCTGTCGCCTTGATGTCGTAGTTAAACGTGATCGGTCGATCGACCTTATAGCTCTCGAATCCGGCGATCTTTCCGTGAGCAAGATCGAGCGTAAACGCAAAGATCGGGCTCGCGAGCTTCGACTGCGACCGCACCTGATCAGCGGTGATCGTGTCCGGTTTGATCGCGACATCGGGTTTGATTCCGCCACCACTGTACACAGTTCGCCCGGCATCCGTTTTAGATTCGGGGCCTTGCGGAGTCTCACTTCCTGCTTCGCTGTCGATACCGCCATTTGTGTAGTAATCGTATAGATTGCCGTCCGAATAATCACGCTGGATAACACGACCCGCCGGAGTTTTGTACTTGGCGATCGTCAGCAGAAGCATTGAGCCATAGTCGAGCATGAACGGGTTCTGAACGAGACCTTTGCCGAACGTATTCTCCCCTACGATCAAAGCGCGATCGTGATCCTGCAATGCACCCGCGAGGATCTCCGATGCAGATGCAGAGTTTCGATTTACAAGTACGACCACCGGCATATTCTCCGGTGCCGAGTTTTCGGCCCGGTAATTCTCAGATGTTCCTTCGAGACGTCCGATCTGCGTAAACACGGTCTGGCCTGCCGAGAGGAAACTGTTTGCTACGCGGTAAGCCTGACTAACAAGACCGCCACCGTTGTTTTTAAGGTCAAGAACGAGTTCCTTCATTCCCTGCGCCTTTAGACGCTTCATCGCGTCCGCAAATTCGGCGTACGTAGTCTGGTTGAAGCCGCCAGTCATCGAGATGTATCCGACGCCCGGCCGAATCATATAAGCCTCGGGGATCGACGGCTGCGGGACGGCGTCACGAACTATGTTTACCGTTTCCCGGAGGCCGGTTCCATGCCGTTCGACAAGAAGTTTCACGGCCGTGCCACGTGGGCCACGGAGCAGGTTTCGAACTTCTGGGAATGCCTTTCCAAGAACATTTGTTCCATTGACCTCGACGATCTTGTCGCCGAATCGTAGTCCTGCCCGGTGCGCCGGAGCATTCTCGAAAGTTGCTCGGATGTACGTAGCAACGACCTTTCCATCCCGATCGCTCAGATCACCGATCGTTGCACCGATCCCAAAGTATCGCGAACTTTGATCGGTCCGAAACTGTTCGAATTCCTTGGCGTCGAAATAATTTGAATGCGGATCGAGCGAATGCAGCATCCCGTCGATCGACGATTTAACGATGTCGTTATAGTTGATCTTCTTGCCGCTGACATGATTGCTCTCGATCACGGCAAGGGCTTCAGCAACGTCGACCTCAATATCTTCCGGCTTTGCAACCTCACCCGGTGCGATTTTCGCCGCGACGACAGGTTTTGCCGGAGCTTTACCAGCATCCTGCGTCTGGGCAGCTGCTGATATCGTGAATAGAAGTGAAAAGGTTAGAAATGCAGGTAAGAATGGACGTTTTTTCACTCTGAAAATGCTCCTTATGGTACAGCTAAAGGCCACTGATTCAAAAATAATAACAGCTATTTGAGGAAATATCGACGCAAATAGTTGCATCAGCTTCTGTAGTTTACGCGAAAGCCACCGTTTTGTTGCGACGATTCGATTGGTTACACTTACAAAGCATAACTGCTGGCGTTCAATAGATTTAGGAGACAATCCCACTGATCAAACTATACATGGCCGTCCTGATCTCTGTGCTCCTTGAGGGCATGGTTCTCCCGCAAACATCGGCAGACGCCCCGGTCGATTGGACGACGTATAAGATCGGCGATCACAAACTATCGATCAACTTCCCCAAGCTGCCGATCCGCTATGATCAGCAGAATTCCTGTGAAGAGAAGCGGATAGAACATTTCGTCGCCTATGCGGAACAGGCTGTCTACAGACTTAGCGTCGCGAAGAAGCCTAGATCCATTTCGCGTTTTGGTTGCCCGTCCGTAGCGGAGTTTGGGGTCAATATGCTGAACGCACGACGTGCGGAACTAGAAAAGAACAGCGACAAGATCTCGACAACAGTGGCGACTGAGCTTTGGTCTTGTAGGCCTGGCGGCACCAAGAGCGAGAGAGTGTGGCTTGTCGATGATCTTAAGAACGGAAGATGGATCGAACTAGCCGTCACAGGACGCGGCGATCTTCGCAGAGCGGAGGAATTTGTAGCCTCACTCTTATACTCCGCGAAGACAGGTGTCGATATCGAGGGTGGTTCAGCGATAACACTCGGTGACCGTGGGGTTGATACTACCGTCAGAGCACCTAGTCTTACCGCGAAATCGGATGCGGCATCAATGGCCGAACATGAAGGCCTTGTTATTGTTAGCAAAGTACGCGCAAGGTACACGGACGCCGCCCGATCCAATGGGGAACGGGGAACTGTTACTTTGAGAGTTAACTTTTTGGCAAACGGAGGCATAGGCGATATCGAGGTGATCAACAGCTTGAAGTACGGCCTCACCGAACAAGCCATTGCCGCAGCCAGAAGGATGGTCTTTCTTCCCCAACGCTTTAAAGGCGTCCCGGTTAGAACATCAAGGCCGGTAAGTTTCGCCTTCAATATTTATTGATAATGCTCCTTCTCGAAGTAGAGAACCTCCAAACTCATTTCCCGACACGGGCAGGACTCGTCCGGGCGGTGAATGATGTCTCTTTTTCGGTTGGCGAGGGAGAACTTTTAGGGTTGGTTGGGGAGTCCGGCTGCGGGAAGTCAATAACGGCGCTGTCGATAATGCGGCTGATATATCCACCGGGCCGGATCGCGGCGGGCACGGTCAGGTTCAAGGGCGAGGAACTGACGACCGCCAGCGACGACCGGATGCGTGAGATCCGCGGCAATGACATCGCGATGATCTTCCAAGATCCGATGACATCCCTGAATCCGGTGTACACGGTTGGCGAGCAGATCGCCGAGGCTCTCCGGCTCCATCGAAAGCTTGATAAAAAGGCCGCGTGGATTGCGGCGATCGACGCGATGCGGGAGGTTTCGATCCCATCTCCTGAACGCCGTGCTTCGGACTATCCACATCAGCTCTCGGGCGGGATGCGGCAGCGAGTAATGATCGCGATGGCATTAGCCTGCGATCCCGAACTCCTCATCGCCGACGAGCCGACGACCGCACTCGACGTGACGATCCAGGCACAGATCCTCGAACTCCTTGATAACCTTCGAAACACTCGAAAACTTGCTGTCCTGCTCATCACACACGATCTAGGCGTCATAGCGGAAACTGCCGACCGCGTTTGCGTTATGTACACCGGCAAGATCGTCGAAGAGTCCGGAGTGAATGAATTATTCGCCGATCCGAAACACCCTTACACTCGCGGCCTTTTTAACTCTGTTCCGAAGCTCTCAGTTCCTGACATTGAAAAAGCAACGCGGCTCCAAACTATCGAAGGAACAGTCCCCAGCCCCACCGAACTTCCGCCCGGATGTCATTTCGCTCCTCGTTGCAAATATCGAATGCCTGAATGCGAGCTCGGCGAGATCCCACTTTATGATCTCGACAACGACGTGAAAGTCCGATGCATTCTCTTCGACGAGCAACGCCGCAATAGCATCGAACCTCCCCTAAGTTTTGTCGCGTCATCCTAACCTGTTATTTTCGATATTCAATGTCGTCTCAGTCAGCGATACAACCAAAGGCGGAGTTGGTTTCGGTCCGTGACCTCGTCAAGCATTTCCCGATCGACAATAGCGATGATGTTGTGAAGGCGGTCGATGGCGTCTCTTTTGATATTCGCGAGGGAGAAACGCTTGGTTTGGTTGGCGAATCCGGCTGCGGTAAGTCAACGGTTGGGCGATGCATACTTCGACTTCACGAACCTACGAGCGGGGAAGTCGTATTCGAAGGCAAGAACATCATCGGCCTTCCTGATCGAGAAATGCAGGCGTTGCGCCGCGAGATGCAGATCATCTTCCAGGATCCTTACGCGAGCCTGAATCCGCGGCTGAGCATCCTCTCGGTCGTATCCGAGCCGCTGAAGATCCATGGCGTTTCGAGCAAACAGGAACGCATTGACCGTGTCGCCGATCTGCTATCGAAGGTTGGACTCGATCCGAAATACATGCATCGTTATCCGCACGAATTCTCCGGCGGCCAGCGGCAGCGGATCGGTATTGCAAGAGCACTTGCCCTGAACCCGAAGCTCATTATCTGCGACGAACCTGTCTCCGCTCTCGACGTGTCGGTCCAGGCCCAGGTAGTGAACTTGCTGCAAGATCTTCAGCAGGAGTTTGGGCTAACGTATCTATTCATCTCGCACGGGCTTGCGGTAGTCGAACACATTTCGAATCGCGTTGCGGTGATGTACCTTGGCAAGATCGTGGAGATCGCGGATTCGGTCAAGCTTTATGAGGATCCGCTTCACCCCTACACCCGAGCCCTTTTGTCCGC
>JBEBGW010000205.1:0-8164 GCA_040081025.1 Pyrinomonadaceae bacterium | reverse complement strand
ACATATACCGTCGCCTATAACCTGGCTCGTCAAAAGCTGACTTTCCCTGCGGCTGGAGGTTCTGAAAAACGTTTAGATACGGAAAACGGCGAGCTTCTCATCTTTGGCGGAGATGAGGTCTATCCGACGGCGAGCAAGAAGGATTACAACGAACGGCTTGTCTATCCGTACCGCTCCGCTTCCCGGCAACTGACACCCTCGGATGATGATCCGAAGCCCGCGGTCTTTGCGATTCCCGGCAATCACGACTGGTACGACAGCCTTACCGAGTTCGCGACACTCTTCTGCAAGGGCAACGAATTCGCAGGCTGGCAAACGTATCAAAACCGCAGCTACTTTGCCGTCAAACTTCCGCACGGCTGGTGGATATTCGGCACCGACATGCAGCTCGCGTCGACGCTCGACGGCCCGCAGGAACATTACTTCAAAGCGATCATCGACAATCATTTCAAGGCCGGAGACCGCATCATTCTTTGCAACGCCGAGCCGTGGTGGATCACGAAGGAGATGTACAAAAGCGACCCGAATTACAAAAATCCTCGAATGGGATTCTTTGAAGGCCATCTCTTGCGCGACCGCATCGCGATCCACATCGCCGGCGACCGTCATTATTACAAGCGGCATGAAGAGATCGAAGATGACAAAGAGCCTGTAGCCCCGGCGAACCCCAGCAAACGGCAGAAGATCGTCGCGGGCGGCGGCGGAGCCTTCTTGCATCCGACCCATCTTGAGAACGTAGACAAGATCGGTTCTCGTCACATCTACGATCTCAAAGCGAGTTTTCCGTCGGAAGCCGACTCGTCCAGCCTTACCTATAAAAATCTAGGGTTTCTTTTCCTGAACCTGAAGTTCGGCATCGTTACGGGACTACTCTATCTGCTCGTATTTCAGGCATTCGCTCCGGCGGACCTCGGGCGCTTTGGAATTACGGAATGGTGGCCAGCTTTGAAGGCGGTTGCTCACACCGCGACGTTCTATCCGATCGCCACGCTTTTCGTAGCCTTGATCTTTGCCGCGTTTTATTTTTTCACGGACACCCACACAAAGTACTGGAGATACGCCGCCGGGCCGATCCACGCCGCGGTCAACCTGATCGCAATATTTGGGTTGAGCTGGTTTGCCGCGTACGTGACTTCGGGATTGCCGACCTGGGCGAAGTATCTCGCCGCTGCGGGGATCGTCTATTTGGGCGGGCATATCCTCGGCTCGTTCATAATGGGCGTTTACCTTCTTCTTTCTCTGCAAGGAATAGGCGTGCATCACAACGAGGCTTTCTCGGCGCTGAAGATCGCGGACTTCAAGAACTTCCTCCGGATGCGGATCGACACGAACGGTGATCTGACCATCTTTCCGATCGGTATCAAACGCGCGAACACCGATTGGCTAAACGACAACACGAAAGCCCGAACGGCGGACTGGCTGCCCGGCAAAAATCCTACAAAGGATAGCGATCCGTTCCTGATCGAGCCGCCGATCACCTATGCGAAACCGGCGATGACGACCGTCCAAGCCGTTAAGGCGGCGACGATCCAACCCACAGAAAGCATCGTCGCTCACGAGATTTAGATTATGAGCGAGAAGGTGGAAGAATTTGACGCTGTTGTTGTCGGGTCCGGGTTTGGCGGATCGGTTATTAGCTATCGTCTGGCCGATGCCGGCTTCAATGTCTGCCTGCTCGAACGGGGGAAGGCATATCCCCCGAACAGTTTCCCCCGCACCCCGCACGACCTGGGGAAAAACTTCTGGGACCCGAGCGAAGGCCTGTACGGGATGTTCAATGTTTGGTCGTTCAAAGGATCGGGCGGGCTCGTCTCGGCCGGTTTGGGCGGCGGGTCGCTTATTTACGCGAATATTCTCGCCCGAAAAGATGAGAAGTGGTTCAAGTACGACCTGCCGGACGGTACGACTCGCGACTGGCCGCTCTCGTACGCCGATCTCGATTCTCACTACACGATCGTCGAACGGATGATGAACGCTCAGCGATACCCGATCGCTTATGAGCCGTATTCCGACACTCCGAAAACTAATGCGATGCAGGAAGCTGCGTTCGTTCTCAACGGTTCAGGAACGCCGTGCGAGTGGGTCCCTCTCAATCTCGCCGTGTCATTTCGTAGGGACGCGGTCGATCCGCCCGCACAGAATTCGCCGGACAATCCCGCGATAGTCGGGTCGAACCTTTCCGACACCCGTGAGCACTACCACGAGCACGTTTTGAACCGTAAGATGCCGCGCTCGACCTGTCGCCTGTGCGGTGAATGTAATATCGGGTGCAATTACGGCAGCAAGAACACGCTCGACTATACGTACATAACCGAAGCCTGGCGAAAAGGTGCGGAGATCCGCCCACTCAGCGAGGTCAAGTGGATAGCCCGGACCGACGATGGCTACGAACTTGAATACGTCGTCCACGATCCGGATTGCGAACCGGGAACCGAGAATCCGCGTCGTCGCATTCGTTGCAAGACGCTTGTCCTCGCCGCCGGAACATTCGGCACGCCGTATCTGCTGATGAAGAAGGAATCGAAAATTCCAGGCCTCAGCAACGAGCTCGGCAAGCGATACTCGGTCAACGGTGACCTGCTCTCATTTATCTCGAAGAGCATTGAGGAGAAGAACGGTACGGACGTCCCGCGGAGGCTCGATCCGAGTTTCGGTCCCGTTATTACCTGTGGCATCCGCTTTCCAGATGATCTGGATGAAAACGGAAAGCATGGCCGCGGATTTTATGTCGAGGACGGCGGGCATCCGGCGATGATGAGCTGGCTCGCCGAAGTATCGGGACTTCCCGGCTTCCTCGCTCGCTCCGTCAAGTTCCTAAAGCTCGCGGCCAAGTATCGGATCGGCGTCGCAAATGACGCGGATATCGGTGGAGAGGTCGCTGATCTGATCGGGGACGCTCAAACTACCCTAAGTACCTTCCCGATCCTGACGATGGGCCGCGACATCGCATCCGGAAAGCTTTTTCTAAACGAAGACCGTCTCGATTGCGATTGGAAGATCGCTGATTCGAAAGAGTATTTCGATCGCGTACGAAATGCGGGGAAGGCGATCGCGGAGGTTCTCCGCGCTGAATATCAGGACAATCCTTCGTACAAGTTAAATTTTCAGCAGGTGCTGACCGCTCACCCGCTCGGTGGATGTGCGATGGGGACGGATATCCATGAGGCCGTTGTCGACAAGAATTGTGAAGTATTCGGTAATCCCGGCCTGTTCGTTGTGGATGGGTCGGTGATGCCGTCGGCGGTCGGTCCGAACCCATCGCTCACTATTGCGGCGATCGCCGACCACGCAGCCGACCATATTGTTAACACAAGGAAACCAGGACCATGAACGGAAACGACAACGCCAAGAAACGCTCACTCATCCTCGCCGGCGGCGGAATAAAGGTCGCCTTCCAGGCCGGCGTTATGCAGGTATGGCTGGACGAAGCCGAGTTGAAGTTCGACCATGTCGATGCCGCCTCGGGCGGTGTCTTCAACCTGGCAATGCTGTGCCAGGGCATGACCGGTACGCAGATCGCAGACAATTGGCGAAACATCGATCCCCGCAGCTCGATCAGCTTCAACTATTCCGAACTACCAAAACTTGCCTACGCGGAATCGATGTTCACGCTCGACGCCTTCCGCGAGAATGTGTTTCCCACGTGGGGTCTCGATTGGGAGAAGATCCGGACGAGTGATCTCAATGCGACGTTTAACGTCACGAACTTCAGCAAGAAGGAGATCGAGGTTATCGAACCGCGTGAGATGACCGAACAGATGCTTTCGGCGTGCGTTTCCCTGCCGATGTGGTTCCCGCCGCAGCAGATCAACGGTCAGACATACATCGACGCCGTTTATCAGACCGACGCGAACATCGAAGAAGCGATTCGCCGCGGGGCCGATGAACTCTGGGTGATCTGGACCGTTAGTGATAAGGACGAATGGCATTCGGGATTCGTCGCCACATATTTTCAGATCATCGAAACGGCGGCAGTCGGAAACTATCGGTCGATCCTCAAACGCATCGCACGGAACAATGAAGAGATTGCGAGCGGAAAAGCCGGCGAGTTTGGCAGGCACATCGAGGTCAAGGAGTTGAAAGCGGACGTGCCGCTGCACTACCTGATCAACTTCAGCAAGGATCGCGTCGCCGAAGCCGTCAACCTCGGCGTGAAACGAGCGCGGGAGTGGTGCGGCGATCAGGGCATTACACTTAATCGGTCAACGACCGACTACCCGCTCGATATTCACGAGGCCCACACGAAGATCAGTTTCACCGAGGAGATGAAGGGGTTCGCGACCTTCGGGGCGAGCGACTATGAAGACGGTTACAGGCAAGGAAAGGAGAACGGTACGGCGCTGATGTTCCATCTGAGCATGGTGATAGACGGAGTCAACCGCTTTGTGACCCAGCCCGAACACGACACCAGCGAGATCGTCGGATATGTAGAATACGAGAAACTAGGAGGCCGCCTCCCGGTCGAAGCCGGCACGTTCAACCTGATCGTCGATCAGGCGGACTCTTCCGTGAAGCACATGTACTATCGCCTCTTCTTCAAGGATTCGGGAGGCTCCCCAATTACGCTAAGCGGATTCAAGGTGATAAAAGACGATCCAGGCTTCGACTTCTGGTCGGACACGACGACCCTCTATACCACGCTGCTTCGAGGCCACGTCTCAGTCGAAGAGGAGAAACGTCTAAGAACACGCCCTGCTGACCTTGCCGATGCACAGATAGCGGTAGGGATCATTCACATCTATCTCCAGGATTTCCTCAAACAGCTGACCACGTTTCGCGCCGAAGGGCCGACGTTCTCGGACCGTATGGCGGCCCTGACGCGTTTCGGCCGATTGTTCTTTGGAAAGATGTGGGATGTATATGCGAAAGACGTCCTAACCTCAGGGCCAATTTGAGGAAGTTTTATGTAGAGCCTATGCGGTGATCATAAGCAAACACCGTCCGCCCAACACCGACTTGCTCCAATACGCACCATTTCTATCTAAAAGCGGGAGAAACGCAACTGTCGCCCGCTAGTACAAGAATCTGGTTTTTTTGCTGAGGCTGACCCTCCGATCCGGCGGTCGGTGCGTTATCAGTGTCGCCCATGAAAGAAATCAGCGAATTTCTGCAATAGAAAGTAGCTCGTTCATCCATTTCATTCAGGCCAGGTAAATATGAGACAGCCTCCACTTCCGCGAACCCGCAGGCTCACGGTGATCGCACAGGATCCGAGCGTGCTCGACGACAAAGGTAATATTCTGACAACAGAACTGGAGATCCCTGCCGAGGACTTCTCGCCCGGCCCACGTGGTTATCGGGTTCATGTGGTCGATTACGACACTTCGACCGATACGCTCTACGCCCCGAAGGTCTATCCGGAACGCAAAGAGGGCGTGTATGTAGACCCGTTCAAGGAATTGGCAAGTGATGGGAAAGGGGCCGAGCTGATCAAGGATCCGGCGTTTCATGCCCAGAATGTTTATGCGATCGTCATGCGAACCCTGGCCCGCTTCGAGTTCGCTCTGGGGCGACGCGTGAATTGGGGGTTTTCCGGCCATCAGATCTACGTCGCCCCGCACGCCTTCGCTGATGCCAATGCTTTCTATTCCGAGATGGATCAGGCCTTGGCGTTCGGGTATTTCTACGTCCCCGGAAAACACGGGCCGTCATCTCCGATCTTCACATGCCTTTCATACGACGTAGTCGCTCACGAAACAACCCACGCGATCCTCGACGGGCTCAGGGAACGCTACACGGCTCCCTCCTCGAACGAACAGGCCGGATTCCATGAAGGTTTCTCTGATGTCGTAGCTCTGCTCTCGGTTCTGTCATTAAAAGATGTCGTCCGCACCATCCTTCTAAAGCTGCGGCCGAGCGATCAGCCGCAGATTGAGATAAAGGCTAATCGGATTCCGGCCTCTTCCCTCACACGAAAGAATCTCGAGGGGTCTTTGCTTCTCGGCCTCGCGGATCAAATGGGATCCGAGCTTTCGGGAATTCGCGGCAGTGCCCTTCGGCGTTCGGTAGATATTCCGCGGCTGGATTTCAATTCCAAACCGAAACCGGCCCGCTACCTCGAACGCCCCGAATTTCAGCAAGCTCATCGCTGCGGAGAGCTTCTAGTCGCGGCGATGATGGATGCGTTCCTTCTGGTGTGGGATTCTCGGCTTAAGCGCTACCTCGAGTCGAACGACGACATGAAGGAACTGGACGTCTCGATCGTCGCAGAAGAAGGTGCGGCAGCGGCCGAGCATCTCTTAACGATGGCTATCCGCGGGCTAGACTACATGCCCCCAACCGATATTCGCTTCTCCGATTACTTGAGCGCCGTGCTCACCTGCGACCGAGAAACAGTTCCGGATGATTCGAAATACGAGTACCGAACCAAACTAAAGGAGTGTTTCGCGGCATACGGTATCGACCCGGCCTCCAAAGCGGACAGCGAAGGCTACTGGAAGATGGCCGAAGGCGAGTATTGTTACGATCGCACGCATTTCGAATCGCTGCTCAGCGACCCGAACGAGGTTTTCCGATTTATCTGGGACAACCGCAGAGAGCTTGATATCGAAGACCTGAACGACTACCTCGGAAAAGCCTATTTCAAAGTTCAGTCCGTACGCCCTTGCATTCGCATAGGGCCGGACGGCTTTACCGTCCGCGAAACGGTTGCCGAGTACGTCCAGATGGCAACTCTACGTTTTGACGAGTTGAGCGAGGTCGGCGTGACGGGAATCACCTCCGCTATTCCCGACGAACAAGAGATCACGCTCTACGGAAGCGGAACCCTGATCTTTGACGAATACGCGCAGCTCAAATATCACGTCAAGAACAGCATCTTCAGCCAGACGAATCAGGGTCCGCGAATAGATCATTTGTGGAAGGCGGGATACATCGCAAATCCCGAATACACGCAAAATCTTTTCGGCCGGATGCACTTGAAGCGAGTGCTTTCACAGGATGTGGATCAAACGGAGGCCTTCTAAGCCATGGCAGCCAAACCAACGAAGCTCGAACTGTTTCTTTATAACGTATACTTCGGAGACTGCTTTCTCCTCATCTTTCACTACGCCGACAAAACGCAGCGTTCCGTGCTTATCGACTTCGGCAGCACCGGAAAGGGACATTCCGAAGACACTCACGCCACTGAGAGTACCGGCAAAAGGCTTCTTGCTGTTGCTAAGGATATAGCCGTTCAGACTAAAGGAAAGCTAGACGTTGTCGTCGCGACTCACCGGCATAAGGACCACATATACGGCTTCGGATTGAAAGACGCCGGAAAGTTGATTCTCGATCTAGACCCCGAGATCGTTATTCAACCGTGGACCGAAGATCCGAAAAACAACCTGGACCTCTCCAAGGTCAAAGCGCTGATGTCCTCTGACGAGTTCAGCGCCGCGGCTCACAAAAACTTTGTCTCGATGCTTCACGACATGCACAGCGTCGCTGAAGCGATCGAAGCGGAGGCGAAGCACCTCGGCAACAAGAGCCGGTTCGCGGCTCCGATCAGCGAAAAGGTACGCGAGCAGATCATCTTTGCGGCGGACGA
Source organism: Pyrinomonadaceae bacterium (assembly GCA_040081025.1). Taxonomy (GTDB): domain Bacteria; phylum Acidobacteriota; class Blastocatellia; order Pyrinomonadales; family Pyrinomonadaceae; genus OLB17. The sequence continues at coordinate 636 of JBEBGW010000205.1, read as the reverse complement.
CAACAAGAACGTAGCCAAGATCAAGAACCTCAAAGCGGTCCAGAACCTGGCGAAGATGCGTGGACCGCATTACGTTTCTTTCGGTTATGCGAAGGTCGATTGGAAGGCCATCCTCCCGGGCGTAAATGTCCGGATACTCGGCCCACCCCTGCTCGAGGATGCTCCAGGCATAACCGAGGCCACAAATAAGAGTCCGGAGTTCTGGTCGCTGCAGGCGATGAATAAATACTTCTGGGGCATCCTCGCCGCAACGAACCGCGTGCCGGAAGGAAAGCCGTCCGAACGTCCCCCGCTTTTCGACGCCAAGCATGTCCTCAAAGGCGAACGTCCCGCGAACGTCAGATGGTTCATGCGAAGGCTGCGGAACGTCCGTGCAGATCAACTTCTTCAGCTTGTCCGATTTGTCGATCGGGCACTGAACAATACCAGCGTGATCATGACGTTCGAGGTCGGCGATCAGCGTCTGCTTTTCCCCGGCGACGCCCAGATCGAGAATTGGCAATTCCTGCTCGACGCCGCAAAGCAAGATCCGAAGCTGAAGAAACTTCTTCAGACCACGACCGTCTACAAGGTCGGCCATCACGGCAGCCGTAATGCGACGCCGAGATCACTCTGGAACGACTTCAATAATCGCAC
>JBEBGW010000204.1:0-8192 GCA_040081025.1 Pyrinomonadaceae bacterium | reverse complement strand
CCGAGGGTTTGATATTATTTTTGTTTGACTTTTTATCGATCGACTCGGCAATAGTTTTAAAGAGAGGAATTGAATTTTGAGTAGCTTAACAAAAGGTTTGATCTTACTGGCTGTGATCCTTGCGATCGGCGGCGGGCTTGTTGCGTGGAAGAGCAAAGTCGGCCACGCCGGCGGAACGTTCAGCAGCATTTCGAAGCAGGAAGTTGAAATGCTTCTGGCGGACGTTGCGAAGTCCAATCCGATGGTCCTGAAGCGGTTCAAAGAAGATCCGGACGTAAAGAAGGACCAGTTGAATAACCTGAAAGAGCTGCTTGCATTCGCGAGCCAGGCTCAGAAGGAAGGCTTGGCTAACGAAACGCCCAACAAGGAAGAGCTCCAGAACATCCGTAAAGAGATCACGGCCGTGACGTACGACCGTGAGATCAATAAGGATAAGGGGCCGATGCCGCCGTTCGGATTCATCACCGAAGATCAGGTAAAGGCTTTCTGGGGCGAGGGTGAACAGCCTACGAAAGGATTCTTCGATAATCTGAAAGACAAGATCGGCCTCGGAGCAAAAGATCACGAACTCGAGTTCACCAAGTTCCTCGATTCGAAGGTCGCCATCCTGAAACGTGACAATCCGCAGATGGCCGACCGCGAGATCTCGGAAGACGAGCGAACGCAGGCTCGTGAGTTCTTCGCAAAGATCGGTATCTACAACGAAGAGTACGAAGCCAAGGTCAACTCGGGAGCGATCTCGAAGGAAGTTCAGGACAAGATCGAGCTGCAGGTGAAGCTTCAGCAGGCACAGTTTCTCGCACGGCTCTTTGCCGAGAAGATGCCGGAAAAGATAAAGGTCACCGACGAGGACATAGCCAAATATCTGACCGAGCATCCTGAGATCGACCCGGCAGCGAAGAAGGCCAAGGCGGAAGAGATCTTGAATCGCGTCAAAGGCGGCGAAGACTTTGCTGCCGTTGCTAAGGAAACTTCCGAGGATCCGGGCAGCAAAGATAACGGCGGACTCTATGAGAACGTCCGTATGGGCCAGATGGTGAAACCTTTTGAGGAAGGTGCACTTTCAGTTCAGCCCGGTGAGATCGTTCCGAGTCTCGTAGAAACCGACTTTGGCTATCACATCATCAAGCTTGAGGCGAAGAACGCGGCGACGGCAGAGCCAGCAAAAGACGCCGCACCGCCAGCTCCGGGAGCACCTCCGGCTGATGGCGGAGCAACCTATAACGCCCGCCACATCCTTATTTCGACCGGCGTTAAGGATCCTGAGAATCCGATGGGCCGTGAAGAGCCAGTCAAGAAGTTCGTTACTCGTAAACTTGAAGAAGAACGCCAGAAGAAGCTTATCGAAGAGATCGTCGCGGCGAATCATGTGACCGTTCCAGATGACTTCGATGTACCTGAGGTAAGCGATGAGCAGATCCAGGAATCGATGAAGCAGCGTCAGCAGCAGATGCAAATGCCTGAGGGTATGGAAGAAGACGAAGGCCCGGCGGCTTCGAACACGGCAAAGAGTGCTTCCAATAGTGCTCCGAAGAAACCGGCTCCGAAGAAGAATAAATAATGCAGTTCGGCGATTACCGTGTCGAGATCATTCCCGACACGGAATTCAGATTGGACGGAGGGGCGATGTTCGGAATCGTCCCTCGCGTCGTTTGGGAGCGGGTTTCACCGCCCGATGAGAAAAACCGCATCCGGATGAACATGAACTGTGTGTTCATCGACACCGGGAAAGATAAGATCCTCATCGAGACCGGAATTGGCGAAAAATGGTCTGCGAAGCAGATCGAGATGTACGGCATTTTTCGCGAGAAGCCGCTCGCCGAAACCCTCTTTGAGAAGGCCGGCTGCCGTCCGGAAGACGTCACTATCGTCGTCAACACGCATCTGCATTTCGATCACGCTGGCGGAAATACGATCGGAGCAGACGCTGCGCCTCAATTCAATAACGCTCGGTTTCTAGTCTCAGGATCCGAGCTGGATCACGCCAACAACCCGCACGAGCGCGACCGGGCAAGCTATCTCACAGAGAATTGGGAGCCAATGCAGGAAACGGGTCAACTCGAAGCGATGCCTGATGACTACGAAGTTGTGCCTGGCTTGAGGATGCAGACGATCCGCGGGCATTCGGAGACGATGCAGACGTGGCGGCTCGATCGCGTGGGCAAAACGATGTACGGATTCGCCGACCTCATCCCGACGCGGCATCACGTCCCGCTGCCGTGGATAATGGGCTACGACCTTTACCCGACCGAGACGCTAGCTTTTAAGAAGGAAGCTCTACCTAGAGCGGGTGAAGAAGGTTGGCTCTGTCTTTTCTATCACGATCTGGACGAACCACTGTCTCGCATAGTGAGCCGAGATGGAAAGTTGGTCGCAGTTCCCGTCAATACTTTGGAACTTTAGGATCAACCTCGTTCGACCAGGCAGTGATACCGCCGCGGAGATTCTTTAGCGGCCCTGCGTATCCGGCCGCTCTGAGAGCTTCGATAGCACGGGCACTTCTGCCGCCCATCTTGCAGTGAACAATGACCTCTTTCTCTGGGTCGAGTTCGTCCATCCGGCGGATTATCTCGCCCAAAGGAATTAGCTTCGCACCTTCGATCTTTGCGAAGGCGTATTCGTCCGGCTGCCGGACGTCGATCAGTTGAAAATCGTCTCCGTCATCGAGCTTCTTTTTTAGTTCGATCGCTCCACTGTCTTCCACCATTTCGACAAGTCTCCCAGACTTCGTATCTCGGTCAAAATCATCCTCAAGAAACTTAGTCTAATTCCGCACGTAATTCTAAATATTGCTTTTACAAAACTTTACACAATCTGGGTTATAGCGCTCAACCCCGTGTTATAGAATCTTTATCTAACAAAAGTTAGTATGGCTTCATCAAAAATGGCCGGACAATTTCCGGTCGCAGCTATTTTTATAATTCTCGCCGCATTTGCGCTTTTATCTGCGTGCGGCTCATCCGGTGCGCAGGGCAATCGTGGAGGCGGACCGAATGCGAATGCCGAACCGGCTGAAGCGCCGATTGTTGTCACGACGATCAAGACCGAGTCTCGCGAAGTTCCCGCGGTCGTTCAGACAACCGGATCGCTCGTAGCGGATGAGACCTCGAATGTTGCACCGAAGGTTGCCGGGAAGGTTGTCAACGTCGGGATCAACGTCGGCGATTTTGTCGGTCAGGGTACTGTGATCGCACGCATTGACGATTCCGATGCTCGACGTCGGCTGGCCGGAGCGGAAGCGGGAGTCAAGCAGGCGGTCGCAGCGGTACGTCAGGCGGAAGCACGTCTCGGACTCGGACCGGGCGGATCGTTCAATGCATCGGCGATCCCTGAAGTGCGATCGGCGAACGCGAATTATCAGCAGGCTCTCGCCGAACTTCGTCAGGCCGAAGCGAACGAGCAGCGATACCGCGACCTTGTTCAGTCGGGTGATACCGCAATGATCACCTACGAGCAGTATCGCACCGCCCGCGATACGGCCCGAGCCCGTGCGAACGCAGCCAAGGAAACGCTCGACGCCCAGGTCAATACAGCAAAACAGAACAATCAGGCGATCGCGAGTGCAAATGCTTCGGTCGAAGCCGCGCGAACGCAAGTCGAGATCGCAAAACAGGAAGTCACCGACACGATCGTCCGTGCTCCGTTCTCCGGTTTTGTAACCGCTCGCGACGTTGCAGTTGGTGAATTTGTCTCGTCGGCTGACGTGATCGCGACGATCATCCGCTCAAACCCGATCAAGATCCAAATGCAGGTCGCAGAGAATGACGTTCCTGCCATCCTCGTCGGCCGCGGAGTTTCGATCCAGGTCGATGCTTACCGCGAAAGGAGATTCGCCGGAACCGTGAGTGCGATTAGCCCTGCGATTGAAACCACGTCGCGCTCGTTCGTGGTGGAGGCAAGGATCGACAACCCTGACAACGCTCTACGCTCAGGTATGTTTGCGACAGCACGGATCAACCGGGAAGGCGGAAGCACCGGGATCTTCGTGCCGAAATCGGCTGTATATAATCACGTGCCAACCGGATCGTTCCGCGCGTTCGTGGTTGTTGACGGTGTCGCGAAACTTCGTACGGTTCAGCTTGGAGGTGAGGAAGGGGATTCCTACCAAATTCTGTCCGGCCTGAATGCTGACGAAGTTGTTGCAAACAGCAATCTGGATCAGCTTTACGAAGGAGCCAAGGTGGCGGTTTAACAAGGGAGTTTGGTGTATGCAATGGCTTGCTGAGATCTGTGTTCATCGTCCGGTATTCGCAACGGTAATTGTTCTATTTCTTACCGTCGTAGGAGGATTCAGCTTCTTCACGCTGGGCGTTGATCGATTCCCAAAGATCGATCTGCCGACGATCTCGGTCTCAACTTCCAATCAAGGTGCGTCGCCGCAGGAGATCGAAACCGAGATCACCGACATCGTTGAAGGTGCGTTGAATACGGTCCCTGGCGTCGAGGAGATGAGGTCGTCATCGTCTCGCGGCCGTTCGAACGTCACGCTTACGTTTAACCTCGAAAAAGATCCGGACCAAGCCTTCCAGGAAGTACAGCAGAAACTCAGCGGCATCTCGAACCGATTGCCTGAACAGGCAGACCCACCGTCAGCGCAGAAATCTGATCCGGATTCGCAGCCGATCCTGATGTACACGATCAGTGCTCCGCGCGATGTGATGGAGCTCTCGGAAATGGTGGAGAACCTGGTCCAGGAGCGCATCGAATCGGCAGACGGCGTCGGCGAGGTCTTTATGTGGGGCGGACGTACGCCTCAGATCCTGGTCAGCATCGATCCCAATCGCCTTCGGGCTTACAACATTTCCGTCACCGATGTGACGAACGCGGTTCGAGCGCAGAACCAGGAACTTCCCGGCGGAAACCTCGTCGAAGGACAGCGAACTCTCGGCCTCAGGACGATGAGTAAGCTGACTGAGGTCGCTCAGTTCAACGATATTGTCATCACGACCCGCAACGGTTTTCCGATCAAGATCAGCGATGTTGGCCGGGTTGAAAAGACTGGCGGTGAGCCCCAGTCAGCTGCGTCCCTCGACGGTGTCACATCGGCCTCTGTCGGTGTCCGAAAACAATCGGGCGCAAATACGATCGCTGTCATCAACAACGTGAAGCAACGAATGGCGACCATCATTCCGACGCTGCCGGCGGACTTCAATGTCGCTGTCATACGTGATCAGAGCGAGTTCATCGAGAACAGCCTACACGCGATCGAAGAGCATCTGGTACTCGGCGGCTTGTTTGCCGCGATCGTAGTTTTTCTTTTCCTTTGGAATTTCCGCACGACTTTTATCGCTGCGTTGGCGATCCCCGTCTCGATCATCGCGGCATTTGCGGCGATCGCGGCGCTCGGCTATTCACTCAATCAGATGACCATGCTGGCGCTCACGCTCATGGTCGGGATCGTGATCGACGACGCTATTGTCGTGCTTGAGAACATCTATCGATTCGTCGAAGAAAAAGGAATGGATCCGTTTCAGGCGGCGATCGAAGGTACGCGTGAGATCGGTTTGGCGGTTCTTGCGACCACGTTGTCACTCCTTGCGGTGTTCATCCCCGTCGGCTTTATGACCGGTATCGTCGGCCGATTTATGTCGTCGTTTGGACTGACTGCTGCCGCGGCGATCGCCGTTTCGCTGATCGTATCGTTCACGCTGACGCCGATGCTCGCCGCTCGCTGGATCAAGCGGCCCGATCACGATGACAATGGCGGTGAGGTCGAGCCAGTCGAAGATCTTACTGGCGAAGTAACGATGGCCGAAGAAGTCGGCGGACCGGGCGGACACGATTCAAAGAGCGGATGGTTCTACAGCAAAGTCGACGCGAGCTACACATGGCTGCTAAAGCTATCGATGCGCTTCCGCTGGGCCGTCGTACTCATCTGCGTTATCACGGTGGCATCGATCTTCCCGCTTTACAAGTTCGTCGGGATGGCGTTCCTGCCTGATGAGGATGAGTCGCTTTTTCAGGTAAACGTACGCGGTCCGCAGGGCACTTCCCTTTCCGCGACTCAATCCCTACTCGACCGTGTAGCCCGCGACATTCGAGCACAGGTTCCAGGGGTAAAGAACACGCTCGTTCTGGCAGGATTCGGCCGCGGCTCGGGTCCGAATAATGGCTTCGTTAACGTCGCTCTAGTGCCTGTCGGCGAGCGGAGCAAGTCCCAGTCGGATCTGATCAACCAGGTTCGCGGCATTGCGAGAAAATATTCGAATAAGGATTATCAGGTAACCGTGTCCGCGGCATCGTCGATCGCGGGAAGTATCGGCCTCGGCCGCGGCGGCTCTGGTGTCGGCCTCTATATCGCCGGGCCGGATATGGAGAAGCTGACAGAATACTCCAACGTTTTGGTCGAGAAGATGAAGACGGATCCGCTCTATCGCGATCCGGACACCTCAATCGAAGTCGGCTCGCCCGAGATCCGAGTGACGATCGATCGAACGCGCGCAGCCGATCTTGGCGTGCGTGCGGGTGACGTTGCTCAGGCCCTGAACATTCTCTCCGCAGGTCAGATAGTGTCGACCTACAGTGAAGACTCCGAGCTGTACGACGTCGTTGTCCGGGCCGAGGAGCAGTTCCGACGCGACCGGAGCTATCTGCCATGGTTTACAGTCACATCATCGAACGGCGGCACCGTCGGACTAGATCGCGTAGTAAAACTCGACGAGGGCCTGAGTCCCTCGACCATCAACCGACTTAATCGCCTTCGCCAGGTGACGGTATCCGCCGGTCTTCCGCCGAACTCATCGGAATCGGACGCCATCTCGAAACTACAGCAGTGGGCGACCGAACTGAACATGGGCCCCGAATATTTGACGGGTGTGACAGGACAGTCGAAAGAGCTGCAAAAAGCATATGAATCGTTCTTGTACGCGTTTCTCCTTTCGTTCGTGTTCATGTACCTGATCCTCGCGGCACAATTCGAATCGTTCATCCACCCGGTGACGATCCTTCTGTCGCTGCCTTTGTCGATCCCGTTCGCATTGCTCTCGACCGCGATCGCAGGGCAGACGCTGAACATCTTCTCGGCACTCGGGATCTTGCTGTTGTTCGGTATCGTCAAGAAGAATGCCATCTTGCAGATCGACCACACGAACACGCTTCGTTCCCGCGGAATGAATCGCTATGACGCGATCATCCAGGCGAACCGCGACCGCCTGCGTCCGATACTGATGACGACGATCGCGCTGGTCGCCGGTATGGTCCCGCTCATCCTTGGCAGTGGTGCCGGTGCCGCGACGAATCGTTCGATCGGCATCCTCGTGGTCGGCGGACAGTCGATGTGTTTGCTGCTTACGCTGCTCGCCGTTCCGGTCTTTTATTCGCTGTTTGACGACGCGGCAGAATCGACAATTTTTAGATCGATCTCCGGCGGAATTTCGAGGATCACTCGTCCGATGCGAGATGCGGTCGCCGGCATCTTCAAATCGAAGAAGTCGGCCGCGACGAACGCTCGCGAGGAGCAGACGGATAACGGCTGAAACTTCGGCCGGAGTATTTTTTGATGAAGAGAGTTTTTCTTCCAACATTTTTATTAGTAGCAGCCGCAGGAGCGATTGGACAGGTCCAGACGCCGACGCCAATGCCACAACCGACCGTCGTCGTAGTCCAGCCGACCGTATCGCCGACTCCGCCAATATTTGCCGTTCCGCCTGCACAGTTGCCAAACGACCCGCCTCCGGTAGCGCCGAATTTCCAGGCGCCGATGCGGCCGCTGCCGTCGTCGGATCGGGTTGGAGTCGACGCCGCCAACCAGCTTTCGCTTTCACTCGAGCAAGTGATCGAGATGGCGTTGAAGAACAACAACGACATCGACGCATCGCGCAACAACGTGCAGATCGCCGAGTTCAATCTTCGCGGAGCCCGTGGTATTTATGATCCGCTGATCGAGGGAGAGAGTTATTACGACAGCACATCGACGCCGACTGCCTCAGTTATCGGCGGTGCGGTCAACGGCTCGGTCACGCAGACCAGGTTCTTCGGCACTGCCGGCTTGAGCGGATTCTCACCGTTCGCCGGCGGCAGTTACGCAGCGCGGTTCGACTCGACCCGCACGACGACCAGCAACACAAACGCAACGCTCAATCCTCAGTTCCCTTCGCTGCTTACGTTCACATATACTCAGCCGCTATTCCGCAATTTTCGATTCGACAATAACCGGCGGCTGATCGAGATCGCGAAGAAGAACCTGAGCCTCA
>JBEBGW010000203.1:0-8199 GCA_040081025.1 Pyrinomonadaceae bacterium | reverse complement strand
AGACCCTCGAACTTTTCTTCTCCGCACGAAACGGAAGTGCATATTCAATTTCCCGATCTTCGGCACGAACCCCGATCGTGCTTCTCTGCACATCAAAGAGAAGTCGGACTGCCTCCGGACTGCCGAGCAGCTCAAACGCTCTCGTGTTCAGCGTCAAAGCCCCATCGCCGCTCAGCAATACACGCGGCTTCCGCTGCTTCATTTCCCGCCTCGTCTCCTTACATTCCGACCATTCAGTTTGCATATACATTCGTGCCTCCTTGCACAACGTTTGTTACGTTACTATACGTGCAACAACGTGTCACGACGAATTGAATGCCTTTCTCTTTTTTTTTGTGTTGTTTGTGGTTCGAAATTTCTGAACGACAAGACCCGAAATAAAAACTCAACAAGCGAGCAAATACCTGCTCGATCCTGGAAAAATCCGATGCTGGACGCGCTTTGTGCCGTAGCCGGACCCAAAAAAGCGATGCTGGGTGCGCACTTCGGTTTATATCGGCTGGCATCGTTTAGCCCGATTCGCGACCGAAGTAGAATTTGGAGGTGCGGCTTTCGCGGCGAGAAGCGCGAGGATCGGCAATACCGTGAGTGTCGCCGTAGAGGTTAATATCGTAGAGAAAACTGAGCGAGCCGTCGTCGGTCGGCTCGCTCATCCGGTCAATATCGGCAGTTTAGTTCACCGCCGACGAACTCAGCGGAGCGTGGCCGAACTTTATCTGGGCGTAGATCTCAGAGAGCGATGTCTTGCAGTTGATCGACTCCATCGAGAGCACGTCGTCGCGCTCGTTGTAGATCTTGTAGATCCACTGTTTCGCGTTCTGCTTTGCATAATGTTCGATCCGCATCTCATCTTCTTTTACGAGAATACATTCGCGTATGCTGTCCATTGCGAGGAAGGCCTCGACCTTCTGGGTCTTGTCGATCGTGTTCGTCGCCTGTGAAATGATCTCGAGCACTACCGTCGGATTAAGCAGCAGATCGGCGTTCTGATCGCCAAATGCCGGCTCGCCGTTTACGACGACGACATCGGGATAACAAATGAAATTGTTACGCAATCTCACACGCATATTGCCGATGTAGAGATCGCTCTTACCTCCGTGAATGCGGCTGCCGATTGCGACTGCGGCGTTTGAAACAATGAGGTTGTGCCAGCGGTTCGAACCCGACCGCCCTATCACACGACCGTTGAGAAATTCGTTCTTTGCCGGGCTTTGTCTTTCTGCCATAAGGTAATCATCCGTGGTTCTATATTTCGGGGTCGGGCTGAGGGGTCTTTCAGTCATACGTAGTCTAAAACTCCTAAGGTGGTATTGGAGAATCCGATCGTGGTGGGCAACAAAGTTTTGGGGGACTTTGATAGGGGAAAGATGTCTGGTAAAAATAAGTTTTACACACCGACGCATCTGATTTCAAGGAACATTTTATGAAACTTAGCGAACTCGCCGAATTGGCCTCCGCAACGGTCGAAACAGGCTCGCCCGATGCGGAGATATCCGCCGCCGCCGGTCTCGATCTGGCAGGCGATGGCGATGTGACATTCCTCGCAAATCCGAAGTACACGCCCCAGATCCGCGAAACGAAAGCGTCCGCGATCTTCTTGAGCGAGGGCGTCGGTATTGACCGCTCCGACATCGCCGTCCTGCGTGCAAAGGACGCCTATCTAGCCTATACAAAGGCGTTGCGAGCTTTTCATCCGTTTCCGCCTGTCGTTCCCGGCGTCCACCTTTCGGCGGTTATCGATCCGACTGCAGTTGTTTCGGAGAAGGCTGAGATCGGTGCCAATGTTGTTATCGGAGCCCGCGGCCGTGTCTCTGGGGGCGTGAAACTGCATCCCAACGTAACTCTCTACGATGGCGTGTCTATCGGTGAAGGCTCGGTTTTGCATTCGGGAGTTTCTGTCCGCGAGAACTGCGAGATCGGACGTAACTGCATTATCCACAACAGTTCAACCATCGGCTCGGATGGCTTTGGATACGCCAAGGACGAGGAAAAACGCTGGCTAAAGATACCGCAGGTCGGTCGAGTGGTCCTGGAGGATGACGTCGAGATCGGTGCGAATACGGCGATCGACTGTGCGTCGGTCGGCGAAACGCGAATAAAACGAGGCGCAAAACTGGACAACCTAGTCCAGATAGGCCATTCGTGCACTGTGGATGAAGATGCGTTGATATGCGCTCAAACGGGGCTTGCAGGAAGCTCGTCAATTGGAAAACGTGTGATCTTGGCGGGCCAGGTTGGGGTGGCCGGACATCTACATATTGGCGATGATGCTGTCATCACCGCAAAATCTGCTACATCGCACGATATCGAGCCCGGCAAAGTTATCTCCGGAATTCCGGGATTCGACAATAAGGAGTGGCTCCGCGCCACCGCTGCCTTCAGGCGGCTGGGCGATCTGCAAAAGAAACTCCGCGACCTTGAAAAGGCGGTCGCGGAGCTTTCTGGTCCGAGCGATTCCAATTAATTTCGCGTTCTTTTCTCCGTGTAAAACAGATACTCAGTCGTGTAAGGCATTCGAACCTCTTCACCGACAAACTGGCCCGCTCGCTGCGGTGCTAACCCTGAGACGGTACTGAGGCGTTGAATGTAGCTAGTCTTTCCGAAAACACCCGGCCCTTCATTATCGACAGATTTGAGCAGCAGCCATGCGATGGATTCCGGATCGGGTGAGCATCCGTCGACACGGCTTGCTACGACCTTTCCGCCATTGTTTGCTTCCCATGTCGGTCCTGCATAATGTGTTCCGATCTTGGCCTGGAAGTGCGGATCAGCGTAAAGGTTTGCCTCAGGAGCGACAAACGCCCATGCCGAGCCGTTCCATCGATATATCTGAACACCGATCGCATACACGATCCGTTTGAGTTTATGGCCCTCGGGCGCAGCGATCTCAGGGCACGGCAAGTTAGGCAGTTGTAAGTCAGCCTCGTCCTGAGCCGCGGCAAATCCACTTAGAGCGAGTCCGAGTGAAAGAGCGAAAATGAGGTTGAATATATGCTTTTTCATAATTTTCTCCAGATGATATATATCGTTGGTTGCATTTTTGTGTGACGGAACCGCATGGTTACCGGTCAAATATCGGCAAGCCGGGCAACGGCTACTTTCAAAACAAACGGGACGGGCTTGCCGCTCGTCGAGCCGATAAAGATCGTGTAATCGCCAGATTCCTCCAGACCGATCTCGTAGTGGCCCCCGCTCTCCTCACGAAGCAGCACCATGTGACCGTAGGAGCCGTTGGCCTCGACCTTTACCCCCACTCCGTTTGCGGGTGTCAGATCGAGAACGATCTTTTGACCCGATCGTGCACGCAGAACGTAGGTAATGCCGGAGTTTCCGGTCGACCCCTTCACAATCGTCGAGCTTTTCCCCTTCGGAAACTGGATGCGTCGTTCGGCTTGCGCATTCAACGGGGCAGAGAGGATCATTCCGAGGGCAAGCATCAGAATCAGTGATTGAAGTCTTTTCATCTTGGTTGTATCTCCATAATTTGAACCGATTTGAGGTCCAAGCTGAATAACGCATTAGCCGAGTGTGAGAGGACATCGGACGCAAGGAATACGGAGACCGGGCAGGTGCGATATAATAGGAATATGAATGACGCACCGGGAGTTCACCGCACAGATAGCGGTTACAACATCGAACCTTTGGATCAGGAAACGATCGACAGGCTGGCTCAGGATCTGAATGAAGAGGAGTACCGGGTCCTGTTGGATCACGGTACGGAAGCTGCGTTTTGCGGAACGCTGCTGGATAACAAGTTGGAGGGGACCTACGCTTGCCGCCTTTGCGGATTGCCATTGTTCACATCGAAGCACAAGTTCGAGTCAGGCACGGGCTGGCCTTCGTTCTATGCTCCGTTCGATAAAGAACATCTGACGAATATCGAAGACAACAGCTACGGCATGCGGCGAATCGAGATCCGGTGCGCACGGTGCGGCGGTCATCAGGGACACGTCTTTCCGGACGGCCCGCCCCCAACCGGACAACGGTACTGCCTGAACTCCGCCTCGCTGGAGTTCTTTGAAGAAGGTGAGGAAATTCCTCAGAAGGGTTAAATGAAAAGGACGGGCCGAACCCGTCCTTTCGCTGTTAGGGGATCTCGGTCGGGGTTCCCCGATCCTTGAAGCTATCGAACAATTCAGTATGCCGGCTTGTGAGCGGGATCAGCCGGCCGTTGATGAACATATGCTTGACGCTGGTTCGAGGGTCGAGGATATCGCCATCGGTCACAACGACGTTCGCCATCTTTCCGACTTCGATAGAACCAAGCCGGTCCGCGACTCCGAGTATCTGGGCCGGGTAAAGGGTGACAGCTTTTAAGGCTTCATCCTTCGGCAATCCATGGGCGCCAGCAATGCCGGCTTGATACGGTAGATCTCTCGACTCAGCTCCCTGGTCGCCAGTCGCGACAGCAAATTTCACTCCGGCAGCCTGCAGCTTCGCCGGGCCTTCAAACAGATAATCGTAAGGATCGTCGTCTCGAACCGGAAGGCTGTAGATATGCGTGAAGATCACCGGAACGTTGTTCTTCTTCAGATCGTCCGCGACTTTCCATGCTTCTTGCCCCCCGACTATTATTCCTTTGACCTTCATTTCGCCAATAAACTTGATGACGGCCTTAATATCACGTTCGCGCTCGGCTGTAAACACGATCGGCTTTTCCCCGCGAACGTACGGCAGCATTGCTTCGTAGACGAGACTGGTCTGCACCATAGGCAGGGTCTTGTCCTTTGCGGAAGCGTCAATTGCCTTTCCATGGGCGAGAGCGAACGTAAACTGCTTCTTCAATTCATCGACGGCAGTGTCGCGTCGACGTATAGCCTCGTTGAAATCGATCTGTGGGCCGCCGAATCCTCCAAAACCTCCGCCACCACCAAACCCGCCGCCGCCCTGTGCGACTCGCGGAAAATTGACGACGAGGGCCGCCATCTGTTCGACGGCCATGTCAGCCTGGGTCGACCCGTTCAAATTGATGAGCGTTCCCTGTCCCGCGATCACGCCCCCGGTCGGAGCCGACATTACGGTGGTGATCCCGTTCACGCGCGTCACGTTGACATGAGAGGTGTGCGGATTTACCGCCAGATAGGCCTTTGCGTTCGCATTATTCGCAGCGATCTCCGCAATATCCACCGTAGCGTTCGCACCCTGGCCGATCTCCGCCAAACCCAGACTGGTCGCCGAATCGATCATGCCCGGATACACCGACAGCCCGCGGCCATCGATCCGTTCGGCCCCGGCTGGAACGGTTGTTCCGGGCCCGACCGCAGTGATCTTTCCGTTTTGAATAACGACCGTGCCATTCTCGATAACGGCCCCGGAGACGGTAACGATCTTCGCTCCGACGATCGCGAACGTTCCTGCCCTGCCGGTCTTATTCTGCTGTGATCCGTCGCTCTGGGCGACGGCCGAAGCCGAAAGAAACGCCCCTACAACCAACGACAACGACAGTTTCAATATTTTCGATCTCATTAATTGTTTCCTCTGATCTGATCAACTTCATGTTCGTGACGATCGCCGCTACGACGCTCGGCCGGTCGTGCCGGAGCGGAGCCGCCGGTACCCGGCGCCCGGTTAACATCCAGCTTTTCCAGCTCCTCACGCTCCTTGGCGATCAACATTCGATCAGCCTTGTCCTTTGCAATATCAAAGAACACCTCGCCTTCGATCATCGTGATCTCGGGATGTGAGTACGGGCTGAACGGATGCATGTTCCAGACAACGATATCAGCGTCCTTGCCCTGTTCGATCGAACCGGTTCGCTTGTCGATCCCGAGCTGCTTCGCGGGATTCAAGGTGATCATTTTGAGAGCCTCTTCCTCCGGAACGCCGCCGTATTTCATCGTCTTTGCGGCGTCGAGATTCAAGCGGCGCATGCGTTCGTCAGAGTCGGAATTGATCGAAACTACCACGCCGTTCTTCCACAGAACGTAGGCGTTGTACGGAATGGAATCATAGGCCTCGAGCTTGTAGCTCCAGCTATCGGCGAAGATCGAGGCTCCGGCGCCGTGTTTCGCAACCTCCGGAGCGATCTTGTAAGCCTCAAGAGCGTGCTGCAGCGTGCCGATCGTGAACCCAAATTCATCCGCGAGCTTCAGAATGTTCAGGTGCTCGTCAGAACGATACCCGTGGCAGTGGACCTTTCGCTTTCCTTCGAGTACCTCGACGAGCGGCTGCAGCTCCTCATCCACGCGCGGCGGAACTTTGGTCTTCTTCGCCCGAAAATCGTCCCACTGCTGCTTATAATCCTTGGCCCGGCGGAATGCATCGCGGATGACTTCCATCGTTCCCATGCGGGTCCGAGGATAGCGAAAGGTCTGACCCGGCTGGGCCTGAGCCTGACTCGATCGCTTCACGTTCTCGCCAAGGGCGAACTTGATACCGAGTGGAGCATCCGGGATAAGGTAATCCGCCGCCGGCCGACCCCATTTGAACTTGACCGTCGCGCTCTGACCACCGATCGGATTTGCCGAGCCGTGCAGAAGCAACGCACTGGTCACGCCGCCCGCCAGAGCCCGATAGATAGAGATATCCGTTGGATCGAGCATCTCTTTCACGTCGGTCATCGACGTCACCGCAAGGGCCCCTTCGTTGATCGCACTCAGCATCGTGTGCGAGTGAGCGTCGATGATGCCAGGCGAGACGTATTTACCCGTTGCGTCGATCGTACGCGCACCAGATCCGGCACTAAGGCCCTTCCCGATCCGGGCGATCTTACCGTCGCGTATCAGAATATCAGTGCCTTGCAGCGTTCCACGCGAAGCGGTGAGCACCGTCGCATTCTTGATCAACACCTCGCCGCGGTTCTGCGCCATAACGGCGCTCGCGGTGCAAAGAAGCAGAAGTGTGCAGCAGATAAATCTCTTCATATCGTTTTTGAAGCCTCTATCGATAAAATGCCTATGGATTCTTTGTGCCTGAGATCGGGATCGCCCCTTGCGGCGAATCAACCGTGCCGGAGAACGTGTTTCCGGTAACAGTCGCCAGAACCGTAAAGTCGATCGACTGGCCGCCAAACACAACGGTTCCGGCAAAGCTGAACCCGTTCTGCGTCACGCGTCCTTCACGCAGCGTGGTAGTGCCGAGTTCGGTAACCATCGTTCCCGTAAGCTGATTTCCATCTTGGGTTAGCGTGAGCATTCCGGTGAGAGCCTGTCCGGGAGCGGCAATATTGATCGAATAGCCGCCGCCCACATTCGGCAAAGCCGATGGATTCGCACCGCCACCCGGTCCGCCGGTTCCACGCCCACCGGGGCCGCGTCCGGCAGGTGTTTCGGGAACCTTCGGTTCAAACAGTTTCCCATCGACAAAAACATGAGTGATTCGCCTGTCGGTACCGAACAGGTCGCCGCGAACGACCGTAAGGTTAGCGATCTTCCCCGTTTCGATCGATCCCAGGCGATCGCTGACGCCGAGGATCTCCGCAGCAGAGAGGGTCATCGCTCTGACCGCTGCTTCCTTCGACAGGCCATTCGTTGTCGACTTGGAAGCGGACGCCAGAAAGTCGCTGACGTTAGTTGCACCGCCGTTCTGGAACGCGAACTTCACGCCGCCAGCCGCAAGTTTGCCCGCAACCTTGGGGACCTCCGCACGGAATCGGAGCGTATCCATCGTCTCAGGATCCGCGTCGGGTGACGCAGTCGTGGTCCGCTTTGGATAATTCATCGAAAGCAGCACCGGCACGTTTTGCGATTTCAACCGGTCGACTAACTTGCCGGCCTCTTGCCCTCCAGCGATGATCGCCTTCAGGTTGTATTCCTTTGCCAAGTCCAAGGCACGGATGATCTCGTTCTCGCGATTCGCAACGAAGATCACCGGCATCTGGCCATTCACGACCGGTATCAACGCCTCGAGCGACATATCGTCGGCCGGACGCTTCATTCCACGCGGATTCTCGGCGTACATCTTCAGAAGCTGATCGTGCCGCTTGGCATCGTTGAACATCTGCCTAAGTGCCGAGAAGGTTCCAAGCAGCGATCCCGGATACTGTCCGGGTATCGTCGCAAAGGCAACGTGCATAGCTACCGGCGACTTGATCGTCATCACTGATACGCTGTCGCCAGCGAGATTGATGAGGGCCGATTGGCCGGTCATTATTCCCGTCCGTCCTGTCGTCAGAACTGTCGTGAATCCCGCATTTCGAACCGCCTCGAACTGTGCCTCTCCGGCTCGAATTCGAATTATCCGGCTGGACTGCGGCCGGAA
>JBEBGW010000202.1:0-8208 GCA_040081025.1 Pyrinomonadaceae bacterium | reverse complement strand
CTTGTCTCGTGGTCGCGTTTGCATTCACGCTCAGTGCGGCATTTGCGCAGGATCAACCGACGATCATCAAAGATCGTGTGCAGATGACTGCGTATACCGTTAATAACCAGAAGGGAAACTACGACATTTGGACGTGGCTCCCGAGCCTCGACTTCCGCCTCAACGGGCCGATCGAAAGCGGCGCTCAGCTCTATGTAGAGGTGCGATACCCCGGTTCACCTAAGTGGGTAACGTTCGATTGCAGTACCGGACCTATCCAAAAGGGCTCTTGGTGGAAGACGAGCTGCGGCGGCCGGGATATCGGGGAAGAGAAAGGATCCACCTACACGGGGCCGATCACTTTCACCATCAAGATGCGGAACGAACTTGCCGGAACGGATGCGACGCTCTTCTCGGGGAAGGCGAAGGTCTCGAAAGCGAAGAGCAACGAGTACGGTCCGAAGGTAGTGAATCACCATGTCTATTGGATCGACCACGACTGGAACCTTCCGATCGGCTACGTTTATCTGACGCCGAACGACGTCTACGGTTGGAAACTGACAAATCTCAACGTGGCATTTTGGATCCGCGGCGACAACTTTAAAATGCAACCGCATATCTTTTATCAAGGCAAGGAGATCGGTAAAGTTGTTTTCGAAGGCCGTGAGATCGGGACGCCGAGTTGTTCGCCGGATATCGAGAACAGCACGACTCACTACGTCGAGGAGACGATCCCTCAAAAGGCCCGATGGAATCGAATGGTTTGCACCTTTTACAACGTCTACGGCAATGATGAATCGGGTCAGGGTGATGGACTTTTCGGACCGAAGTTCCTGATGAACAAGAACCCTGGAGAATACGAGTTCAAGATTCTCTGGAACAACAAACTCGCACGAACGATCAAGTTCACAGTGAAGCCGGGCGGGAATTTCGATAACGGTATCGCCACCACCAGCAAACTCGGCAACGACCGGGTGATCGTCCCGGTTACGATCCTCGGCGATCAGGATGGCGTCTGGGATAAGAACGCCTGGAAGGACGCATTCTACGGAAATCCGCTTACGGGATTTACAGCGGCACCGTAGACCTTGATAGCGAAAGTGCCTGCCCTCCGATGGTGGAGGGTAGGCATACTCCTCACGGATGAGGGTCTTTTGCAGGGTTATCGTCTGCTGCTAGGCGTTGTTCGAGGGATGGAACTATCCACCTACCTTGAAAAAGTGGCTGTACGGTAAGAGCTTGCTGCAATGCAGATTGGTAGTACGGACGAGCTTCTGCTCGCCTCCCGAGTGCATCCAATACCTTGCCCATCGTCACATTCACCGGAACTGAGTCAGGAGCCAACGCCACTGCCTGTTGTGCCTCCTGGAGCGCCTCCGGAAGTTTTTTCTCGGCGAGCAGGATCTCGGCTCTCTGTGTGTTTGCCAATGCCGCAGCAAGTGGAATCTCGAAGTGCCCTTCGTACACAAAGACACTGGAGTCGATGACATCTACAGGCGTCAGATCCTTGAACTGTTCATAAGGATTCAGTGGAGGCGGGCCGAATTCGAATCCCGTGAGACTCACGGCGCTGATAAAGACCGGACCATCGATCGCAGGCGTAACATCTGAGAGTGTGCCCAGCCAAATTGACTCGACGTTCGGAAGCAGCTTGCAGGGAATTTTATAGTAATCGTAGTCGATCACACCGGTTCCGAAGTAAACGAACCAACAGCGCTGAATGTTGCGCTCGTCGGTATAACGCTTCACGGCGTGCAATTGCTGAGCCCAGTCTACACTCGAGTCACTCAGATATCTCCAAACGTTATCCGGCCCACCAAAGGCCTCATTCCCATAGGCAATATAGCTGGGGAATGCACGTGTCACCGAGATCGCCTGAAACAACAATAAGACTACGATTGCATACAGCCACTGGCGGCGGCTCTTGATCAGCACTGAAGTCGCGCCGGCGATCAAGATCGCAAGAAAAATGTAGACAGGCAGAATATGGCGAATGCCAATGTTCATTCCGCCGAGCATCGAAGCTGCCAGATAGATCAGCGCCGGGATCAGCAGAAAAGCGAGTTCTCGCCACTTCTGAAGGCGACCGCTCGCAATCACCCAAGTGCTGATCACTAATAGGATCAAGAAAGTAAGGCTCGACTTCACCAGCATCGCCACTGGGAAGTAAAACCAGACTGCGCGAGGATATGTTTTGCCGAAAACATAACTGTTGAAATTATCGGCACTGAACAGCACGTGAGCGAAACCGTAGATGTAAGACTCGGGCAACAAATGCAGTCGTGCAAACTCACCCAGCACTTTGGCTTCTGTCCGATTTGGCACTTGGTTGAGTTGCGCTTCCATCGACTGATTTAAGTTCAACTCGTTACCGCGCGCAGAATAACGGAATCCATAAGTTCCCCACAGAATTCCTACGGAAAGCAGACCGATGATCAGCAGCGCTCCAGCTAGATGTGTTGCGCGTTTTCCGACAGAGAGTTGGGAAACTATGTCCGCCGCGTTTCGGCGGAATAGTTCGATCCCTCCGAGGATCACCGACATCGGAAAGATGAGCACAGCACTGTGCTTTGACGCCAGGGCCAATCCCACAGCAAGACCGGTGATCGCGACCCGTCCTACCGAGGGAGCTTTGACGTACCGATAGAACGCATAGATCGAAGCCAGCAGGAAACAAGCTTGTATGGCATCGGTGGTCACTAATGCTCCATGTGCAAGCAGCGTTGGGTCGAAGACCAGCAAGCCGAGCGCGATGAATCCTGCGGTAGTGCCGAACATCTCGTGTGCGGTGAGAAACACAAAGACCAGCAGCAATAGCGTGAAAATTGCAGCAGCCATCTGTACCCGAAAGACAATCTTATCGGCGTCATTCTTAAAGATGAAATCTCTTCCACCGAGAACTGCCTGCGTGCGATAAGGACGATCTTGCAGCTCGGGCACATTCAACTGCATGTTGAGTAGAGGAAGCGTGGCAACAAGTTTGACCAGAGGCGGGTGCTCGGGATTCAGCCCGAAGTCACCCTTCCAAGACATGTATCCGGAATAAATGTGATCGGGCTCGTCCCAGGTAATAGTGTTCGCGTGTGACGTCAGTGCCAAATGTATAGCGAAGAGCAGGATGAACGTCGCCACGCCTGCGACCACTGACCACCGTCGAGGTTTCTCTTGTAATTGACTCATAGCACACCTCACAAGTGAATTCACGAAAATCTCTGTTGAAGAAAGATCCGGATCTAGGTATAACGATCACGAGTATGAGTACTCAGCTTAACAATATTTCACATTGATCCGAATCAAGGTTGAAAACTAAGTAAAAGCAGCGAAAGTTAGTTTCCCCAGCAGTGAACTGATGAATTTTGCGAGTATCCGCTGACCGGATTTACGGCAGCCCCCTAGTGAACGGTCACGAGTGAAAGAGCCTGCCCTCAGTAAGCGAGGGCAGGCTCTTGTTATTTTGGCGTACGAACTAGTTCTTACCGTTCGTTATCGGTTCGTCATTTCGCTTCATCTGGTCGCGGAAAAGATTTAGCAATAGAAGGTTACCGATGCCGCCGCCCTCGCCCGTTCCACCGCCGGATGCGAGAATGTCCGGGGTGATGCGGACGCCTTTTTCGCCGATGACTTTTAGCGTCTCGATAATGGCGATGTTGTTTCCGCCAAGAGCCTTGACCTGTTCGTTATAGGCAACGCCCTGGGCCTCACCCATCAGCCGCATTTTCTCGGCTTCGGCTTTACCGGTTTCGCTGATGTAATATGCCTCGCCTTCGGCTTCTTTCTTGCGTTGCTCCGAACGTTTGCCCGCGATGTCAACGCCGACGGTAGCCTCCATCAGGCTACGCTGATTGTCGGCCTGCGAGCTGGTCTTTTCCAGTTCGATGCGTTTGATCTCGGCTTCACGCTGGGCATTGAACATACCCTGCTTTTGCTCGGCAAGGATCTTTTCCGTCTGCGTTTTCATAAGCTCTTCCGGTAAATGGATGTGGCAAATGAGCACGTTGACAACATCGACATGATATTTCAGAAGATGCATCCGCACGCGGGCCTCGGCCCGTTCCTGTTCTTCGTGGCGATTCTGTAGATACGCCATCGCTGAGCTTTCCGACGCCTGATTTCTAAAGATCGAGTCGATCAGCGGATGCATCACATTCTGGATAAGGCGTGTAACGTCGCCGATCTTCGCGACCATAAACGGAGCGTCTTCTGGCTTGACGCGAAAAACAACGCGAACCTCGAGCTGCATCGTGAACCCGTCTTTCGAAATGACCTCGAACGGGTCGAAGGTGTTCGATAGATCGCCCGCAGTCCATTCGACGGTCTGGTTAGTCGTTGGAATCACGATCGGCGACACGGCCAGGGTGTTAACGTAATACCGCCCCGGGCCGACGACCGATTCCTGGATACCGCGATAGCCCTCGGGCACAACGTATGCCTCGTGAGCGCCACTGTCGAGCCTCTTATCGGCCGGATCACCGGACAGAAGCTCGGCCTTGATATCCTCGAGCGATGCCCTGTCGCCATCCACGCGCTCGAGCTTTTCGGCCGCGATCTCCATCTGCTGAGCTTCTTCCTGCTCAAGGCGTTCGCGGATCTTTTCGGCCATCGCCTTTCGGATTTCCTCCGACGGGTCCTTGCCGGTGTTTGAAACAATAACCGCAACCTCGCCCGGCTTTATTTCTTTCGCCGATTCAAGAATTACCTTGAAAAGCAGCGGGTTAACATAGTAGGTTCCGGGCAGGAGAATGTCCTTCTGCGGCCCGCGTTGTCCGCCTGCGGTTATGAAGGTGTTCGAGTCCTGAAAGTTGTCGTGCCCCTCTACCGGCATTGCCACGTAATCTTTCGGATCGAGCGGTGCACCGTCGAGTGCCTCGACCAGGCCGATCTGATTTTCGGTGATCATGGTCGCGTCGAACATTCTCACGTTGAACAAACCTGCCTGACGACTACCATCTTCGGATGAAACCGATTCGGTATGGATACGATATGTTCCCGGCGTAAGTATCTCTACCTGAGGTCCCTTCTGGCCGCCGTTGTAAACGAACGCCTCTGCGTCCTGAAATTCTTGTGGCTTTCGATCGCCTTACCATGTAACCGTCCGGCGTCCAGCGGCCCGCCATCAGCGGCTGTAATGATGCCAACGCTTCCGGGCGGGACGACCGTCGTCTCCGCGATCGAAACGCGGAAAAGATAGGGGTGGATGGCCCACTTTCCGGGCGGCAGCGTGCGAAGCTGAATACCCTTAACGCCGCCCTGCTTAATAAAGGCGATCGGGTCCTGAAAGTTGTTGTGTGCATTCTGTGCCCGGTCCGGGGCAAAGATGCTGCCCATCGGCATCGGTTCTCCGTCGATGGCTTCGATCACGCCGAGTTCGTCGGCCCCGATCTCGACCAACGGCACTTTCTGCACGACACGCTCGACCGGATAAAGCACGAAATGCAGCCCGGGCTTTAGCACGTCGGCCTGGAGTCCGACCTCGCCATCGGTCGCGACTACGCGGCCTTGCGGCATCCGGCGGCCGAAATAGCGTCGTTCTTTTATACCGACCTCTTTCGCGCCGATGTTGACTAGAAAACGCGTGAGGATATACCAAAACCCGCCAAGTACGATCAGGGCCGCTACGCCCGCAACGATAAGGGGAAGAAGTTGTTCCATTAGAGTTACCTCAAAGAATTAGGAGTTTGTAATGTGTTGCCGACGCCGGCGCGCAAACTCGACAGCAACCGCTGTATGCGGTAGCTGACACCCGGCGTTCGTTTCTCGGCGGGGACCAGCCAAAACCGACTCTCGATCAATTGAGCGAGTTCGGTCGCTGATAGGTCTAACCCGGCCGTTAGTCCATTCCTCGAAGACGCATTCCGCAGCGTCGGCGAGGAGCGTTCCATCGTTGTGAACAGAATTAAGTAGATCAAAGATCGCGCTCCTCGTGGGCGCGGCGTTCCATCGATCAAGCCTGTCTCGAAATTCGATATTTCTACGACGTTCCTCCGCCTCAACCTCTTCGGCTTCGATCGCTTTCAAACGACTCTGAGTTTCCAGCTCATCGGCGAGCAACTCCGCATCGGTAGGCATGAATAGCGGCCGCAGATGCGAGAGATCGACGACGCTCCGACCATCCGTCAATAGCCGGTCCGAGTTTTCACGTCTGTAGAAATAGAAATAGGCCGAAATGGCCGCGGATAAGAGGAGAATTGTAAGAAGAATGAGCATCGCTCAGGCAGAAACAAAGGAACTATCTCAGATCTGCCGACTTCAAATGAGTATTACGGAATTGTATATCAGAAGTTCAAAAATTTGGTCACGCTAAATCCAATTTCGTACCTACTGACCATCGCGCTTGAAAATTCATCCAACTTTGCATATATAGATAGCGTTGGGCGAACAAGACAAACCATACGACATTGAATTCGAGGATCACGGAGAATATCTTCATGCTATCGTCGGCGGACTTAGGGTGACTTCTGAGATAGCATTGGCCTATTGGAAGGAGATCATCGCTGAGTGCGAGAGGCTCGACCGCTCGAAGATCTTGCTGCAGCACAATTTCGTAGAGATGATCTCCAAGGACGAAATGCTCGAAGTTATTGGTCCGATAGCGCATCTTCTAAAGGGCCGGATCTTCGCCTTTTACGATCACTATGGCCACTATGAGATCCCGGAAGCGGGCAAGGCGATACTGCGAAGCCTTAATGTGAAGATGCAGATATTTCACGATCTGCACGATGCTGAGAAATGGCTCATCGCTAATTAATCCAACGAAGTCCTTTCGTTTCTCATCTTAATTTCGTACACTGACAGTCCGCTCGCGATTAGCGGGCTGTTCCTCTCTATGGGGGCGACAGGCTTCGACAGGGGCTTGTATAGATCTTTGGATGCACGCCGGGCTTTTTGTAGGTGAGCTCGTTAACAAAACTTACAAAACACAAATGCTAATCAAGAATTAGCTCTTGCTGCCTAGTTAACTCTAGCTCCAGCAATGTCTTACGCGAAGTCAGCTTGGAGCGACGCGATAAGGCATAACTCAGTCTAAGCTAGGGCACGTCCACCACCTGCGGGCGGGTCCGAATCGTTAGTCGGGTTAGTTTTCGGCAAGGTTCGCTGGTTTGCTTACTTGCCGGAAATGAAATTTAAGCAAACCAGCTAAGCGTGTAGATTCTACTGGTCGCAACCTTTGGATGTGGGTTCGATTCCCACCGCCTCCACCATATTGATTGCAGATCGCGGATCTTGGATTGAAACCCAGGATCCGCTTTTAGTTTTTTCGTGCCTGTTTCGCGGGTATTGGTTCTTCGAGATGCTGCGTAGTCTCGTCGGTCACGCTGAAAGGAACTCCGCTGGCGAGCCGCTTGGTCTCGGCGGGCGGAAGGTACGATTCGCCCGTCGTTTGGAGTGGTTCGTTCGTTCCAGTGTCGGTTTCATGTGCGGAGAGTTCGGAGCCGCGCCTACTAACGACCATCCCGTTAAAGATCAGGGCCGCTCCGACGAATAATGGGATAACGCCGGCGATCCAGATCCGGCTAAGAATTTCAGCCGCTGCGTCTGAAACGCGTCCGCTTGCGATCAGGCCACCCATGAACACGAACAGGAAGATCATCAGGCCGATTCCTATACTTGCGACGATCACACCGGCCTTTATTTCGTTGCGGCGTTTTACCTCGGGCGTGATTCCCTTAAGACGCTCGAGTTCGGCCTCCCGTTTTACTGCCTCCTCGCCCGACATGAACATTTCGGCGACCCACGTCTTGCTCCAGTCGAATTTATCCTCAGCATCGCGTGTCGCCATTATTTGGCGCAACGCCTGAAGGTTCGCTCCACACTGTTTACAGAACTTTAGGTTATCGTCTTGAGTTGATCCGCATTGAGGACAAAACATAGTCCTTTATAATATTACCCAAACGGATTTCGTGCACGGAAAGTTCGATGGAGATGTTTTCTGCAACTATCTATACGCTCGGTATCAATCCGATTGTCGACACGCCGGAAGAGGTGCTCAACGCGATCTTCGCGAAGGCCGGTAGATCAAAAGGCCCGGTGCCGGTCTGCGGGACGATCAACGGAGCCAGGTTTCTCCAGACGTTAGTGAAGTATCAGGGCGCCTGGCGCCTTTATATAAATGGTCCGATGTTGAAAGATTCGGGGCTTAGCGTAGGAGACATCGCGAAGATCGAGATCGAGTTCGACCCGCAGCCGCGTGAAGAGCCGATGCCGCCGAAGTTAAAAGCCGAATTCCGAAAA
>JBEBGW010000201.1:0-8216 GCA_040081025.1 Pyrinomonadaceae bacterium | reverse complement strand
CGTATCTATTATTGTAAGGTATATTTTCTTGAAATTTATTTGTAGTTAAGTGAGCGTGGAAAGTGCTATTCAGCTCAATTGAGAATTCGGAGTAGTTAAGCTTTGTAGAGAAAGAAATCAAATGGATCAACCCACAGCTACGATTATTGCGGCGTCATTGGTCTTCGTCGGCACCTTCGCTGGCTTCGTTGGCGGCCTCGTGGTAGCTCGAGCGACCTACCGACAGAAGTCAGATGAACTGTTCTTCAAAGCGCTCGACTTTCTCGGCGGCGGCTCGCAGAAGCGAAACCTTGGTATTGCGGCTATCGAGCTTTACTGGTCCAACAGGCGTCACCGACCGGTGTCAGTATCCCTGCTTATCGGGAGCGCTCTGTATCTTCTTTCGGAATCGAAACAGGACGACGCCTCCCACGAACTACATAATCTGGAGCGAATAATGACTCACCTGCTTCGCCGGGAGTCACGCGCGGCAACCTCGAGCAAACAGTACGAACGACTCTTGGCTGCACTGGAAACTGCCCAAAAGCCGGGGAGAACTACCGGCCTCGCAATTCCCGCACCCCAGTTATCGGAGTGGAAAGAGACTGTCCAACTGCTTGTCACGGCTCAAACTAAGAGGTAGTGGGTCAGTTTGAAATCAATTAGTTTTGAGGTCTCGCATCCAACGCCCGGTTTTAACTCGACAGGCGATATAGTCATCCACTTTCTTGTCGTAGAGTTCCATGATCTCGTTTACCGATTTTCCGTCCGCATCGCCTGCGTTATTTCCAACGTCTGCGCTGGGAACCGTTACCCCATCGTAGACGGCCTTAGCCTTAACGCAGATCAGAGACATCGGATGCGTATCGAGGCCAATGCTGACAGCTTCTTCGATCGTGTCGGCCTCACGTGAGAAGTTGCAATCGTAACGGTAAGAGATTCGGAACGGCGGGTAATACTTAAATCGCGGCATCGGACGGACACCGTAGCGCGGGTGAGATGATGTTGCAAGGATAAGCGGAACGAAAAAGATCGGCGCGTCTCCCACAACACTTGCCGATCTTGTGACAGACCAGAACATGTTCACTTTCTAGATGAGAATCCGACCTGTCGGGGCTTAATATTTCAGATCGGCAATCCCTATTCCCGAAGGACCGCCGATCATACCGCTCGCATCCGAATGTTTTTGTCCAAAATCATAGCCCGAATGCGGTCGGCGAAAAGCAGATTAGCATCAAGAATTCCAGACCAACTGCGAGACCGCTTGGCTCCGCCTCCAGACCTCATTCGCCTTTCGGTCGGGATCGAGGACGTAGACGATATCATCGAGGATCTCGAGAGACCGCAATTTCTTCTGCATTGAAGCCCGAAGCAAATAGCATCCGAGCAAACTTCGCCTAGAAACAATCCGCACTGACCTATGCAGTCTCCTTTGGGTGCGTTAGATAAGGAAGCATTTCCATCTAATACATTTAAAAGGAGATTGTTAATGTCTATTCGAAGCAATATCGAAGGAATCATGGACCAGATCGGAGACGGGGACACCGCTCTCGGTGATACCGTGCGAGCCCGGTCAACCGCTGCGATCCTAGCAGGAGGCGGCACGCCGGAATGGGAAACGTATATGAGCATGTTCAGTACCACGCCTGAGGAACTAGCCCGGCTGCTTCCGACCGATGAATCCGGGGGAGTTCCCGAAATGGATCAGGCTCGTACCTATCTCGTCGGCAACGGAATGTGTGGTGCCGAGACCACTAAGTCGCGTTTGATCCAAGGCGTCTGGGATATCCTGGACCAGGAACTTCAGTAACAGCAAATACAAATGTTCGACTCTCAGAAGATCGTCGAAACTGTCGAGCGGTTGCCCCACTGGCCGCTCGCGTTTATGCAAGACGCCTTAGAGTCGCGCACGCGTTGGAGAGAGTTGTGCATCAAGTATGATCTGCGCGGGAAGAAAGATTTTATGTGGCGCTACGGCCGAGAGTGGAAACCCGGCGAACCGGACCAAGGTTGGAAGATCCACATTTCCGCTACGATCCTCTCTGCTTGCGATGTACTCGACGCGACGGTTCCGCTGCTGAAAAAGCACGACGCTCTCTTCAAGGTCATTGCCTCGCTCGACGAACTCGAAAAGCTGAATAGCGGTCTGTGGTACGGTTATAGCCAGATCGGCAAGTTCATCACCGTCTATCCCGTAGACGTCGAACATTTCCGAACGATCCTGTCCGAGCTCGCGCCCGTCATTCCCTCCGAATGTGCTGCTCCCTCCGTTCCCTTCGATCTTTCTTATCCAAACGCTCCAAATCTCTTCTATCGTTACGGAGGGTTTTCCGGCCCTGATATTACCGACGATGCGGGCCGTGCGATCTCCGTCATCAAAAAGCCGGACGGATCTCCAACCGAAGATCGACGCAACGTTCCCGTTCCGGATTGGATGGACTTTCCTTTTACCGCAGAGGCCAAAGTGAATGAAGCATTCGCCGATTCTCCCCTCACTTATCGATATCGGATTTTTCGCTCGATCTCACAGCGCGGCAAGGGCGGTGTTTACGAGGCGATCGATATACAGACTTCGCCCCCGAACTTTTGCATAGTCAAAGAGGGGCGAAGGCACGGTGAAACCGCCTGGGATGGTCGCGACGGATCTGATCGAGTGCGGAACGAAGCAAAAGTCCTGCGTGAACTCAAAGGAAAAGTCCCAGGCATTCCGGCGGTGATCGACGAATTCAGCGTAAACCAGAATGTTTACCTCGTGATCGAAAAGCTCGAAGGAGAAACGCTTCAACGCTATGCGCGCTCACACGATCACTCCCTTTCCGAAGAAGAGAAATCATCGATCTCAGATCAAATCCGACGGATATTGGATGATATGCATGCTGCCGGATGGGTATGGCGAGACTGCAAACCGGGGAACCTTTTTATCTCCCCAGAAGGGGTCGTGAGGCCGATCGATTTTGAAGGTGCGACGCCGATTTCCTCACCTGATTTTCTTCCCTGGAATACACCCGAATTCGCTCCTCCCGACCTCGGAAAACTGTCGCATTACAAAAACCTTGCATCCAACCTCCCGGAAGACCACTTTGCTCTAGACGCATGTATTACATTCCTTGAGAACAGCGCGCCGAGCGGCTCAAAATTGATCAAGTGAAAGTCTTCGCAGGAGATCGGCAAAACGGACATCGTCGCGGAGGGTATCGTAGAGAGGTTCGACGCGAAGAGACGAGATCGAGTTGGATCGTTCCTCGAGTGCCTTATTGAGAAACTCGAACGCCTTATCTTTGTTATTCAGACCGATATGGATGATCGCGAACTCCTGGGGCGGCACGTAGTTCGTTTGGCTGTCTCGCTCCAATTCTGCGATAAGTTTCAACGCCTCATCTCTCCTTTCCATCCGGGCGAGTGTGTACCCTTCAGCGGCGACGCCCAGCATTCGATTTTTGGCGGAGATCGTCTGAAAAATAGCGAGTGCTTCATCGAACTTGCCTTGCTGGAGCTTATTCAGCCCGATCAAATAATCGATCTTCGCATCCCGTGTCTCACTCGCGCTTTGCTCATTCAAGATCTCGATCGAACGCTCGAATTGGCGGCCGTAATAGTAGGTACGAGCAAGGTTATAGTCGACCAGTGGCGAGAAGGGGTCCAGGACCTTTGCTTTCTCGGCTTCGCTTACCGATTCGGCAACCCGTCCGGTTTGTGCGAGCAGGCCCGAGAACCAAAATCGGGCCGACGGCGCTTCCGGATCGAGGCTGATCGCCTGGCGAAGTTCGCGTTCCGATTCTTTCCAGTTCGAATCTTGCTTCATCAGGACCACACCGAGAGATGTGTGGGCTTCTGCATTCAGCGGGTCGATCTCAAGTGCCTGTTTTGCGGCCGCCCGGGCTTTGGAATACGCCTCCTTTGCGGGCATCGACCCGTACGCGACCGAATTCAGCATCACGTAGGAGTCGGCAAGCCCCGCATACGCGCGTGCAAAAGTGGGGTCGAGATCGATCGCCCGCTGGAACGCATCGATAGCCTTCGGAAGATTCTCGCGATCGCGCTTCCGCCATGCATGCCTCGCGACCAGGTACTCATTGAAGGCCGCGGTATTTCGGGTTCCTTCATTCTGCAGCCCTGCAGCTGCAGTCACACCGAACGCGGGCAGTTCGGATCCGGAGAACATGTCCTCGAGCAAAGCATTCTCGACATCCTGGATGTCCATCGAGTCCAGGGTCCTCCGGGTCGTCCTTAGCGTGCTCGAATCTGCTGCGTCGATCAGTTTCGTTTCGACAATCAGTTCACCGCTTTCGCGAAAGATCCGTCCGGTCAGCACGAGCTCGGCCTTTACACCTTTTGCAACTGCACTCGCATTCGCCGCCGTCTGCGATATTCCCGCGACCTTCGAATAAGGAACGACGCGATACCCATCGACTTGGGAAAGCTTTGTTGCAAGGGTATCCGCGAGCCCGTCGGCAAGATAATCGTTTCGTGCATCACCGGTTTCGTTCGCAAAGGGCAGAACCGCGACCCCGCGATCGCCCCGCCAGAGCGTATAAACAAAGATCCCAGCGATAAGCGATAACATCAGTAGAGCCGCAGCTGCCGTTTTCAGCGCGGTTGAGAACCATTCCGGCATCTGGGCGCGCTGGAGCATTTCCAGTTCGATCAGGAGTTCTTCCGCATTCGAATACCGGTCGTCCTTCTTCACCTCGAGACACTTGAGAACGATCTTTCGAATCCCGGAAGAAAGCTTGGCTCTGTCCTCGGTTCGCAAGGACTCACTGCCGTCGAGGATCGCCGCGATCGTCTCGGCATCACTGTCCCGATGGAATGGATTCCGCCTGGTTTCGAGCTCGAAGAGCAACGTCCCCAGACTGAAGATATCCGTGCGGAAATCCAGCGGCTCTCCCTTGAGTTGCTCCGGCGACATATAGGCGACTGTTCCTAGTATCAACCCCTTCTGAGTGGCATTTGTGATGTAGTCGCGTGGAGAACTGGGTTGGCGGCCATCATGAACCACGGTCGCGAGGCCGAAGTCGAGCACCTTCACTTCCCCGTTTTCGGTGATCATGATGTTCCCCGGTTTGAGATCGCGGTGGATCATGTCAGCGTAGTGCGCCGCGGCGATCGCGGACACAAGCTGGATCTCAGCCCGACGTACCGAATCTCTATCGAACCTCCCCTCGCGAAGCAGCGTTAAGAGCGATTCACCCTTCACGTACTGCATCACGATGAAACTCTGAGTCTCCGTATCTTCGAAGTCGTAGACCTGACAGATGTTCGGGTGTTCGAGAGATGCGACGAGTTCCGCCTCTCGCCTCAAGTGATTTCGAGCGGTCCGGTCGTTTAGAAGATCCGCGTTCAGGAACTTGAGAGCAACAAGCAGGTTTACCTTTTGGTTCTCGGCCAGGTAAACATCGCCCATCCCGCCTCCGCCCAGCTTTCGAACGATGCGATAGTGCTTGATGGTTTCGCCGACGACGGAGTTTCCAAGCTCCCCATTTATCGCGGCAAACCCTAGTTCTTTGACCGGATCTTCTAGAAGGTTCGGGGCGGATTCGTAGGCATTGATCAGGGACCGGACCTCCGCAACGATCTGATCGTCGCCGTCCGAAGCCTGCTTTATATAGGCATCCCGCTTATCGAAGGGCAAGTCGATCGCCTCATCAAAGATCGACTGGACTCGTTCCCAGATCTCACTGTTCATACCCGAGTTCACGGGCAAGCCAAGCCTTGGCTCGCCGAAAATACCGAACGGCCGTAGAGCGCGAGACCCCGAGCACTTCGGCGATCTCGTCGTCACTCATTCCCCCAAAGAATTTCATCTCAACAATGCGTACATTTAGCGGGTCGATCTCGTTGTACCGGTTCAAGGCATTGTCGAGATCGATCAGTTCTTCCAGCCGCAGCTCCGCGACGAGTGCAGCGTCCGAAAGCGTGATATGGAGTGCTCCGTCGCCACGTTTCTTCCGCTTCCGATCGCGCAGGTGGTTAAGCAAGATCCGACGCATCATCGTCGCGGCGATAGCGAGAAAATGTGCGCGACTTTTCCACCTGATGCCCTTCTGTTCAAGGAGCCTGATGTATGCGTCATTGATCAAAGCGGTCGTCTGGAATGGTTGACCGGGTTGGTAAGTGTAGAGGTAACTTCGCGCTAGACGTTTCAGCTCATATTCGACGACCGGATAGACCTCGTTCATCGCCGATTCGTCGCCTTTGCTCCATGCGATCAGTTTCGCAGTGACATCCGTGGAAGTGTCCATTGCTTTGGAATCTAAATTCGTCTCCACCCGAAATAAGTTCGGGAAATCAAAAAAGGTTTGAACGCTCCGATCGATCAATGGTGCGTTATGTATGAACGATACGCGCGGAAAGAGGTGATGAATATCCGCGGCGACGCCGTTCGACAGTTTTCCTTCTGGGGAAGGTGAATTAACGGTGTAGTTATAGCCCGAAACCTGTTGCTTTTGCAACATTCCGGGGATGTTTTGGACAAAGTGGTTGCGTCCACAACTATTTGACCCTCGATGCGGGCAACCAAATGTTCGCGAGTACTCAAGGAGGTGTTCCCATACGGCTATGAGTGAAAGCAATGACGCAGCCCCCACCGTCGGGGGAGTAACCGGCAACCGCGTCTGGCCGATGGCGGTCCTTACGATAGTATTCCTTTCTCTGTATCTGTCGGCGCTGATCGGCTGGCTCCGGCCTATTTCTGACATTACGATGATCGCGCGCCTCGAGCCGATCCTGTTTCTGATATTCGGGTATTACTTCGGACGAGTTCCCGCCCGCGAGGCTGATCAACGGCTGCAAAAGGAATACGACCATCTTTTCCGGAAACACGAACTGGCCAATAGACAGCGGGAACAGTCAAAAGCCGAGAAAGAGGCGGTCGAGGAAAAGATCCGCAATGTCCGGATCGCACTGCGGTCGGAGCTCAGCGAACTGGAATCAGAGGTCCGGTCGGATGAATGTCATTCGCGATCCGAGCTTCGGGGTTCGGCTCATGCGATCGAGACTGCAATAAAAATTCTAAATTCGTGAAAGAGATCGCTCGGATCTCTCAATAAAATGTACAACCAACCAAAAGGAGCAAATCATGGCAAGAATTCCCCACGGCGGACGAATCACTTTAGAGAAAGTTGAAGAGGCAGAAAAGAATGGACGGCTCAATATGCTCGCGCTCAGTATCCCGGGCGGGGCCGGCGGCTTGGCCGACTTTAATAAGTTCGGATATTTGTTTCCGGATCTTCAGGCAAACGACGACAATCTGTTGCCCGTTGGGCCCGATACTGTTGCGAACCTCAAAAGGCTCGGCCAGACGATGATCGACACGAGCCCGGCGGACGAGTCCAATTCGACGGTTCCAGCCGCATACACCTATCTGGGACAGTTCATTGACCACGATATTACTTTCGAAGTGGCTTCGGGTGATCTCGCAAAACTCGCCGAACCCGACCTTGAGCCCCTTTCAAGCGCCGATATCGAAGCCAAGATCCGGAACACCCGGTCGGCAAAATTCGATCTCGACAGCGTTTACGAAGGACTTGCCGAACGTGACGAGGAAAGAATGGCGTTGGGGTTTGTCAGCCCGACGTCGAACAACACTGTCTTCCCGCTCAAACGGCCACCGGGAAAAGGCGATCTCAACGACCTTCCGCGGAAAGGCCGGATAAATAACCCGGCGATCGACCGCGAAGCATTGATCGGCGATCCGCGAAATGATGAGAACACTATCATTTCTCAACTGCATCTGGCCTTTCTCCTCTCGCATAACGCGATCGTCACTCGCGGCCATGACTTTGAGGAAGCCCGAACGCTGCTCCGTCAGCATTATCAATGGATGGTGATCCACGATTTCTTAAAGAAGATCTGCGACCCGGCCACCGTAGACGATACGCTCGCGGGTAATTCCTTTTATGACCCGTCGGATTACGACTTCTTCATGCCGCTCGAATTCTCGGTGGCCGGATATCGGTTCGGCCACTCCATGATCCGAGCGGATTACGACTTCAACCTTAATTTCAACAGCAGCGGAACGCCCGGCACAACCGAGGCCTCACTTGCTCGCCTCTTTACGTTCACGGCTTTCGTCGGTCAGCTCGGAAATTTCAACTCACTTCCCGAGAACTGGATCATTGAATGGGAGAGGTTCTTCGGGCCCGCGGCCGGGTTCAATATGGCCCGCAGGTTCGACACGAAACTTGTCGAACCACTCGCCCATCTCACGGATACTTTCGGCACCGAGCTCACTGACA
>JBEBGW010000200.1:0-8219 GCA_040081025.1 Pyrinomonadaceae bacterium | reverse complement strand
GTTCGACAGAGACTCCGCGATCTTCTCGATCCGGGCTCCCGCAACGATCGAAACGACGAGCTGCGTAGACCTCACGACTCCCGCGAGTTCCTTGAGAACATTTCCCATCCGCTGCGGCTTTACGCAAAGCAGCACGACGCTATCATCCGGCAAGCCCCTTACGGCGTCTGCATTATCCTCAAAGCACTCGATGCCGTGGCGTTCTGTCAGTTCCGCCCGCCGATCCACACGCGGATGGCTCGCAACTATCTGCTTCGCTCCGACGATCTCCTGTCGCAGCAATCCCGCCACCATCGACTCCGCCATTACGCCGCAGCCGATAAATGCGAGTCGTGTACTCAGAGGTAATTTCGTTTCCATAAAACAAAGAAGCCCAACCGAAGTGGAAGGGCTTAGTGTAACTCAATCTGACAGATCCTATTCGTAACTTAACGCTTCAACCGCATCGAGTCTCGCGGCACGCATCGCCGGGTAGAGCGAGCCGATCGCTCCGCCGATGAGGCCGACGACGAGCGTGATGGCGAGCACCGGCCAGCTCATCTCTACTTCGAGCGTTGTTACCTGCGTCAGCAGTGCACGCACGACATAGGTCAGCACGATGCCGGTGACGACGCCGAGAAAGCTGAGGAGGATCGCCTCTTGAGCGATCGTCCACGCGATGTTTACGTTGCTCATCCCGAGCGACTTCATAATGCCGATCTGCCGCGTGCGTTCGGTCACAGTCGTGTACATCGTCAGTAAAATGACGAGGGCGCTGATCACTGCGGCGACGCCGATGAAGACGTTCAAGAAGACGTTCATCGCCGGGAAACCCTGCATATATAGTTCTTCGAGTTCGCTGGTAAGCAGGATCTGATTGTCGGGGAAGCGTTGGCTGAGGCGTTCGGCGACGGTCCTTGGATCCAGGCCTTGGTTGATCTTCACGAGGTACGCCGTCACCTTTCCCTCACCACCAAGCTGCTCTTGCATCGTTGCCAGCGGGATCTTTACGCGGGCACCGGCGGCCGGTTCGTAGATGCCGACGATCGTGAAATCGCGGTCGAATAGATTCGTCTTGTCGCCAACCTTTAGATTCTTCTGCCGCTTAAAACCGGAGTCTATTATCGCCTCGTCTCCACTGGCTCCTATTGGCCGGCCCTCACGCACGTCGATCCCAACTATTGACGAATACTCGTCATACTCGACTCCATCGATCAAGCGACTGCCGGCATTGGTGTCCTTCGCGGTAACAGTGGTTTGGCCCAAAGATACAACTTTTGAAACGCCCTCGACCTTTTCTATCTCATCCTTCAGTCCCGCCGAAACGCGAAAGCTTTCGTTTCCGGTCAGCCCGAGCGATCCCGAAGCTCGAAAGAAGATCTCTGCACCTACATTCGATTCACGGTGAATGCGTTCGCGCATCGTGCCGTTGGTAAGTCCGACTGTAAAAACGATCAGCAGAACGCCAACGGCGATCCCCAGTACGCTGACTATCGTCCGCGCCGGGCGGTGGAGCATATTCGAAAAAACAAGACTATCCATTAATTGCTTTTTAGTCCGGTTCCGGTGTTCGTGTTGGCCTGCGCGGTCGTTGCTTGATCCTGCTTGGCTTTCTCCATTTCTTCAGGCGTTTTCCAGCCCGCTTTCTGCAGCAGATCGATCGCATAAGTGACCGGGATCGCCATGTTTGCCGCGGTATTCTCAGTAAACACGCCGAAGTTGATGCCAATCACCTTTCCGGTTTGACCGAACAGCGGAGCGCCCGATCCACCTTCTGCGGTCTTCGCATCGTGAACGATCCGGCGCGTGTCGAGATCGGTTATCGCCCCCTGCGTTGTCAGCGGCACGATCTTCTTCGACTGAGCGAGAAAGTTGATCAGGTTTTGACGTGAGTTTCCAAAACGTTGATTGATCGACTTCGCCTCGGCATCGTCGACCATCGCAAGCAGCCGATCGGGACCGCTGGGGTAACCCATCGTTACTACGGTCTGCCCGATCGTGCCGACTTTGCCATCGGTTTCGAGCGGCACAACAGGCAGGCCTACCGGCACGAGCGCCGGGTCAAAGGTCGCGACCGCAAGATCTTCACGGCCGCCGAGTTGGCTGACCTTTATCGAGTAGGGCTGCGGATAACCGGGGAAATAAATGACAAGACGCTTGATCCGAGCGCGGCCGTTATTGTCGCGCATCATCGTCTTGACCAAGTCGTCTTCCGTCCACGGCTGAAGTACGTGTTTGTTGGTGACAACGTATCCGCCGCCTACGTGAAAGCCGGTTCCGATGAAATCGTATTCGACCGGGCTGCCGTTGCCTTCGGTGGTAAGACCGACAGACGTTGACGGCGTTTGCGATCCGTCCTCAGCCGGCTGTGGTTCGTAGGGATTCGCTTGGGCCTGAACATTCCCGTATCGCAGCACGCGGCCGTTATTACGATCGACGAGGTCGTAAACACCTAGGATCAGGCAAATGCCGTTGCCGTAGTCGACCCGCACGTTCTGCGCCAACGACTGGGCCCGGATCAGGTCTTTGTTCGTCTGTTCCAAAGAGCCGAGCTGATCAGCCGCATTGCCGAGTTGCCCACCCAGCCGCTGAATGAGTTCAGCCTGCTCCTTCGCCTGTTCACGACTGCGGCGAAGTTCGTCGTTTACCGCGTATCCGAGATAGAGAACGCCCGTGATGAACCCGATCGCGAGGACAAGAGTGATCAGCTTGGTGGTCCACGATATTTCACGCGATAGCTCACGGACGAATTCTCTTAGAAATGCCTTCGCCTCGTCGCGTTGCGGCGACGACGCCGCGTCGAGAGCAGCCTCTTCGATGAACTGTGCGACGTGACGCGGTTCGCGGTTGGTCTTGATGAGCGATCCGCGTCCGGCGAGGGCGAAGAAAGAGAACGACAATTCGCTCGCTTCTGAGTGGATCACATCTCCATCCGAAACCGCGATAAACCGGCGGATAGGCTTCTCGTTGATCTGGAACGCAAGGGAAGGGGTAAAGTTTATGACGCGGAATACACCATCAGTGTTCTCCAATTCGAGCCACACACTTGGAGCATCCACCAAGGTCGTCTCGATCTGAAGATCGCAAGTTTCATCGGAGCCAATTCGTATCCTTTCTTCCGAGAAAAACTCGGTCCGCTTTTCGCCGCCGACCGTGATGTGAATGATGATCCCTGTTGCCATTTATCGCGTGAAAATCTCGCGCTCAAATGCGTAATTCTAACATAAACACAAGTTTCTTCGATGCAATATCCCGAGTGTTCGTGGCAAAATAAAAACAAATGCAGTAGCCCACACGTTGCCTAAGGGCGAAAGGATCAAAGGAATGCATAAGCCCGCGCTTCAGCAAGGGCGTAACGTTCATCTTTACAATGGCTCAACCAAAATTCATTACCGATCAGGAGCAACTCGAAAAGCTCGCTCCGATGCTCAAAGCTCCGATCAAACGGCAGGTTTTCGTTTGCAACGGCAAATCCTGCGCCGCAGTCGGTTCGGCGGACGTGAAGGCCGAATTTACCCGGATCCTCGAAGAAAAGGGCCTCCGACAGGGAAAAGAGTCGAAGGGCCGCAATCCGCTGGGCGAGGTTTTGCTGACCGATTGTGGTTCGATCGGATTCTGCTCGGTTGGAACGGCCGTGATGGTTTACCCGGACGGAACCCTATATGGCCAGGTCACCGCCGAAGACGTTCCCGAAATAGTGGAGCGGCACATCGAGAACGGCGAGGTCGTGGAAAGGCTGGCTTTAATGAAGCTGCCGACATGATTTTCTGCTATAGTTCCCTCACCAAATTCACTGGAGAACTCTATGCTGAAAAAGATCCTCATTGGAATCGGATTGCTTTTGGTCGTCATTGTCGTCGCACTCGTTGCGGCCGTGATGCTTGCTCCGACCGATTTCGCCGTTGAGCGCGAGATCGTCGTAAACAAGCCGCGAGCCGAGGTCTTTGAATACGCCAAGAACCTTCGCAATCAGAATGACTGGGGCCCGTGGTTCAAAAAAGACCCGGCGATGAAGCAGGAGTTTGTCGGCACCGATGGAACTGCAGGATTCACCTCAAAATGGGAGAGCAAGAATCCGGAGGTTGGCAAGGGCGAGCAAGAGATCAAGCGAGTCATGCCGAACGAGCGGATCGAAAGCGAGCTCCGATTCATCGAACCGTTTGCATCAAAGGCGGATGCTCACATGACCTTCGAAGACGCCGGGGCGAATCAGACCAAGGTAAAATGGGGCTTTGCCGGATCGATGCCTCGTCCGATGAACATATTTCTACTCCTTGTCGATATGAACGACGCGGTCGGCAAGGATTTTCAGGACGGGCTGAACAGTTTGAAAACTATTCTCGAGAAAAGCTGAGGGCAAAGTTTGACCCTCGCGGTAGCCGCAAATACAATGCAGGCAAGGAATAGTTCCTCGTCTGCATTTTTTTCGGCCCGGCGTTCCGAGCGTCCGCGGTCAATCTCAAGCGAAATATGACACTTATCGGAATCCCGAAAGAGATCCATTCGGGCGAAAAGCGCGTGGCCGCAACGCCTCAAACGGTTCTGAAGCTGAAGAAGCTCGGCTTCGACGTGGCGATCGAATCGGGTGCAGGCGGAGCGATCAACGCCAGCAATGCCGAATATAAAGAAGCCGGAGCCGATGTATTACCGGACGCCGCGGCTCTCTGGTCTGCGTCGGACGTCGTAATGAAGGTGCGTCCGCCGGAAGGAAACGAGACCGATCTTATCCGTGAGGATGGATGGCTTGTCGGATTCATGTGGCCCGGCCAGAACCGGGAGATCGTCGATAAGCTCGCGAAAAAGAACGCCACAGTATTCGCCATGGACAGCGTGCCTCGTATCACGCGTGCACAAAAGATGGACACGCTCTCAGCGATGGCGAATATCGCCGGCTACCGAGCGGTCATCGAGGCGGCGAATCATTTTCCTCGATTCTTCACGGGCCAAATAACGGCGGCAGGGAAGATCGATCCCGCGAAGGTTCTCGTGATCGGAGCCGGTGTCGCCGGGCTTTCCGCGATCGGGGCGGCGAAAGGATTAGGAGCGATCGTCCGTGCGTTCGATCCGCGTGGGGCCTGCAAAGATCAGGTCGCATCGATGGGAGCCGACTTCCTCGAACTCGACGTCCACGAAGAAGGCGAGGGCAAGGGCGGATATGCCAAGCAGATGTCCGACGACTTCCTCAAAGCCGAGATGGCTCTGTTCGCCGCGCAGGCGATGCAGGTAGACATCATCGTCACGACCGCTCTGATCCCGGGGAAACCTGCTCCAAAACTCATCACGCAAGGCATGGTCGAATCGATGAAGCCGGGCTCGGTGATCGTCGATCTCGCCGCCGAACAGGGCGGCAACTGCGTCCTAACGGAGCCGGGCCAAGTTGTACATCACAAGGGCGTGTCGATCATCGGCTACACCGATCTTCCGTCGCGGATGGCGTCGATGTCTTCACAATTGTACGGCGCATGCGTCACCGCGTTCCTGGAAGAACTGTCAGAACCGCCTGCGTCAGCGGGCGGCCAGGCTGGTCAGGTTACAGATGGGCGGAGTCTAGGAATCGACCTCGAAAACGAAGTGATCCGCGGAGCCATCGTCCTCGACCGCGGCAAGATGCTTTGGCCGGCTCCGGTGAAGGATCTGCCGCCCCCGCCCGAACCGGGTGGACACGCGAAGGAACCGGTCGCGATCGCGAAAGCCGCCGCTCATGGTGCGGACGACGGCTCCGGGCTGAACCCGATCGTCCTCGTCGTGCTCGGCGCTGTGCTGGTACTGCTCGGTTTCTTCGTACCCGATTCAAAGCTCTCGCACTTCACGGTATTTATGCTCGCGGTATTCGTCGGCTTTCAGGTCGTGTGGAATGTCAAACCCGCTCTCCACACCCCGCTGATGTCTGTCACCAACGCGATCAGCGGCATCATCCTCGTCGGCGGAATGCTGCAGCTCTCAGGCACCCTAAACGTCACCACGATCCTCGGAGCCATCGCCGTCCTCATCGCCACGATCAACATCGCCGGCGGATTCCTTGTAACCAACCGAATGTTGGCGATGTTTAGGAAGTGATGCACAGTAGCTCAAAACCCAAAATTTCGTACGGACCCCGGAACGAGGGAATTCACTATGAGTCGCAGGGGAGAACAACCGAAATTGATTTTACGCGGCTGGATGGAGACCGAATTTACACGGAATCGATTTCCAAATGGGACGATGGCTCCCCGATTTCAGATAATGAAAAGAGAGCGATCCTGACGGACCTCCTGTTATTTACAAAGGGTTGGTTTCGCAAATCTGTCGTCGTTATTAATACTGACGATCCATCAAAAGTTCTCTGGGAAGCCGTTTGCAAAGAACTCTTCGGCAAGGTTAAGAGAATCGAATATACGTCGAATGAAGATAACGAGCGAACGGAAAGGCAGACGTATCTCGCCATGCTCAACACGGGGGCTGGCCTTACAATTAACGACGTTTCGATTGATTCCGAAGAGAAACTAGACGAAGTTTTGGCCTCCATGCAAAATCGCACGAATGGCTGAACTAGGCAGCATATGGATTACAAAGATTACATAACGATCGAGCCGAATAAACGCGGGGGGAAGCCCTGTATTCGCGGACTGCGGATCACGGTTTACGAGGTGCTTGAATATCTTGCTTCGGAGATGACCGAAGAAGAGATTCTTGCTGATTTTCCGGATCTAACAAAAGAAGACCTAAAAGCTGCGATCGCATTCGCTGCAGATCGTGAACGCCGTTTGATGGAAGTACCGATTGCCGCGTGAAACTTCTATTTGACGAAAATCTTTCGCATAGATTGGCTGACCGGCTCGCCGACCTATTTCCCGAATCGACGCATGTCAGAAACGTAGGACTCAAAGCGTCGGACGATCCGGATGTGTGGGAATACGCGGTCGTTCATGACTTCGTGATCGTATCTAAAGATGTCGATATGCACGACCGCAGTCTTTTATTTGGATTTCCACCGAAAGTAGTTTGGATCCGACTCGGAAATTGTTCGACGCGAGAGGTCGAGAATTTGATTCGACGCGAAATTGAAACAGTAAATCGCTTCATTGCTGACGACTTTGCTTCTTTTCTGGCACTTTCTTAATTGAATGAAAACCAGCCTTATCACCATTGCATACATCGCCGCGAGTGCGTTGTTTATCTTGAGCCTCGGCGGGTTGTCGCGGCAGGAGACCGCTCGGCGGGGGAACTGGTACGGCATTATTGGGATGCTGATCGCGCTCGCGGCGACGGCGGCCGCGATGGACCCGAGCGGCTGGCCGATCCTGGGCGGCGTGCTGATCATCGGAGCGGTGATCGGAGCGACGCTCGCGTCGCGGGTACAGATGACCTCGATGCCGGAGCTGGTCGCGATACTCCACAGCTTCGTAGGGCTAGCGGCGGTACTCGTAGGCTTCGGCACGTATCTCGGGCCGTCCAACATCCCGCAGAACGAACTCCTCATCCATCACATCGAGATCTTCATTGGTGTCTGCATCGGTGCCATCACGTTTACAGGTTCGGTAATAGCATTTCTGAAACTCCGAGGCTCGATCGGCGGCAAGCCGTTCATGCTTCCGGGCCGGCATTTCATTAACCTCGCGATGCTCATCGGCACGATCGTGCTCGGCGTGCTGTTTTCGATGGCTCCCGGCGTGACAGGGAATCCGTATCTGATCGCGGCGGCGGTCCTGACCGGCGTACTCGGCGTCCATTTCATCATGGCGATCGGCGGAGCGGATATGCCGGTGGTCGTCTCGATGCTCAACAGCTATTCGGGATGGGCGGCGTCGGCGGCTGGCTTTATGCTGTCGAACGATCTGCTCATCATTACCGGAGCCTTGGTGGGATCATCCGGTGCGATCCTCAGCTACATAATGTGCAAGGGCATGAACCGCTCGTTCGTCAGCGTGATGCTCGGCGGATTCGGTACTGAAAGCGGAACGGTCGCCTCATCAGCGAGCGGTGAACCGCAGGGTGAAGTGCGTTCCATCGATGCTGCAAGCACCGCCGAGATGCTGCAGGCCGCGAAGAAGGTCATCATCGTCCCCGGCTATGGCCTCGCAGTCGCACAGGCCCAACACTCCCTCGCCGAGGTCGTCAAGATCCTCAAGGAAGGCGGCACCGAGGTTAAATTCGCGATCCACCCGGTCGCCGGACGCCTGCCCGGCCACATGAACGTCCTCCTCGCCGAGGCGAACATCCCCTACGACGTCGTCTTCGAGATGGAAGAGATCAATCACGAA
>JBEBGW010000199.1:0-8220 GCA_040081025.1 Pyrinomonadaceae bacterium | reverse complement strand
GATAAAAGATGTCGTTTTCTCATTTTTCAAGGTTACAGCTTGGAACGTGAAAGCCGCCCAAACTCACATCCAAAGCGGCGACTTTGATCGTAGGCTTTG
Organism: Pyrinomonadaceae bacterium; assembly: GCA_040081025.1. Classification (GTDB taxonomy): domain Bacteria; phylum Acidobacteriota; class Blastocatellia; order Pyrinomonadales; family Pyrinomonadaceae; genus OLB17. The sequence goes on along the minus strand of JBEBGW010000199.1, from coordinate 8,121 downwards.
TTCGCAAACCGTGATAGATTCACTCGAGTCATCGCGCTCGTCAACCGGGCGTCACGAGATATGCCCAAGAAATCCAGCAGAAATTTAGTTATATTTCTTCGCGTCGGATTTATTCTGATCGGAATAATCACGGTTCTTCTTGGACAAATCCTACCGACTCTTTCACTACGGCTGTCGTTGAATGATCAGGAATCGGGCTATCCGGGACCCTTTGTTATAGCCGCCTTGTAAGAAAATTCGGATATATCAAAATGCTGTTTGGTGGATTTTGCCTTATGGGTTTTGGGTGTGCCAGTGTAAATTCGGACTCTTGGTTTTTGTGCGCAACGGCAGTTTCCCTATATGGCTTCGGTATCGGCCTTACTATTCCCGCCATCAATATGCTCGTGGTTGAACTAGATCGGGATAATTCTGCATCGGCGTTGAACACGATTAACTTTTTTTGGGGCGTGGGAGCCATACTATGCAAGCCGTTTATTGATCGTGTTGGCACGCCAACCAGCGTCGTTTTGCCGACCATTATTCTCAGTGTACTGCTTCTATCTGTTGGCTTTCTAATCGCCTTTTCGAATTACGAGCCAGACACTGAACAAAGCGATACGGGAATAGGTGCATCAATCCCGATTTGGACGACGTCTACAGCGTGGTTGGTCGCAACTTTCAATTTTATTCACATAGGTATCGAAAGCAGTGTTGGCGGGTGGATTACAACGTATCAGGCACGCTTGGTGCAGTCCACAACAAGGGGGTGGATCTCGGCAGCACTCGTGTTCTTCTTACTGCTCGTTGTGGGTCGCGGCATTGCTCCGGCCTTCTTTCGTTTTTTTAAGGAAAATACCGTATTGTTCGCCAGTCTTATTCTCATGACGTGCGGGATCCTACTGATTCTGTTGACGGAAGGCTTTGCTCTTCTTTTGACTGGCTCAGCCGTTCTTGGATTTGGATGTTCTTCCGTTTTCCCGACAAACATGTCGCGTTTTACGAGACTGTTCGGATCGCAAGCAACACGGAACGCCACGCCGATATTCGTTTTCGGTGGTTTGGGTGGAGCATTCATTACCTGGCTAGTCGGCTTCACCTCAACCACTTTTGACAGCTTGCGTACAGGTTTTTTGGTTATCTTGGCAAGCTGTATCTCGCTGATTTTCCTTCAAATCTTTTTAACCAAGGCTACACGTATTAGATGAACTCTCCTGTTTTGGTGGGTTGAATTTCCTAGCTAGTATTTTGGTTTCATTTCCTCCAACCGACGATCCATATCGCGGAAAAAACCTGTTACTACCGTCGAGACCATGCGAAGTCGTGCCGCTTCCATCGCAGCCGTTTGATTAATTGACGCGGCATCACTCCGTCCTTCAAAGTTTAATTGGTTCGATACCTTCTCAAGGTCAGCGGAGCGTCTAGTACCGGAAAGCTGAATTCCTGCTCCTTGTCTGCTGCTTGATGAAGCGATCGAACTGCCTGCGTTAAACGCCTGTTTGCTTTGTGAAACCTGAGTTTCAAGAGCCTGATTGATCTCTCCCTGATAGGTATTGCTTGCTTCAACTTTCTTGTCAGCAACAATATCAGTGTTGTTATTTTGGAGAGCAACAGTACTGCTCGTAGTAGAATCCATCTGCTTATTGACTTCCTGAATCGGATGCTTGTCTCTCGACCAGTCGAAGAGTTCCTGCCCAGTACGTATCGGAACGGACGTTCCTGCAATTGATGAACCGCCCGGCGTGAATTCATAGGTCTTCATACCGAAGCGCTCAAGATTACCCTGGCCCCGCAGTTCAACTTCCTTTTTGCCATCAAAGCTGCGTGCGTCTTTAGATCCTTGCGCTTCAGCCAATGTCCCCGTGATCTCGCGATTTGTAGCAGCGCGGCTGCTGGTCAGTCCATAATTCATACTTGCTTCTGCAAGCAGAGATTGAGTTACCTGATTGGCCCGGATCTGCCCAAGATTGGTGACAAGCCCGCCTTCGACTCCGGCAACGGATGAGATCAATCGAGCTTCCGTTGATTGGTTCGAGGCTTCGAGTGCCTTCTTCGCGGCCGTCTGCTCAGCATTGTATATGCCCTGAATTTGGGTGTTTTCAGCTTGTCGGTTGATAGCAGCGCCGGCGACTAGTCCGTAGGTCTCAAGGGCCGTACCGAGACTCGACAGCATCCACCCCATCGATATTTGAGAGACGCCCTCGTAGACCTGTCCGCGAAGCACTCGATAGCTGAGCCACGGAACAAGAATGAAACAAAGGCTGGAAACGAAGAACAATGCTGTAACAATAAGAGCACTTGACGCCGGATCGTAAGCACCGTTGGTTATGATCTGCGCGGTTACGGGAACAAGCGAGAATGTGCTTTCGCCGTTGTAGATAGAAAGCGCGAGTACGCCGAGGGCATAGCAAACATAGAGAGTCACTTCCTTTACAATCGGAAATGCCAACGCAAAAGTAGCGACACCCCAGCAGAACGGATAGAACATTTGCGCGGCAAACTTCTCGTCAAAGCCGAAAGCCGCCAAGACAGGAGCCGCCAGTTTCAGGCCGATCAATATAAATAGCCCGGCGATCGCAAGGAAAAGGCCTCCGAACTTTATGATGTTCTGCCCGATCACCATAAAGGTGAACATGCGGGGCATATCCCATCCAAGTATATTGAGTTCTCCTGTGATGTCTTTCACAGACGATTCTTTATCCATGATGATACCGACAAGGCCCGGTTCCCCGTTCGGAAGACGTTCCGCAAGCAGTTCATTTGGATCTTCGACAGCGAAGTTTGCTTTCACGTACTGCTTCATCTTCTCATCAAACTCAGTTACGAGTGAACGATTGTAGGCACGGATCGGCCGTGCAAAGAACTTGCCGGTGATCGTGAGGCCGTCGATGATGAACGGGCTGGCGCCGATCAATACCATGAAGATGATCGACCGAATTGCCCAGGCGACAAGCTGCTCTGGCCCAAGCCCGCGGTTGTCGTGAAACCGGCGAATAAACGCAAATATCAATACGAAACTCGCAATGATCCATGCGAGGAAAGTGAGGATCGGCATTAAGGGCCTTACGATCACGTTCAGGACAGATTGGAAAAGCCATTCCTGTCCCGTGCGCATTAGGTTTCTGATCTGCTCACTAAAACTCGGAGCGGGCGGCTTACGCGGCACGACGGGACCGGGAGCCGGTGATGCGACCGGGTTGGCGGGGTATCTGTTCTCGAACTCTCGGAGCGCAGGAGCCGGACTTCCGTCGAGCGGCGGCATGAACGGCGAGTCCGGGTTGACCGTCATTATCAGATCGTTTGCCGTCACAGGCTGCCCATTCATCGTGCCGATTGGCGTCTGTCCTTCAACCCGCGGTGGACGAGGAGGGCGCGGCCGGGTTTGCCCGGCCGCTGGCTTGGCGAGGAGGCATGGCGAGACGATATAGGCAAGAACGAGTAGAGCTGTCGCTAAAGCGTGGCGAAATGGGGTCACGTTTCTCATGGCTTTGGTTTGTTTAGTTCTTAAGTGATCTCTTAGTTCCGGTCCTCATGGAAGCGGGCTCTGGTAGACGTCGTCATTCCATACTTCGTAGCGTTCAAGTTCGCGCAGGAACTCATCGGAGGCCTGTGTGATACCCGTCATCATCTCGGTGCTGCGGCGTATCTCTTTTCCGAATTCGGTCATCTGTTCGATCTTCAAGCCGTAGACAATGAATTTCGCCTGTATCTTGGCCTCGAGTTCCCGCAGCTGGCCCTCAACGGTTGTTATGCGCAGATTGACGGCGAGCATTTGATCGATTAGGGATTGCACACCGTCCTGGTTCGCGGATGGGTTCGTGGATATCGCTCTGGTCTCATCCGCGATCCGCTCACGTTCTTCGTAAAGTTTGGCGAGATCGAGAAGTATGTTCTCCCGGTCAAACAGCATTCTTTCGAGTTCTGAATCCAGCTTGGCAAGGCGTTCCAGGTTGGCGAGATGTGCGTCGGCACTTCGCCCAATGGAGTGCCTGAGAAAATCATCAAGGTCCCGCTTGTTTGCTTCCATGTCGAAGATGCCGTTCTTCAGCCGTCTTGCTATGTTCACGACTGAATGTATTTGGCTGGTAATCGTCGCCTCAATTCGCTTCTTTAGTTCAAAGGTCCCGCGGATCAGGCGCCCGATAGTGGCGTAGGTAGTTATGAGCTGCTTATGCCGCATCACCTGTTCATCAACCTTATCGAGAATGCCGCGCAGGTTGGTTACGCTTTCCACCGTCTTCTCGTACTGCCGAACCGCTTGCTCATAGGTTTGGATATAGTGATTGATCGTCTCGACCCATCGAGCCGCTTCTTCGATCTTTTTAGCGACCTGAAGCGTATATTGCGACGGATCGAAAACGGTCCACTGCGCCTGTGCCGGTCGGACGTCGATTCCGATAAATATCGACGAGAGAATTACGCCAAGAACCATTTGCCTTACTGTTCTGCCATTTCGAGTCATGCTGCTGCCTCCAAGCCGCTCAATTCATTGAGGTCAAAAGAAGAGATTTCCGTCAGCCCAGCGGCGGTTAACCCGCTCGGATACTTCGAGGCCAGCCATGAGACGACGATCTCAGGCGGCAGATCAGGCCGCATATTTTCGACAAGTCGTCGAGCGTTCGCTTCGTTCGTGTCGTTAGTGTTTGCCCAAAGCATTGCCGGCGACAGACGTATCTCGGCCATCTGAACGATCTTGTCCGCACCGCTTCCAATGACGAAGACCCATTGCGTGTATCGGCCGTATTGATTTCTGATCGCGCGGATAGCTGTGACCGTTTCGGGTGCGAGTTCGCAGTCTGATGCCAGACGGTCAAAGCCGCCGATCTGCTTACCGATCATCTTAACGCCGGAGTTTTTAACAAGGTCAATTCCTATTTCATTCGGACGCTCGGCAGTTCCGGTAAAGTGCTCGTAGGCCTGCGAGAAAAGGACCGTCACCAACCCTTCCTTACGGCCGGTTACTGATGCCTCGGCAATAAGCTCCTGGATTGCCGGAAAATGACGATTGATCTCCCGCATCTCATCGCAAAGAAAAAGGATCGGAGTCTTTTGTTTCCTATCGTCCTCTTCGCCGATCTCCTGCATTATCTGAGCGCTGATCCGATAACCCACGCTTTCACGGATCTTTTCGTCGAGGCCGCTGATGCCCGAAAGCTCGAACACATCGAACATTGACGGTACGTCATAGTCGGGATGGGTTGGCGAGTTAAGCCAGGGATCTTTGCGGTGAACATTGAGTTTTAAGTAAAGCTCACTAGCCGGCTCCTGCTGCGCCGGTTCCCAGTGATACGTTTTAAGAACATCCAGAAAGTGCCCGAGTGTTGGCTGGAACTTCGGTCTTCCGTCTCCGTTTCGGGCGAGCGACATCTTGTAGACCTCGTCGATGACGGTCGCGGCTATAGCGCTTGTGATCGCGTCGGTCCGCGGCGTCTTGCTGAGGATAAGGATGTCCGTCAGCACCATCGAAAGCTGGCGCTTCGTCGGATGGATACCCTTCTCGATCCCCGGGTAGTTCCAAATATTAATCGGCTTCGGATCAGCCTCATTAAATTCGATGTGGCGGCCGCCAAACAGGCGACAAATTGGCTTGAACGAATGCCTGTAGTCCATCACCCGAACCTTTACGTTCCCACGGTGGGCACGGATGTCGGTGATAAGCATCGACGCAAGAAAGGACTTTCCTTCGCCGGACGCGGCGGTAACTATGACAGTGGGGGATTTGATGAGAGCCCGATCGTAGAGGTTAAGGCCGAACATCTGTCCATTTGGCGTGGTAAAAATGCTGTGCGGCCGACGGCTTCCGCGCCAGCTTGTCTCGGTTGGAACGAATGCTATTACGGAATCAGCGGTTTCTGTTAGTTCCTGTCCGGTCGGCTTCCAGGAAAGCTCACCCGCAAGCATTCGCGGATATATCGCACGCTGCCTTATAGCGTCTTCCCGTATTGCATCAGCACCGATCTTCTTTCGGATCGACGAAACAACCGCATCGCAACGGTCATCAAGTATCTCAAGCTGCTTCCGCGCTTCCTTCGTTCCTTTTGAGCGGCTCGCAAAGACTATGACATTTAACCGTAGGTTACAGATCTCTTCGTTGTCGCTTTCTACCTGTTCGAGAAGATTTTCAAGATCGGACTTGATCACGATCGCATCTTTTTTGAGATTCCTAAATCCGAGCCAGGTATTGCGGCTGCCTTCTATCCGGTCGATGCGTTTTTGCAGATCCTTTTTCGCTGCTTGTTTCTCGGTCGTTATTAGATCAACGACGATCTCGTGCGGATAGCCCAGAGCTCGCGTGGCCGTCAGATAACGCATTATGTCCGCCGTAACAAATCCGTTCGGAAGTGTTTTTAGGCTAACCAGACTTATAGGCGTGCCATTGTGCCGGACATACTGCTCGCGAGTGCTCTCGATATTTGTACTGCACAGATATCGCCTTAGATCGACACACGCGGAATTGGGGAGGTTTGGAAAGTTTTGATGTTCACGGCGATGGCTGATAAAGAGTGCTTCAAAAATTTCCGTTCGGATCATTTCACGGAGCTGAAGGTTTCGCGGAAAGTTCGCTTCGAATGACTGAAACACGCGTGCAGCTTTGAGTTTGCACGCGGCTTCACTTTGCACCTCTCTCTGCACCATCAATTCACTTTCGCGATTTCTTATCCTAATTAAGGGCGAGCGGAGTAGTTGTGCGATTCCGTATTCTTTAACATCTCTTATGAGCGAAGGTAGTAGTGACGAAAGAGCGCTCTTATCGATAGCATCCCTTACCGGCACGCGGATCCAGACTGTCGCGGTTTGCCGCATCACTTCGCCGGATCTGATGGCCTCTTCATGGAGTGAAAGGTTGGTGGCTTGAAGCACGCCTGCGACCGGATCGGATGTTTCCGCATCTCGCGAAAGCAGATGCTCGCGGAGAACCTCTCCCGTATCCAGCGAATTAAGAAATCGAAACTGTATGACCGTGTTCTTCGGCTTCTCGAACTTAAGGATCGTCTTCAATTCTTCGATTCGTTGCTCAGTCACATTTCCGTCAATGTAGAGACTGTTCGACGGCTCGAAGATGAACGCCTTACCGTAGCTCCCGTCCTTGTATCGAATGATATTGCCGTCCAGCCCGGCTATCTCGGTCGGGAGCAATCGTCCAACTGCTTCGTACTTTGATTGTTCTTTTTTCTTTTCCGGTATTGGGCTATCGATCTTGCGAGTCCTTTGTAACCTGAATGCCGGGATGATTCGGAATCCGGCTACGAGACCAAGACCAACGGAGAGAACGCCGCCGAAGAGCGAGAGAGCGATCTGCGTGAATGATAGGTTTGCTATGTCCATGTTTTATTTCCTGGTTGGGGTTGTCCAAAGGGACGGTTTGATCTCGCTCTTCAGCGGTGGCCGAATCGTCGCCCATCTGTCGATCTCAGCGTCGAACCTCTGAGAAAGCCAGTACCTGGGTTTGCTAAGGCGTAGGTAGTTAAAGATTCCCAAGAGAGTGAGGAAAACAAGTAATCCGACCGGGAAGCCCAATGGTACATATCCGACCCAGAGACCTAGAACAAAAGGAACAAGATAGGCGATGGCTGTAGGGATCAAGATAAATTTCCAGTCAGTCGAGTAGACCCCGAACCTCTTGAGTCCTCGGAAAACATTGGGGCGTGTTGAACGTCTTCTCATTAGACTGCCTCCTAAAAGTTGGTATCAACTCCGACCGCTCGGCCTTGTGCGAGCTGCCAGAACACGGCAACGATGGTTCCGAAAGCGAAAGAAAGGAGCGAACCGAATGCCTGGTTGCCCCACTCCTTGCCGGTCATCTTGTTGTAGATCGACCATGCTACGCCGACCGCTCCAAGACAGAACAGAATGATCGCCATCAGCTTAAGGGCTTCACGAATGATGTTGGACAGATTGCTCGCATCGCCGGTGAAGATCGGGCCTTGAGCCGAAGCAAGATTTGTGAAAAGTAAAACGAAAGCGAGCGGTGCCAATTCGGTTAGCCCGCTCTTAGTGACTCTTAAAAGTTTCTTCATTGTCGTCCTCGATAAGTGGATTTCTTGATGTTCGTGAATGACATCGGAAGCATCAACAATTTCTCTCGCTCTGCAAGGGTCGTGCCGTTCGACGAATGCGGTTGTTGGCACATCGGTTGCCATT